>MERK01000111.1 GCA_001770575.1 Betaproteobacteria bacterium RIFCSPLOWO2_12_FULL_64_23
GAAAACGATGGTCTGGCCTTCGTCCTGCGACAGTTCTTTCAACACGGCCTTCAATCGTTCCTCGAATTCGCCGCGGTATTTGGTGCCGGCGAGCAACGCAGCCATGTCGAGCGACAGCACGCGCTTCCCCTTCAGGGTCTCCGGCACTTCGCCGTTGACAATGCGCTGCGCCAGGCCTTCGACGATGGCGGTCTTGCCCACGCCGGGCTCGCCGATCAGCACCGGGTTGTTCTTGGTGCGCCGCTGCAGAATCTGGATCACGCGGCGGATCTCGTCGTCGCGCCCGATCACCGGGTCGAGCTTGCCCGCGCGGGCGCGCTCGGTCAGGTCCATGGTGTATTTCTTCAGCGCCTCGCGGCTGCCCTCGGCATCCTGGCTGGACACGCTCTCCTTGCCGCGCAGGGCGGTGACCGCCTGCTCCAGCGCTTTCTTGCTGCCGCCCGCCTCCTTCAGCAGGCGGCCGGCCTCGCCCTTGTCCTCGGCCAGGGCGAGGACGAACATTTCCGACGCGATAAACTGGTCGCCGCGCTTCTGCGCTTCCTTGTCCGTAAGGTTGAGCAGGTTGTTGAGCTCGCGCGAAATCGACACTTCGCCGCCCTGGCCCTCGACCTTGGGCATGCGCGCGATCGCGCCCTTGAGGGCATCGCGCAGCCGCGTCACGTTGACCCCGGCGCGCGCGAGGAGCGACGCCGTGCCGCCGTCTTCCTGCGCGATCAAGGCCGACAGGACATGCACCGGCTCGATGTAGGAATTGTCGTTGCCCACGGCTAGGCTCTGCGCGTCGGCCAGCGCCTGCTGGAACTTGGTGGTGAGTTTGTCTAAGCGCATGGGAAGCTCCCTGGAGTCATTGCTTCCCAGATGCGGCCACATTGCGGATTTTCAAGCGATGAGAGGGAACCGTTCCTCACCGAATCGTCATCAAGGCGCCGGTCTACCTCGCGTCGGAGTCCCTCAAACCGTCACACCCGAAGATTGATGACCGGCGGCAACGCGCCGCGCCGGAAAACGCACCGTAAAGCGGCTGCCCTTGCCCGGTTCGCTCTCGATCTGCAGGCTGGCCTGGTGTCGCAGGAGCGCGTGCTTGACAATCGCGAGCCCGAGACCCGTTCCGCCCGTCTCGCGCGATCGGCCGCTGTCCACGCGGTAGAAGCGCTCGGTGAGCCGCGGGATGTGCTCCGGCTCGATTCCGACGCCGCTGTCCTCGACGGCAAAGGACGCGCCGTCCGCCGAAGCCCGCCAGATCAGCCGCACTTCACCGCCCGCAGGCGAGTAGCGGATGGCGTTGGTAATCAGGTTCCGCAGCGCGCTGGCGATCTCGCTTTCGGCGCCCAGAAGGTCCCAATCGCCCTGTGCGTCCAGGCTGATGCGGTGGCGCCCGCCGGATAGCGCTTCCGCGTCGGCACACAGGCTGTCGAGCACTGCCCTCATCGGGACCTGCCGGTCCCAGGGGGGCTGGGGCGCGGATTCCAGTGCCGAGAGCGTGAGCAGGTCGTCGATGATGCGCTGCATGCGGCTCGCCTGGCCGGCCATCATGCCCATGTAGTTGCGCGCCCGGTCCGGATCCAGCTTCAGCTCCCGCACGGTCTCGAGAAAACCCGTGAGCACGGTGAGCGGCGTGCGCAGCTCGTGCGACACGTTGGCGACGAAGTCGCGCCGCATGGTGTCCAGCCGCTCCGCCTGAGTTATGTCGCGCGCCAGCAGCAGCTTCTGCGCATCGTCGTAGGGAATGATCTGAACCGAAAGCGACAGGGCCGCGCCTCTAGCGGTCTTCAGCTGGGCGGGACCGGTGTAATCGCCAGCCGCCAGGTATTTGACGAACTCCGGCTGCCTGACCAGATTCGTAATCGGCTGGCCGACATCGGTTTTGCCGTCGATGCCGAAACGCGCCTCGGCCTTGCCGTTGCACCAGACGATCCGGTCGTCGCCATCCAGGATCACCACGCCGTCCGGCAGGGCACGCCCCGCCTGGCTATAGCGGACCACGAGGCGCGCCAGGCGTTGACGTTCCTGCGCCAGGCGCCGCTCGCGCCGATGCAGCAGGGCAAAGGCGTCATCCCAAGCACCGCTCGCCTCAGGCACATCCCCTGGATCCGGGTTGCCAAGCCAGTCGAGCAGGCGACGCAGGTTCCTGGCGTGGTATCCGGACACGATCAGCAGTCCGCCGGCGAACAATGCCCATCCGGCGTCGGCGCCGAACGCCAGGCGCCCGATCAATGCCGGAACAGCCAGCCAGGCTGCGGTGGTGAGCGTCTGAACCAGAACGCTGTTCAATGTGTGCGCCGGGAACACGAGGCCGGCATTATCGCACGGCTGTTTCCAACCCTGTTCGCCCCGCGCGTGCCGGGGCCGGGAATCAGGCGCTGGAACCGAACCCATAGCCGCTCCCGCGAACGGTCTGGATCAGCCGGTCGTGTCCCGACGGCGAAAGCGCCTGACGCAGCCGGCGTATGTGAACATCCACGGTGCGCTCCTCCACGAACACGTGATCCCCCCAGACCGCATCGAGCAGCTGTGCGCGCGAATAGATCCGGTCCGGATGCGTCATGAAGAAATGCAGAAAGCGGAACTCGGTGGGACCCAGTTCGATCTTGCGGCCGCCGCCGGCAACCCGGTGGGCAACGGGATCCAGGCGCAGGCCCGCTATCTCCACGGTGTCGTCGGTCAATTCCGGCGCCCGCCGGCGAAGCACCGCCTTGATGCGCGCGACCAGCTCCCGCGGCGAAAAGGGCTTGGTGATGTAATCGTCCGCGCCCGCTTCGAGCCCGGCAAGCTTGTCCCGCTCGTCGGCGCGTGCCGTCAGCATGATAATCGGAATGGCTTTCGTGCGCCGGTCCGCGCGCAGCCTGCGCGCGAAAACCAGCCCCGATTCACCCGGGAGCATCCAGTCGAGCAGGACGACATCCGGCAGTGCCGCCATGATCAGCTTCTCAGCCTCGGCTACGGAGCGCGCGCGCCAGGGCTCTTGCCCCGCATGCTCGAGGTTGACCGCGATCAGCTCCAGGATCGGCTCTTCGTCCTCGACGATCAGGATCGAACTGGGCATGCCGGCTCCTGCAACCCCGCACTTGCGTGCATTCCGGACCAGTACGCCATTCAGCTTTTCGCCTCGCGCTCGAGATCCTCGAAGCGGGTGTGGCGTACGTCGGTGCCCTTGACGATATAAATTACGTTTTCGGCCACGTTCTTGGCATGGTCACCGATGCGTTCGATCGCCTTGGCAATCCAGAGAACTTCCAGGGCACTGGAAATCGTGCGCGGATCCTCCATCATGAAAGTGACCAGCTGGCGCACGATGGAGCGGAATTCGTCGTCGATGGTCATGTCCTCGCGCACGACCTGCGCGGCCTGCTCCGCATCCAGGCGCGCAAACGCGTCCAGCGCCTGGCGCAGCATCTGCACCGCGATGTTGCCGGCATGCCGGATCTGCCCGAAGCGCTGCACCTTGAGCCGGTCGCGTTCGTGAATCTGCTTCGACATGCGCGCGATTTTTTCCGCCTCGTCCCCCATGCGCTCGAGGTCCGTCACTGTCTTGCTGACCGCCATGATCAGGCGCAGGTCGGTCGCGGCCGGCTGCCGCCTGACGATGATATGGCTGCAGTCGGTATCGATGCTCACCTCGTAGCCGTTGACGCGCAACTCGGTTTCAATCACCCGCTCGAACAGCTCCGGGTTTCCAGTGGAAAAACCCTCGATGGCCGCAAGAATCTGCGCCTCGACGAGGCCGCCCATTTGCAGGACGCGCGAACGCAGCGCATCGAGGTCGCTGTCGTACTGTTTCGAAAGGTGTTCGGTGGTAGGCATGTTCGCGCTCCTTGGGCTGTCTAACCGAAACGCCCGGTGATGTAGTCTTCGGTCTGCTTGTTCCGCGGCTTGATGAACAGGTTGTCGGTGTCGCCGAATTCGATCAGCTCGCCCAAGTACATGTAAGCGGCGTAATCGGAAACCCGCGCAGCCTGCTGCATATTGTGAGTGACGATGACAATGGTGAATTCCTGCTTCAGGTCGTGGATCAGTTCCTCTATTCTCGCGGTGGATATCGGATCCAGCGCAGAGGTGGGTTCGTCCAGCAGCAGAATCTCCGGATGAACGGCGATGCCGCGCGCGATGCACAGGCGCTGCTGCTGCCCGCCGGAGAGGCTCATGCCGCTCTGATTCAGCTTGTCCTTCGCCTCGTCCCATAGCGCCGCCTTGCGCAGCGCCCATTCGACGCGATCGTCCATCTGCGCGCGCGTCACGTCTTCGTGCAAACGCACGCCGAAAGCGATGTTCTCGTAGATCGACATCGGAAACGGCGTCGGCTTCTGGAACACCATGCCGACGCGTGCGCGCAAATCGTTCAAATCGATATCGGCGTCGAGCAGGTTCTTGCCGTCGAGCAGCAATTCCCCCTCGGCGCGCTGCTCGGGATAGAGCGCGTACATCCTGTTCATCGCGCGCAGCAGCGTGGATTTGCCGCAGCCGGAGGGGCCGATGAAGGCCGTGACGCTGGCCTTGTAGACATCCATGTTGATGTCCTTCAGCGCATGGTACTTGCCGTAAAAGAAATTCAGGCCGCGGATCGTTAGCTGGACCGCCGGCGCAGGCGTGGTGCTCGTCTCGGTGATTGGCGTTGTCATCATCGGGTATGTGTGCAGGAACGTCGGATCAGGACTTCGCCTGTTCCCTGAAGAACACGCGCGCCGCGATGTTCAGCGCAAGCACGCCCACGGTGATCAGGAACACGCCCGCCCAGGCCAGCTCCTGCCAGTCGCTGAACGGGCTCATGGCGAACTTGAAGATGGTGACCGGGAGATTCGCCATCGGCTCGTCGAGATCCAGGCTCCAGAATTGGTTCGACAGCGCGGTAAACAGCAGCGGCGCGGTTTCCCCGGAAATGCGCGCCACCGCCAGTAATACGCCAGTGACGATGCCGGCCTTGGCGGATCGGATGGTCACCCGCATGATCACGATCCATTTGGGCGCTCCCAGGGCGAACGCGGCCTCGCGCAGGCTGTTCGGGATCAGCAGCAGCATGTTCTCCGTCGTGCGCACCACCACCGGTATGACGATCAGCGCGAGCGCAAACACGCCCGCAATCGCCGAGAATTTCCCGACCTGGGCCACGTAGGCGGCGTAGATGAACAGGCCGATCACGATGGATGGCGCCGAAAGAAGGATGTCGTTGATAAACCGGGTCGCGAACCCCAGCAGGGTACGCTGTCCGTATTCCGAGAGATAAGCGCCGGCCAGAATACCGACCGGCGTCCCGAGCAGCGTCGCCAGGCCCACCATGATCGAGCTGCCGACGATGGCGTTCAGCAGCCCGCCCGGGCTTCCCGGTGCGGGGGTCATCTTGGTGAACAGGGCCAGGGACAGTCCGCTCAGGCCGAGATGAAGGACGGTGTACAGAATCCAGCACAGCCAGAACAATCCGAAGGACATTGCCGCCAGGGACAGCCCCAAGGCAAAGCGGTTCACCAGTCTGCGCTTGCTGCGAATATTCATCCGGATCTAGGTCTCAGGTCTGCGCGCCTTCGTGGCGTCCCAGGCGCATCAACAAAATCTTGGACAGCGCAAGAACCACGAAGGTGATCAGGAAAAGGATCAGGCCGAGCTCGACCAGGGCCGCGCTGTACATGCCCTGCCCGGCTTCGGCAAATTCGTTCGCCAGTGCGGAGGTGATGCTGTTCCCGGGCGCGAAGAGCGAGATGGTGTTCAACACATTGTTGTTGCCGATGACAAAGGTCACCGCCATCGTTTCGCCAAGCGCGCGCCCCAGTCCGAGTATGATGCCGCCGATCACCCCGACCTTGGTGTACGGGAGCACGATGCGCCGAACGACTTCCCAGGTCGTCGCACCCAGGCCATAGGCCGACTCCTTCAGCATTCGCGGCGTCACCTCGAACACGTCGCGCATTACCGAGGCGATGAATGGAATCACCATGATTGCCAGTATGATGCCCGCGCTCAACAGGCCGATCCCGATCGGCGGCCCGCGAAACAGCGCCCCGACGCCCGGAACCTGTCCCAGCGTGCTGGTCACGAACGGCTGCAGGTACTCGGAAACCAGGGGGGCAAACACCAGCAGTCCCCACATTCCATAAACGATGCTGGGGATGCCCGCCAGAAGCTCGATCGCAATGCCGAGCGGCCGCCGCAGCCAGGTCGGCGAGAGCTCCGTAAGAAACAAGGCGATCCCGAAGCTGACCGGAACCGCGATCAACAGAGCAATGATCGAGGTTACCAGCGTGCCGTAAATGGGCACCAACGCGCCGAAGCGCTCGACCGGCGGATTCCATTCCGATCGAAACAGGAATGCAATCCCGAAGCGCTCGATGGAAGGCCACGCGCCGTATAGCAGCGACACGATGATGCCGCCGAGCATGATCAGAACCAATGCGGCGAAGGCGCGCGAAACATTGAAGAATACGATGTCCCCGATCGCCGATGATTTCTTTCTTCTGGGCAGGTTCATTGTGAGCGCGCGGGCCGCAGCACCTTCCCGGATAGGTGCGCCGCCGATGCCGATATTCATGCTGGCCAATCCGGAAAGCAGCCCCGTTCGGCGCCGGGAGCGCCGGACGGATCCAGCCCTTCTTGCTTAACGGCTGCTCCAGAGCGCCTTGCCGGCTGCGTCCTTGATGTTGGCCGCCCAGGCACTCTTGATCAGTTTCACCAGGCTATCCGGGAGAGGCACGTATATGAGATCCGCGGCCATTTTATCCCCGTTGGCGTAGGCCCAGTCGAAGAATTTCATCACCTCGGTCCCCTGCTCGGGTTTGGCCTGGACCTTGTGCATGAGGATGAATGTCGCGCCCGTGATCGGCCAGCTGTTCTTGCCAGGCTGGTTGGTCAGGATTTCCGCGAACGCAGATCTGGTCCAATCCGCGCCGGCTGCGGCCGACTTGAACGTCGTTTCCTCGGGCGCAACGAACTGGCCGTCGGCATTGCGCATCAAGGCGTAAGAAAGCTTGTTCTGCTTGGCATAGGCGTATTCCACATAGCCAATTGCGGCCGGGATCCGCTGAACGAATGCCGCAACGCCCTCGTTGCCCTTTCCCCCCAGGCCCACGGGCCACTGCACCGCGGTGCCCTCGCCGACCTTTTGCTTCCACTCGGCGCTGACCTTGGACAGGTAATTGGTGAATATGAAGGTCGTGCCGGAGCCGTCGGCGCGTCGCACCACGGCGATATCCTGGTTTGGCAGGGCAAGCTGGGGGTTCAGATCCGCAATCGCCTTGTCGTTCCATTTCGCCACCTTGCCGAGATAAATGTCGGCCAGCAGCGCGCCGGTCAGATGCAGGTCCCCAGGCTTGATTCCCTGCACGTTCACCACGGGAACCACCCCACCGATCACCGTCGGGAACTGGAACAGGCCGTCCTTGTCCAGATCGGCGGGCTTGAGCGGCATGTCGGAGGCGCCGAAATCGACTGTCTTCGCGATGATCTGTTTGATGCCGCCACCCGAGCCGATCGACTGGTAATTCATCTTTACGCTCGTGGCTTTCTGGTAGGCCTCCGCCCATTTCGCGTAGACCGGCGCCGGAAAGGAGGCACCTGCTCCGGTAAGTTCCTTGGCAGCCAGCGCCTGGCCTCCGAAACCCAGCGTCGCCAACGCGAGTACCCCGACCGACTGTCTTGTAGACCTCAACATGTTCATCGATTCACCCCAATGGTTGAAAGAAAATATTCGGAGGTGAGTCTACAACGGGCATATGACAGCAGCATTACAGCAGAGCGAGCACGGGGCGCTCGCCGATCCCGGTCAAGGATGAGCGTGCCGGGCGCCGCCTGGTTCGTTCCACAGCCGGCGCGCAGTTCCACCTGCGCGTAGGGATCAGTCCCCGCCCAGTATCCCGAACTCGGCTTCAGTCCTGGAGTAGAACAGGTTCAACCCCTCGCGCGTCAACTGCGCGAGGAGTTGTTCGGCGAGCTCTGGGCTGGTGATGAATATGACCTCCACCGGGAGCTCGCCCGCGAGCTCGAAAAACGTCTGTTCGTGCAGCACCCCGTGGCGACCGTAGCCGGCCACCGCGCGGAACGCCGAGCCGCCGGGGACGCCGAGCTTCTTCGCTTTCTCCAGCAGCCACTCGTACATCAGCTCGCCATCGTGCTTTTCGCCCTCGGGAACGAAGAACTGCAAAGAAACGCCGCGCATCGCTTTCTCCCCTATCCGTGCAGCCATTTGAATGTTGCGAAACCAAGCAAGGTCATGATGAGCGATCCCGCCAAATGCGACAGGATCAGTCCCGCGGCCCAAGCGTACTGGGCGCGCACCAACAGCGTGACCGCTTCCGCGGAAAATGTCGAGAACGTCGTCAGCCCGCCGAGGAAGCCGGTGATCACGAACAGCCGCCATTCGGGCGGAATTGCGGCGTTGTCGGCAAAATAGGCGACAGCGAGGCCGATCAGGTAACCGCCGATCAGGTTGGCCGTGAGCGTGCCCAGGGGAAGCGTAGGGAACGCCGGGTTGAGCACGCTTCCCAATCCCCAGCGCAGCCACGCGCCTATGGCGGCGCCGATGCCGATGGCTGCGAAAGCGGCGGCGGTCACGACGAAGAAATCCCGCTGAGTCCGATTGGCACTTACCTACGCCTCTTTTCTGTGGCAACTTCGATCATCGTCTCAGTAGCTTGACCTGCAACAAGACTTTGGTTGGGCGTGGGAGCGAGCTTGCTCGCGATTGCGTGCCGGATATCGCGAGCAAGCTCGCTCCCACGAAACAATTCGTCAACCTAGGAGAGCTCAATCCTTGTTCCAGCGTTCGGCCGCCAGCTCGTCGTCCGAGCGCGCCTCGACCCAGCGCGCGCCCTGCGCAGTCTGCTCTTTTTTCCAGAACGGCGCCTGCGTCTTGAGGTAGTCCATGATGAACTCGCAGGCGGCGAAGGCTGCGCCGCGGTGCGCGCCCGTCACCACCACCAGCACGATTTGGTCCAGCGGTTTCAATTCGCCGACGCGATGGATCACCAGCGCATCGGCGATGTCCCAGCGCTTCTTGGCCTCGGCGACAATGCCCGCCAGCGCTCTTTCGGTCATGCCCGGATAGTGCTCCAGCGTCATGCCGGTGACCGCGTCGCCGTTGTTTACGTCGCGCACCAGGCCGATGAAACTGGCGATGGCGCCGATCCCTGCATCGGCGCCGCACAGTGCCGCTATTTCCGCGCCAATATCGAAATCCGCCTGTTGCACCCGCACCGCCATATCACCCCCCGGTCACCGGCGGGAAGAATGCGATCTCATCACCCGCCTTCACCGGCGTATCGTCGCGCGCGAGGTCCTGGTTGACCGAAACGCGCACCGCCTTGCCTTGGCCGAGCGCCGCGGCCGAGGCGCCGCCGCGCGCGACCAGCTGCGCGCGCAGGCCCTTCACGTCACTGGCCTCCGCCGGCAGCTCGAACATCTCCCCGGCGATGCCCATATCCTCGCGCAGCCTGGCGAAGTACAGAATTCTGATGCTCATTGGAACAGCTCCGAGAAAGGAAGAAATTTCACCATGTCGCCACGGCGGATCGGCTGCTTGGCCGGATTGTCGATGAAGCCGTCGCCCCACACCGCCGAAGTCAGCACCGCCGAGCTCTGGTTCACGAACAGATCGAGTCCGCCGGCTGCATTCAATTTTACGCGCAGGAATTCGCGTCGGGAATCGGGCTTCGGCCAATCGAAATCGGCGCGCAGCGGGTAACTGAGCGGCGCTACCCGGGCGACGCCCTGGCAGCGCAGGATGAACGGCCGCACGAAAATCAGAAAAGTCACAAAGCTCGAAACGGGGTTACCGGGCAGGCCGATGAAATGCGCTTTGTGCCCCGCGCCCGCATCGACTTGGCCGAAAGCCAGCGGCCTGCCCGGTTTGACCGCGATTTTCCACAGGCTGAGCTTGCCCTCCGCTTCGACCGCGGGCTTGATATGGTCTTCCTCGCCCACCGACACGCCGCCCGAGGTGACGATCAGGTCGTTGCCTGCAGCGGCTTGGCGCAGCACTGCGCGCGTCGCCTGCAGCTGGTCGGGGACGATGCCGTAATCGGTGACCTCGCAACCGAGCAGTTGCAGCAGGCCGTTCAGGGTGTAGCGATTGGAGTTGTAGATGCGTCCCGGCGGCAACGGTTCGCCCGGCATCACCAGTTCGTCGCCGGTGAAAAACACCGCAACTTTCAACCGGCGATACAGCGGCAGCGCCGCAATCCCGACCGAGGCGGCAAGGCCGGTATCCTGCGGCCGTAATTTCATTCCCGCCGCAAGGATTTCGCTCCCCGCCCGGATGTCCTCGCCCGTGCGGCGCACCCATTCGCCCGGTTCGGGCCGATGCTTCACGATGACCGCGTCGCCGTCCTGCGTACAGAGCTCCTGCATCACCACCGCGTCGGCCCCGGCAGGGATCGGCGCGCCGGTGAATATGCGCGCCGCCGTGCCGCGGGCGAGCGGCTGCGGCATGCTACCTGCGGCGATGCGCTGCGACAGCGGCAGGCGCGCCTCGCCCGAGGCGCAATCCGCCGCATAGACCGCGTAACCGTCCATGGAAGTGTTGTCCACCGAAGGCACGGTGAGGGTGGAGTGTTGCGCTTGCGCCAGCACGCGGCCGCTCGCGGCGCGCGTTGAAACCTCCTCCGTCCCGGCCACGGTTGTTGCACCCTCGAGCAGAAAGGCAAGCGCCTCGTCCACCGACAGCATGCCCGGTTTCATCGTTTCAGCTCCAGGGTGTCGACCACAAAAGCGGTTATCGCATCGTAGTCCTCGAGGCCAAACTGCGGCAAGCGGCAGGGGACGGGCGTGTCGGTGGCCAGCGCCACGATATGCTCGTCCTCGGGATGCAGCAGCGGCTTGCCGTTGGCCTCGCGGTAAATCTCCAATTTGGGCAAGGGATAGCGCTTGTAGCCCTCGATCAACAGCAGATCGCAAGGCGACATGCGCGCGATCTGCTGCTCCAGCGTCGCCTCCGGCGCGCCGCGCATCTCGTGCATCAGCACCCAGCGCTCGCCCGAAGTGACCAGCACCTCGCTGCAGCCGGCCGTGCGGTGGCGGAAGGAATCCTTGCCCGGCTGGTCGACGTCGAAGCGATGGTGCGCATGCTTGATCAGCGACACCTTGAGGCCGGTACGCACGAAGCGCGGAATCACCTGCTCGATCAGCGTGGTCTTGCCGCTACCGGACCAGCCGGCAAAGCCGAAAATTTTCATCGCAGGCAATGCGCTCCAGCCTCCCCGGAACCGCGGTCGGCACTATTGATTGAACCGCGCATTTTAGCAGCTTCTTCGGCCCGTTCTGAACTATACGTGGCGACTCAAATCGCGCGCCCCGTTGTTGCAGAGTTGCGACTTTGCGCGGACGAAAAAGCCCGTCCGCACGCAATCGGCGATCTTGTATCAAAGCGAACTTAAACCGTTTTGGGTGTTAACCATAACCGTATTTTCCGTACGGATGCGCTTTTCATCCGTACGGAAAATACGGTTGGCGCGCGCAGCGCGCAATGGCTGCTCCTCGGCAACCCCTGAATATAGCTGGGTAGTTCGAACTGCCGCGTCCCCCTTGCGCGGACGGCGACCCGTCCGCGCGGATCGCCGATTGCGTGCGGATGAAAAGCACATCCGCACGCAATCGCCGATCTTGTTAAAAGCCCCTAAGCAGCATTCAGTGTCAGCCATAGCGAGGGCATTCAAGACGCCCAACGGAAGTCCTCTTGGAGGACACCGTATATGGAACGAACAGGCCCTAAGCCTCATCCAGCTTGCCGTTTTCCAGATGGAAACGCCGCGTGCCCGGTAACTCGATCAATTCGCGGTCGTGGCAGGCGATGAGCAAGCTGCCGTTGTCCTGCACCAGTTGCCGGATCAGGGCGATCGCCTGGGCGCGCGCCTCGCCGTCGAGGTTGGCGGTCGGCTCGTCGAGCAGGAACAAGTGCGGCTTGAGCACCTTGGCGCGCGCCAGGGCCACACGCTGCTTCTCGCCGCCGGAGAGCTTGGCCGGCGGCACGCCGCGCAAGTGGTCCACGCCGGCCCAGGCAATGGCCTGCGCCGCCAGGCGCCTGCGCTCGACGCCGGCAATCCCGCGCGCCGCCAGCCCATAGCCGATGTTGTGCGCAACCGTCGAATGAAACAGATAGGGATGCTGGTGCACATACACGATGTCGTGGCGCACGTCCTCCGGCAGCCTGCCGTGGATCAGCGGCACGCCGCGGAACTCGAAACCCGCAATCTCGCCCGGCTCGAGTCCGGCCAGAATGCGCAGCAGCGTGGTCTTGCCCGAGCCGTTATCGCCGGTAATGACATACGCCTCGCCCGCGCCAACGGCGAACGGACCGAGGTCGAGCAACTTTCGCCCGCCGAAAGACTTGCGCAGATGCCGGAACGACATCAGAACGCTCACTTGAGCCCGCCCCTGCCTTGCAGCAGGCCCAGGGTGATGCTGATGCCGAGGGCGAACAACATCAGCACCACACCCAGGGCGATGCCTTGCGCGAAATCGCCCTTGCTCGTCTCGAGCGCGATGGCCGTCGGAATATTGCGCGTGACCCCCGCGATATTGCCGCCCACCATCATGGCGCAGCCGACTTCGGAAATCACCCGGCCGAAACCGTTGAATACGCCCGCCACCACGGCGAAGCGCACTTCCAGCAGCGTCGTCAGCGCGGCGCGCAGGGGCGAGGCGCCCAGGCTCACCGCGGTCTCGTGCGCGCGCGGATCGGCGCCCTGCACCGCCGCCAGCGCGAACGCGGCCAATACCGGGAACGCAATCACCGCCTGGCCCATGATCATCGCTTCCTGCGTGAACAGCAATTGCCAGGAACCCAGCGGTCCCTGGCGCGTGAGCAGGATGTACAGGATCAGCCCGACCACTACCGTGGGGAACGACAGCAGCCCCTGGATCAGAACGACGAGTATGCGCCGGCCGAAAAAGCGTTTCTGCGCCAAAGCATAGCCGAGAATGACCGCGGGGGGCGTGGCCAGGGCAAGCGCGGTGAGCGATACGCGTAAGGAGATCCAGATGATGGTCCAAAGCTCGGCGTCGCCGGAGAACAGCAGAGCAAATGCCTGACGCGTCGACGCGAGGATATCCATCCGGGATCTAGCGCGCCTTTGCCGGCGCGAAAAAAACCTGCTGCCCGCCGATGCGGAAACCGGCAATCAGCCGTTGCGCTTCAGCCGAAGTCAGCCAGGAGACGAACCTGGCGGCGGCATCGGCATTGATTCCGGGAAACCGGGCCGGGTTCACTGCGACGACGCCGTATTCGTTGTACAGCCGCGCATCGCCTGCGGCCAGAAGTTCCAGGCCGGTCCTCGCGCGAAAAGCGGCAAACGTCGCGCGGTCGGAGAGCGTGTACGCCTGCATCTCGCCTGCCATCATCAGTACCCTGCCCATGCCTACGCCCGCCGACATATAGCCCGCCCATCTGGGTTCCAGCCCGGCGGCGCGCCACAGCTCCCGCTCTTTGACATGCGTCCCGGACGCGTCGCCGCGCGATATGAAGCGCGCCTTGGCAGCACGGATCCTGCGCATGACCTCGACTGCGTCCTGAAGACCGCGGATCCGGGCCGGATCCTGCGGCGGGCCGGCAATGAGAAAATCGTTGAAGGCAACGGCATGGCGCTTCAGCCCCGCGCCGGAGGCCACCAGTTGTTCTTCTTGCGCCTTGACATGCGACATGACCGCGTCCACGTCGCCGTTCGCGGCCAACCTGATCACCTGCCCGGTGCCGCCTATGGCCAGCCGGACCTTGACGCCCGAGGCCGCTTCAAACGCGGGAATGAGCGTCGCGAGCAGGCCCGAATCCTCCAGCGTATGCGTCGCCGCCAGTTTGAATTCGGCCGCCGCCAGCGGCAGTGCCGGCAACGCCAGACCGAGCGCAGCGACGATGCGGCAAAAGCTGGCCAGTTTGGATCGCACGCTCGCCCTATTTTCCTGCGTTGGGGAAGAACATTTGTGCGCCTTCCACCTTGAAATCAGCAATGAGCTGTTGGCCTTCGGCGGAAGTAATCCACTCGATCAATGTCATCGCGCCCCGATAGTTCACCCCCGGATACTTCTTCGGGTTGACGGCGATAATACCGTAAGGGTTATACAGCCGCGGGTCTCCTTCGACCAGGATTTCCAGCCCGGTGCGACTGCGATAGGCGGCGTAGGTGGCGCGGTCAGTCAGTGTGTAGGCGCGCAGGCTCGCGCTCATGGTCAGCACCTCGCCCATGCCCTGCCCCGCCGACAGATAGGCCGGCCCGCCGGGTTCGGCATGCGCCAGCTTCCAGTAAGACCGCTCCATCTTGTGCGTACCCGAGTCATCGCCGCGCGAAACGAAGCGCGCGCCCGGCTGCTTCAGCTTGCGCATCGCTGCGACCACGTCTTTCATGCCGCGGATGCCGGCTGGATCGTCCCCGGGACCGACAACGACGAAATCGTTGTACATGACGTCGCGCCGGTTCACGCCATGGCCCGCGGCCACGAAAGCGGCCTCAGCCGCCCGTGCGTGCACCAGGGTCACGTCCACGTCGCCGTTCTCCGCGAGTTTGAGCGCCTTGCCCGTGCCCACCGGGATCACCTGCAGTCTGACGCCGTATTTCTTCTCGAACGCAGGCAGAATGGCCCGCAGCAATCCGGAATTGTCGGTGCTGGTAGTAGTGGACATGCGGATGTCGCCTGGATCCGCCCCGGCGCCAGAGGCGAGGCCGAGCGCGAATCCCAGTACGGCCCCGGATAATAGCGACTTCATCCCGCCCCCTGTCCTTCTGATTGATCCGAAACCATCGTTTATGTTATTTATTGCATATTTGTTTCTTTTTCATTATCACCTATTGCCACATCGGTGAGAATAGGCTATTTTTTGCATAAATGGTCAAGCTCGTCCCAGCGATCCAATGGCACATGCCGGGCGTCGACGGCGCCGCGCTCGACGCGCGGCTGCTGCCGCTGCTGGCCGCCATCGACGGCGGCGCCAACCTCGCCGCCGCGGTGGCGCAAGTTGGTCTGTCCTATCGCCATGGCTGGGGCCTGTTGCACGCGCAGGCGGCACTGCTCGGCGCGCCGCTGGTCGATATGCAGCGCGGCAAAGGCGTCAGCTTGACGGCGGCGGGAAAGCAACTGCTGCAGCTGACCGCCGGCGCCGAGCAGCGGCTGCTGCGCAAAGCGGCGGCGATCGAGATCGCGCCCCTGCCGCCTGCGGCAGCGCAACCGTCGCGGCTCGTCATGCATGCCAGCCACGACCTGGCGTTGATCGAGTTGCGCGAGCGCATCGCCCCCGCGTTCGGCCTGGAACTGAATCTCGAGTTCAAGGGCAGTCTGGAAGCACTGGCCTCGTTTGCCGCCGGCCACGCCGATCTGGCCGGCTTCCACATCCCGCTCGGAGCGCACCCGGGCGCGCTGGCGCCTTATCAGCGCTGGCTCAAGCCGCGGCAGCATCGTCTGATCGGATTCATCGAGCGCGAGCAGGGCCTGATGCTGCCGCCGGGCAACCCGGCGAAAGTGCGCGATCTGCGCGACCTGGCCGCCAAGCGCTTGCGCGTCATCAACCGCCAGCGCGGCTCCGGCACGCGGCTGCTGTTCGACCAGTTGCTGCAGGAATCAGACATCGACGGCCAATCCCTGCGCGGCTATTCCGACGAGGAATTCACGCATCTGGCCGTCGCGGCCACTGTCGCCGCAGGCAAGGCCGATGCCGGATTCGGCGTCAAAGCGGCCGCCCTGCAGCACGGGCTCGACTTCAAGTCGCTGGAGTGGGAGCGCTATCTGCTCGCCTGCCGCAGCGAAGCGGCGGACCAGGCCGCGGTACGGCTCCTGCGCCAGGCCATCGCGAGCCGGCCAATGCTGCAGGTGCTGCAAGGCCTGCCAGGCTACGCCGCCGCAAATACTGGCAGCCTGCTAGGTTTTGCCCGCGCCTTTGCGCTTGGCCGCGCTCACGCCAAGAAGAAGGCCTGAGCCGCGCCCGCCGCGCCCGCCACCGCGCCCGCCGTCATTGCGCGCTCCCGCAGGAGGCTGTATATTTCCCGCACCGGGAAATGCAGACTCCCGGTCAGACGGTGTCCCGTCCAAGTTCTGCGACTCTCTTCGCGCGAGGATCATCGTGGACACCGTTATTTCCAGCGTTTCAATTTCGCAGCTTCTGCAGCATACGCACTCCAAGTGGGTCACGCGCGAGCGCCCCAAGATCGATCGCATCGCCTGTCCCTGGCTGATCAGGCGTTTCATCGACCCGGGTGCGGAATTCCTGTACGTGCCCTCAGCTGACGTTCTCACAATTGCAAAGGCCGAGCAGGCCATCCCGTATGACGTGCCGGATGTGCAGTTTTCGCACCGCGGCGAATACTGCAGCTTTGACGCATTCATTGCGGACTTCGGGCTCCGGGATCCCGCGCTCGCCGATCTCGCGCTGATCGTGCGCCGCGCCGACACCGGCAAACCCGAACTGACACCGCAATCGCCTGGCCTGCTCGCAGTCTCGCTCGGGCTCTCGGTCAACTACCCCGATGACCATGCCATGCTCGATCACGGGATGGTCGTGTACGATGCCCTCTACGCTTGGATCCGCTCGACGCGCGCGGAGGTTCATAGCGCCGACCTGTCCAAGAAGCAACCATGACCCAGGACAAGCAGCAAACCCCCGCACCGGTGAGCCTTGGGGAAGCATTCTGGTACTGGCTCAAGCTCGGCTTCGTCAGTTTCGGCGGACCGACCGGACAAATCGCGATGATGCACCAGGATCTGGTGGAGCGGCGGCGCTGGATCTCGGAGAAGCGCTTCCTGCATGCGCTCAACTACTGCATGCTGCTGCCCGGGCCGGAGGCCACGCAGCTCGCCACCTATATCGGCTGGATGATGCACCGCACTTGGGGCGGCCTCATCGCCGGGGTGCTGTTCGTGCTGCCCTCGATGTTCATCCTGATGGCGCTGACGTGGGTGTACCTGGTCTACGGCAACGTGCCGCTGGTGGCGGGCATACTCTACGGCATCAAGCCTGCGGTCACCGCCATCGTGGTATTCGCCGCCTACCGCATCGGCTCGCGCGCGCTCAAGAACAGCGTGCTGTGGGCGATCAGCGCCGCCGCCTTTATCGCCATTTTCGCTCTCAAGCTCCCTTTCCCCTACATCGTGCTGGCGGCAGGCATCATCGGCGCCCTGGGCGGGCGCCTCGCGCCGGGGAAATTCGCCACCGGCGGGGGACACGGCGCAGGCGGCAAGAGTTATGGCGCGGCGATTATCGACGACGAGACGCCTACGCCCGCGCATGCGCGCTTCGCCTGGCAGCGCTTCATCGGCTTTTCCGTCGCCGGGCTCGCGCTCTGGGCCGGCGCGATGGCCTGGCTCGGCGCCGCGTACGGCTGGGACGGAACGCTGACCCGGATCGGATGGTTTTTCACCAAGGCCGCGCTGCTGACTTTCGGCGGGGCCTATGCGGTACTGCCCTACGTCTACCAGGGCGGCGTGGAGACCTACGGCTGGCTCACGCCGACGCAGATGATAGACGGCCTCGCGCTGGGCGAGACCACCCCCGGTCCGCTGATCATGATCGTGACCTTTGTCGGCTTCGTCGGCGGCTGGACCAAGCAGATCTTCGGGCCGGATGCGCTATCCCCGCTATGGGCCGGCATAGCCGGCGGTAGCGTGGCCACTTTTTTCACTTTTCTGCCTTCGTACCTATTCGTACTCATCGGCGGGCCGCTGGTCGAAGCCACGCACGGCGACCTCAAGTTCACCGCCCCGCTCACCGGTATCACCGCGGCGGTAGTCGGAGTGATCCTCAACCTTGCCGTGTTCTTCGCTTGGCATGTGCTGTGGCCGGCCGGTTTCGGTGGCAGCTTCCAGTGGTTCGCCGCGCTCGTTGGCTTGGTCGCGTTCATCGCCTTGTTCAAGTACAAAGCCGGTATCATCCCGCTGATCCTGGCTTGCGGCGCAGCGGGATTCGCTTACACTTCACTGTTTTGACAGCATTGACAGGAGAAAAAATGGCGGCCTATCTCGTAGTGGACATCGACGTCACCAATCCGGCGCAGTTCGAGGAATACAAGAAGCTTGCACCGGCGGCGATCGCCAAGTACGGCGGGCGCTACCTCATCCGTGGCGGCGCTTACGAGGCGATCGAAGGTGATTGGAAACCGCAACGGCTGACGGTGGTCGAATTCGAGTCGATGGAGAAAGCGAAAGCCTTCTACGACTCGCCGGAATATCAGCTGGCGATCAAGGTGCGCAAGGGGGCGGCGAACATGAAGATGCTGCTCGTGCAGGGAATATAGGCGCTCCAGGCAATGACAAAGGGGCGCACGGGCGCCCCTTTGTCGATTGCGTGTCCGACTATTTCTTGGTTGCCGCCGCCGGCTTGGCGCCCTTGGCCGCAGCCGCAGGCTTGCCGCCCTTGACCTGGCTTTTCTTGTAGCGCTCGGCCACCCGGTCCTGCGCCTTCGCCAGCTGCTCCCCTGCCTTTTTCGCGGCTTCGGCTTCCTTGACTTTCTTTTCCTCAGCCTTGGCCTTGGCCGCGTCATCCATCGGCGGAACGGGTATCTTGGCCTGAGCCAGCCCTGCGCTCAATGCAAAAACCAGCGCCCCTGCCATCAGCAATTTTGCGGTTTTCATTTCAGCCTCCCAATTAGTGTTGGACCTGTGGCGGGGCGGTCGCGGCAGCTGCTGCGCCGGGCGCACCCGACGGCAACTCTCTCCTGCCGGCCTTGACGTCGTCGTACCAGTACTGCGCATGCTCGCGCGCCCAAGTCTCGTCCACGTAGCCGTTGCGCATCCCCTCGTAGGCGCCGGTCGTTCCCACAGTGCCCAGATAGATATGGGAAAGCCCCCAGGTGATGAACAGAATCCCGGCAATGACATGCACGATGTTGGCAAGCATCATCAGCCAGCGCGACTGGTCGAAGTTGGGAAAATCCAGCACCAGGCCGCTGGCGCTCGCCACGATGCCGAGGCCGATCACTCCGCCCCAGAACCAGATTTTCTCCCCGGCATTGAAGCGGCCGGCAGGTACCACTTCCCCGGTGAGCACGCCGCCGCCTTTGACCAGCCAAGTGATGTCGTAGGCGCGCGGAAAATTGTCGCGAATGAACGTCACCACGAACACCACGATGCTGAACATGAATATCGGCCCGGTGAAGTTGTGCAGGATCTTCCCCACCTCCGCCAGCCAGCTGAACAGCGTGTGGCCGATCAAGGGCAACAACACATGCTTGCCGAACAGCATGACGAGGCCGGTGACGGCGAGAATGCAGAAGCTGATAGCCATGGTCCAGTGCGCCATGCGCTCGAAACTGGAGAAACGCTCGATCATCTTGCCGCTGGGCGGACTGTGCAGCCCCATCGGCCCGCGCAACTTGTAGAACAGGCCAAGCGCGATCAGCGTCAGGACCACCCACCAGCCGCCGTAGAGCGTGATCGGACCGTTGCGCAGCCTGCGCCAGGTTTCGCCCTCGGTCTGAATCAGAACGCCGGTCTCGCGCCCCTGGATCGAGGTGTACCCCTCCTTGCCCGAGCGCACGTCGCGCCACACCGGCGCGTTGTTGCCCGGCTGCACCTGCTGGCGTTGCGCCTGGGTTTGGTCCATCCGGCTTTCCTGCGCCTGGGCGTAAGCCGTCCCGCCGGACAACGGCAGCAGCAGCATCAATCCCAGGAAGAAATGCCGCACGCCTGAAACATTGGCTCGCATGATTCCTCCTTAATCGCCGATGCGCACGTATTCGTTTTGATTCTGGCTGCGCGACCTGAGCGCGGACTCCCAACTGCTCTTGTCGCCCTTCGCCCACTTGGAAGTGGTGTAAAGGCTGGCGCCGGGCTCGTTCTCCCACGGCCTGGTATCGGGCTTGCCCTGGTACTTGCCCTGCTCGTACACGATCACCTGCTCTGTTTCGCCGCAGCCGGCCAGGCCGGCCGTAACGGCAAGAGCAGCAACGGCAACTGCGAGTTTGCGTGCGCTGATCATGATTTCCCCCCTTTCGGTGCCGGCTGCTGCGCTTTGTCGGGTTTGCCGTAGGCCGTGCTCCAGCCCCACACTTCGGCGCCCTTGCCGCGCTTCAGCGCGCGATCGCGGAAAATGTCGGCGATGACATCGCCGTCGCCGCCGAGCAGCGCCTTGGTCGCACACATCTCGGCGCACGCGGGAAGCTTGCCCTGCGCCAGGCGGTTGGAACCGTATTTGGCGAACTCTTCCTTGGAGTTGTCCTTCTCCGGGCCGCCGGCGCAGAAAGTGCACTTGTCCATCTTGCCGCGCATGCCGAAGGCACCCGCCTGCGGGAACTGCGGCGCGCCGAACGGACAGGCGTAAAAGCAGTAGCCGCAGCCGATGCACATGTCCTTGTCGTGCAACACCACGCCTTCCTCGGTGCGGTAAAAGACGTCCACCGGGCAGACCGCCATGCACGGCGCATCCGAGCAGTGCATGCACGCGACCGAGATCGATTTCTCCCCCGGAACGCCGTCGTTGAGGGTGACCACGCGGCGCCGATTCACGCCCCAGGGCACCTCGTTCTCCTGCTTGCAGGCGGTCACGCAGCCATTGCACTCGATGCAGCGCTCGGCGTCACACAGGAATTTCATTCTGGCCATGATGGTCTCCCCTTATCCTTGAAATTTCTCGATCTGGCACAGGGTGGTCTTGGTCTCCTGCATCATGGTCACCGCATCGTAGCCATAGGTCGTGGCGGTGTTGACCGCCTCGCCGCGCACGATCGGCGCCGCACCGTCCGGGTAGTAGTCGAGCATGTCCTTGCCCATCCACCAGCCGGAGAAGTGGAACGGCAGGAACACCGTGTCCGCGCCGACGCGCTCCGTCACCATGGCCTTGACCTTGAGCTGCGCGCCGGTCGGAGTTTTCACCCATACGTACTCGCCTTCCCGTATGCCGCGGTCGTTGGCCGACTTGGGATTGATCTCGACGAACATGTCCTGCTGCAGTTCCGCCAGCCAGGGGTTGGAGCGCGTTTCCTCGCCGCCGCCCTCGAACTCGGTCAGGCGGCCGCTGGTCATGATCAGCGGAAATTCCTTGGAAATGTTCTTGTTCTTTTCCTGCACCGACTTGAACAGCGTCGGCAGGCGCCAGAACGCTTTCTTGTCGTCGTGCGTGGGGTACTTGTCCACCATGTCCGGCCGCGGCGAGTACAGCGGTTCGCGGTGCAGCGGGATGGCATCGGGGAAGTTCCACACCACGGCGCGCGCCTTGGCGTTTCCAAAGGGGTGGCAGCCGTGAACTTTCATCACCACGCGCTGGATGCCGCCGGAGAGGTCGGTCTTCCAGTTTTTGCCCTCTGCCGCCGTTTTCTCCGCCTCGGTCAGGTCGTCCCACCAGCCCAGTTTCTTCAGCAGCACATGGTCGAATTCCGGATAGCCGGTGGTCAGCTCCGCGCCCTTGGAGTGCGACCCGTCTTCGGCCAGCAGGTTGATGCCGTCTTTCTCCACGCCGAAGTTGGCGCGGAAATTTCCGCCGCCGTCCATCACGTGGCGCTCGGTCATGTACAGATTGGGCGAGCCCGGATGCTTCATCTCCGGCGTGCCATAGCAGGGCCAGGGCAGACCGAAATAATCGCCGTCGCAGGGCCCGCCCTTGGCGCGCAGTGTCTTCACGTCGAAGGTGTTCATGTGCTTCATGTGCAGCTTCAGCCGCTCCGGACTCTGGCCGGTATAGCCTATGGTCCAGGTGCCGCGGTTGAATTCGCGCGTGATGTCCTCGATCACCGGCTCGTCTTTCACCACCTGAATGTTCTGCTTGCCGTCCTTCTTGCCGACCAGCTGGTCGGCGAAACCGAACTTCTTGGCGAACAGGTACATGATGGTCTGGTCGGGTTTCGCTTCGAACAGCGGCTCGATCACCTTCTCCCGCCACTGCAGCGAGCGGTTGGAGGCAGTGACGCTGCCCGAGGTTTCGAACTGCGTCGCCGCCGGCAGCAGGTACACGCCGTCCTTCCTGATCATGGCCGCCATCGCCGCCGTGGCCGAGGGATACGGATCGATCACCACCAGCAGGTCGAGCTTCTTCATCGCCTCGACCATTTCCTTGCCGCGCGTCTGGCTGTTGGGCGCGTGGCCCCAGAAGACCACCGCGCGCAGGTTCGGATCCTGGTCGATCAATTCGTTCTTCTCGGTCACGCCGTCGATCCAGCGCGACACCGTGATGCCGGGCTTGTTCATCATGCCGGCGGCGTACTGTTTCTTCAGCCATTCCAGATCCACATTCCAGACCTTGGCCCAGTGAGCGAAGGCGCCCGGGATGATGCCGTAATAGCCCGGCAGCGAATCCGGGTTCGGGCCGATGTCGGTCGCGCCCTGCACGTTGTCGTGGCCGCGGAAAATGTTGGCGCCACCGCCCATCTTGCCGATATTGCCCAGGGCCAGCTGGAAAATGCAGAAAGCGCGCACCATGGCGTTGCCGATGGTGTGCTGGGTCTGCCCCATGCACCAGACGATGCTGGAAGGCCGGTTCTTCGCCATGGTCTCGGCGATCTTGTAGCAGTCCGCCTCGGACACGCCGCACACCTCCTGCACCCGTTCGGGCGTCCACTTCATCACCTCGTCCTTCACCTTCTCCATGCCGTAGACGCGGTCGTGAATGTATTGCTTGTCCTCCCAGCCGTTCTTGAACACGTGGTAGAGCACGCCGAATATGACCGGGATGTCAGTGCCGGAACGAATGCGCACGAAATGGTCGGCCTTGGCCGCGGTGCGGGTGAAGCGCGGGTCGGCGACGATGATCTTGGCACCTGCCTCCTTCGCATGCAGCACATGCAGCATCGACACCGGATGCGCCTCTGCCGCGTTCGAGCCCATGAACCAGATCGCTTTCGCGTTCTGCATGTCGTTGTAGGAATTGGTCATCGCACCGTAACCCCAGGTGTTGGCGACGCCGGCGACCGTGGTCGAGTGGCAGATGCGCGCCTGATGGTCGGTGTTGTTGGTGCCGAACAGGCGCACGAACTTGCACATCAGATAGGTCTGTTCGTTGTTGTGCTTGCTCGATCCGATCCAGTAGCTGGCGTCCGGACCGCTTTCCTTCCTGATCGCGAGCAGCTTGTCGCCGACCTCGTTGATCGCCTGATCCCAGCTGATGCGTTTGTACTTGCCGTTCTCCAGCTTCATCGGATACTTCAGGCGGTGCGAATTCTCGGTCACGCCGTGCTCGCGCACCGCTGCGCCCTTGGCGCAATGCGCGCCCAGGTTGAGCGGCGAATCGAATACCGGCTCGTGCCGCACCCACACACCGTTCTGCACCACCGCGTCGATGGCGCAGCCGACGGAGCAGTGGGTGCAGACCGTGCGTTTGATTTCGACCTTGCCGCCGGCGGACTTATCACTGGCAGCCTCGGCGCGGCCGATCATGTTGAACGGCCCGGCCAGGGTGGCCAACGAGGCACTCGCGCCCACCGCCACGCCGGAGCGCTTGAGGAAGGAGCGGCGGTCGATGGTCTTGGCCAGCATGCCGGCCAAGCCGCGCGACAGGCGGGTTTGCGCCGAGGGCGCGCTTGCGGATTTCCGGGTGAGTAACATGGCGCCTCCTCAGACTTTCGCGGTTCGGTAGTAATTGCGGATGTGCTCGGAGGCGTGGTAACCCCTGGTCTTCTTCTTGCCCTCGCCGGTCACGGCCGGCTGCGGCTCGACCTGCGGCACGGTCTTCGCCACAATCGCGGCGGCGCTTGCCGCGCCGCCTGCGCCGACCGCGAGCAGGAAATTTCTGCGGCTCAGTTTGGTCTGGCCTTGGCTCATGTTCGTCTCCTCACAAATGACCGCCGCTGACGGTCAAATCATTTCGAAAGAAACCGCTTCTACGTCCAGAAATGCCTTAGTGAAAGTCGCCACTTGCTTATAAAAATTTGTATTGGGCGAAGCCATCACGGCGGCATAAAAATCAGCATACCAAGGATTAAGATACTCGATAAAGAACTTTTTTTGTTCTTGCACTGCAGCATCGCTCGAGCCCGCGGCGATCAGGTGGCGCATGACTTCGCACAGGCCGGAGAAATGATCTTCGTACTCGGCCGCAGACGGGTTCTTCGCCAGCCCCATTTCGGCCAGCGCGTCGCGCAGCCGCACCAGCACCCGTTCCTGCATGGATTCAGCAAGATAGTGCGAGGCATAGGGGGTGATCTCGGCCTTGCCCGCGCCGACGAACACCTGGTCGTATTCCGCCCGCGCCGCTTCCGCATCCATCGCCGCCGCGGCCGCGCCGAGTGCGCTCCACGCCGCGGCCAGGGGCGCGGTTTCGCCTGCGCCCGCGATTTTCTCGGCGCCGGCGATGGCGGCGAGCAAGTGCGCGTCCGGTCCGGCGTAGAACAGGCGCGCGATCAGCGCATAGAAACCGGCGCGCGCCTGATCTTCCTCGAACACGGGCGGCGCGGACGCTGGCTGGGTGGACTGGCCGTTCACGAGCGAATGCCGAAGATGGTCTGCTCGTTCTTGTTTTCCATCATGTCGATGACGCGGCAATCGCCGCACATCTGCAAGCGCTTCGCGCCGTCGCCCGAAAACATGGGGTGAGTGCCCAGCTTGCCCGCCATGTTGTCTATCAACTGCTTGTTGCCGAAAGGCTTGCCGCAGCGCACGCAGTCAAACGGAACCGCCTCGTGCAGCACCACTTCCGCCTTGGCCCGCGACGTAAGCAGCAACCGCGGCGCGAGCGTGACCGCCTGTTCCGGGCAGGTGTTGACGCACAGGCCGCATTGCACGCAATTGCGCTCGATGAATTTGAGCAAAGGCCGGTCGCGGCCGTCGACCAGGGCCGAGGCCGGACAGGCGCCGACGCAAGCCATGCACAGCGTGCAGGTGTCGCGGTTGACCTGGACCCGGCCCCAGGGCGCGCCCGCTTCCAGCGCGATCTCCTCCCGCGGCGTGGGCGCCAGGCGCGCCAGGTGCTCGAGCGCGAATTCCAGGGTGCTGCGCTTGTCCGTGCTCAGGTTGAAACTTGCCGCATCGGCGACTGCCCGGGCCGGCGCGAGCGCCCACACCTCGCGCTCCAGCATGGCCGCATCTTCGGTGGCGAGCCACTTGAGGTGCATGCCGGCGTAGCCCAGCGCGCTGACGATGGTTTGGGCATGGCGCATCTGCTTTTCCACGGCCGCGCCGTATTCATCGGCCTCTTGCTCGTTTGCAAGCAGCACAACCTGACTGGCGCCGTAGGCGAGCGCGCCGAGCAGCGTATCCATGCCGAGCGCGGCGACACTGTGCACCTCCAGCGGAATCACCCGTGCCGGCAGGCCGCCGCTTTTCCCCGGCTGCGCGCGGCGGCCGAGCTTTGCGATCAGGTCGCGGCTGGTACCCGCATTGTGGAACAGGATGCACGCGTCTGTTCCGCCTGCGCCGCGATAGGTAGCGAGCAACGTCTTGAGCTGCCGGCCCAGATCGGACACGCGCGGATAGGCATGGGTCATCGCGCCCGAGGGACAGACGGTGGCGCAGCCGCCGCAGCCCATGCACAGCTGCGGTTCGACTTTGACCTTATCGCCATCGGCCGAAATCGCGCCGGTGGAGCAGGTGTCGATGCAATTGTTGCAGCCTGCCTTGGCCGAGCGGCTGTGCGCGCAGATCCTGGCGTCATAGGCAAAGAACTTCGGCTTCTCGAATTCCCCCACGAGTTGCGCCAACTGCCCTGCGGCGAGCGCCTGCGCGAGCGGATCGCGCCCCGGCGCGAGATAGCCTTGCGGCGGTTGCGCGAGTTTGATGCTGGGTTCGGCACCGAGATCGAGCAGCAGATCAAAGCGTTCGCTGCGCGCGCGTTCGACGCGCTCGAAATCGATGGCGCCGATGTCGCCGCAGGCTAGCACGCAGGCGCGATGCGACTTGCACTTGACCAGATCGATCTGATAGCTGAAATCGATGGCCTGCTCCGGGCAGGCGCGAATGCAGGCGTTGCAGCGCGTGCACACTTCCAGGTCGATCGGATTGGCCTGCTCCCACGCGACCTCGAACGCGCCGAGATAGCCGCTGACCGAGGCGAGCTTGCCCGACCAGACGGGGTAGCTACGCACCGCCGCAAGCTCGGCACCCGCGCTGTCTGTCACGAGGACGCTTACTTCGAGCCGCTCCTTCAACCGCTCGGCCCACTGCACCGCGACTTCCGCCGGACCGGCGATGAGCAACTGCCCATCCGAGCGGTAGCTGGTGCGAGCCACCGGTTCGGGCTCGGGCAGATCGGCCAAAGCAAGCAGCGCGGCGATCTTGGGCATGGCCTGCCTGGATTCCTTCGACCAGCCGGCGGTCTCGCGGATATTGACGAACTTAAGCTCGTGCTTTGCCCCGGCCTGCTCGGCCAATTCGGCGAACAGCGGCGCCTCCTGGGTACAGGCCACCAGGCAATCGCCGCCTTTCAGCGCTTCGTGAAACGCGCCGGCTTCGCGCCGGCATAGTTCGGTATGGATGGTGATGGGCGAATCGAGCTTCAACGCGATCGCCAAGGCCTTGGCGTCGAGCGCCATGGTCTGGTTGCAGTTGCACAGCTTGATCGTCTTGTCCGTCGACATCTTCTTATAATGGTTTGTTTGCGCAACCCGTCGAACGCGGGCTCCTCCAGCGCAGACATATACTACAAGCTAACAAAAACTCCTGGCTAGTTATTCTTGCTGCCTTGCGCCGGCGGCGCCGCCGCGGCGCTGGTCGCAACCTGTGCATCCTTGTCGGAATCGCCTGCCGCTGACGTTTCCGGCAATGCGCTCGTGTCAACTGCGGCCACAGGCGCTGCGGCTTCCCCAACTGCGGCCGGGCCGCCCGCGCTCTCGGCTGTTTTCCCCTTCCCCTCGTCCTCGAACAGGAACAGGTTTTTCGCCTGATTCAGTTGGCGCAGCATCGCCTCCGGAATCGGATCGGCTATGGAGTAGTCGTCGATATAGGTATCCAGGCCATCCATGACATTGAACTGCGGGTCGCTGAACAACTGCTTCAACGCCGTGCGGCGCAGTTCTTCGTCCACCCGCGGGTCGAAGTATTCGCGGTACTCGGCGCTGGTACCCTGCGGTGCTCCCGGCGCCGCCGGTTCGGTTGCGGGCGCGGCAGCAGCGCCAGGCGCGGTAGCGGGCAAGTCAGCCGCGGGTGCCGAGGCGGGCGGAGTCTCCTTCGCCTCCAGCTTGCGTCTGGACCAGCGCGAGAGGAAGGGTTCCTTGTCGTCCACGGCCGTCAATCTCTCTTCGCGCCCTTGAACGAGGGCGGACGGCTGCGCCGCTTGGGCTCGGGCCGGTAGTGCTGGTTGACGAATTCGCCCAGCCAGTCGCACATGTCGCGCGGCATGGGCACCGTGTCCACCTGTTCGTCCGCGTCCATGAAGCGCGCCGCTTCGCCATAGCTGACAGTGACAAATTTCGGCACGGCCAGGTCCTCCTCCATGCGCCAGACAATGAATACACAGGGTTGCGACGCCGACAGGTTGAGGTAGTAGTTCTCGGCTTCGTCGCGATGCAGTTCCAGCTGGAAGCCGCAGTGCAGCCATTGGGAACGCGCCGCGTCCTGCAGCAACACGCGCGGCGGCGCGGCGGCGCCGGGATCCGGAATGATGCCGATGGCCTCCCAGGTCTGCGCCTGCCAGCGATTGGCGAGCGCGCGCCGCTCCATGATTACCGCGATGTGAAAAACCGGATGACCCATATGCGACAACTATACTAGCGTAGCAGTCGCTCTGCTATCATATCCGGCGTGATTCAAATCGAAAAAGCCACATGACAGAAAGGGTTATCGCGCTGGTCGACGCCGGGCGGCACAAGCCCTTGCCGCCCGTGACCGGTCCGGCCGCAAGCCCGGCGCAGGACAGGCTCGGCCGTGCGCTGCGCGACTTGCGCATTTCGGTCACCGACCGCTGCAATTTCCGTTGTGTCTATTGCATGCCCAAAGAAGTGTTCGGCAAGGACTACCCGTACCTGGCGCACAGCGAACTGCTGTCTTTCGAGGAAATCACGCGCCTGGCGAAAATCTTCGTGGACCAGGGCATCGAAAAAATCCGGCTCACCGGAGGAGAGCCGCTGCTGCGCAGGAACATCGAGCGCCTGATCGAAATGCTGGCCGCGATCAGCCTGCCCAACGGCGAGAGCGTCGAGCTCACGCTCACCACCAACGCCTCGTTGCTCGCGAAAAAAGCGCGCGCGCTGAAAGACGCGGGCCTCGCGCGCGTCACCGTGAGCCTGGACGCGCTGGACGATCCGACCTTCATGGCCATGAACGACGCCGATTTCCCGGTGGCCAAAGTACTCGCGGGCATCGATGCCGCGGATGCGGCCGGCCTCGCGCCGGTGAAAATCAACATGGTGGTGAAGCGCGGCGTGAACGAGCATTCGATCCTGCCGATGGCGCGCCGGTTCAAGGGCTCGGGCCACGTGCTGCGCTTCATCGAGTTCATGGACGTGGGCGCGACCAACGGCTGGCGCATGGACGACGTGATTGCGTCGCGCGAGATCATCCGCATGCTGTCTGAGCACATGCCGATCGAGCCGATCGATCCCAATTATCCGGGCGAAGTCGCCGAGCGCTGGCGCTACCGCGACGGCTCGGGCGAGATCGGCGTCATCTCGTCGGTGACCCAGGCGTTCTGCCGCTCCTGCACCCGCGCCCGCATCTCCACCGAGGGCATGCTCTATACCTGCCTGTTCGCCACTGCGGGTTACGATTTTCGCGACTTGCTGCGCGGCGGCAAGTCGGACGCGGAAATCCGCGCGGCCATCGCCGCCGTGTGGAGCGTGCGTGATGACCGCTACTCGGAGATCCGCAGCGCGGAAACGGCGCCACAGCGCAAGATCGAAATGTCGTATATCGGCGGCTGACGATGCCGGCGCACCCAAGCTGCTGCCGCATGACGACTTTGCCATGAAGCCGCGCCATCGTCCTGAAATCACCCGCGCCAGCCGCCCGCTCACTTTCGAGGTCGAGGCCATCAACGAACGCGGTGAGATGGTGCCCACCGCCGTCGCCGGCGAAAACCCGCTTACGCTCTATGTCGACAAGCGCGAGATCGTCACGCTGATGACCCTGGGCCAGGCGCCGGAAGCGCTGGCCATCGGCTACCTGCGCAACCAGCGGCTGGTGCAGTCGATCGAAGAAATCGCCGCGGTGCAGGTGGATTGGGAGACCGACTCGGTGGTGGTGACCACGCGCAAGGCCACGAGCGGGGAAGCGCGCGCGCGCGCGAAGGGCATGACGGACAAAATGAAAAAGCGCACCGTCACCACCGGCTGCGGCCAGGGCACGGTGTTCGGCGACCTGATGCAGGAAATCGACCAGGTGAAGCTGCGCGCTGATGTCCGCCTGTCCGAGGAAACGCTGTACGCGCTGATGCAACAGCTACGCCAGCATGAAACCATCTACAAGACTGCCGGCGCGGTGCACGGCTGCGCCCTGGCGACAAACGAGCCGGGGGCCAGCCGCATTCTCAGCTTCGTCGAAGACGTGGGGCGCCACAACGCCGTGGACGCGATCGCCGGGCAGATGTGGCTGGAGCGCATCGACGGCTCGGACAAGATTTTCTATACCACCGGGCGGCTCACCTCGGAAATGGTGATCAAGGCGGCGCAGATGTCGATCCCGTTCCTGGTGTCGCGCTCCGGCCTGACGCAGATGGGCCATGCGATCGCCCAAAAGATAGGCATCACCATGGTCGGCCGCGCCAGCGGCAGGCATTACCTGCTGTTTACCGGCAAGCAGCGCTTCGTGAAACCGATCGGCCCGACTCTACTCGCATGAGCGACAGTCCCATAAATGCCGGGCGCATCAACCACACGGTCACCGGACTCATACTTGCCGGCGGTCAGGGCCGGCGCATGGGCGGCGTCGACAAGGGACTGGAGATTTTCCGCGGCAAGCGCCTGGTCGACCACGTCTACGAGCGGCTCGCGCCGCAAGTCGGCGGCGTCATCATCAATGCGAACCAGAATCACGACGCCTACAGGACTTTCGGCGTGCGCGTGGTGAGCGACGCCATCGGCAATTTCGCCGGCCCGCTCGCAGGCTTGCACGCCGGATTGTCCATCCTGCGCCGCCCCTATCTGGTCTCGGTGCCCTGCGACTCGCCGTTTCTGCCCGAGGATCTGGTCGCGCGCCTGTATGCGGGGCTCGACGGCGCGGGTGCGGACCTCGCGGTGGCCAGGACCGGCAACCAGCCGCAACCCGTGTTCTGCCTCGCGCGCAAGAGCGTGCTCGAACACCTCGGCCTTTTCCTCAAGGGCGGCGGGCGCAAGGTCGACGCCTGGTATGCGACGCTGCGCGTGGCCGAGGTGGCGTTCGACGACGAGGCGGACGCCTTTTACAATATCAATACCAGCGATGAACTCAGGGCGATTGAAACAGCACCATAGCCGCGCCATAGTCATGAAATCCTTAATCGAGATTATCGGCTGCATCGACGACTACGACCCGGACGCGCTCGCAGTGGACCAGGCGCGCGCGGTCGTGCGTGCCTTCATCACACCGGTCACCACCAATGAAAGGATTGCGCTGCGTGCAGGCCTCGGACGCGTACTGGGCGAGGACATCGTCTCCACGCTCGACGTGCCGGCGCACGACAACTCCGCCATGGACGGCTATGCCCTGCGCCATGCCGACCTGAACGCCGAGGGCGAGACGGTGCTGCGCCTCGCCGGCAGCGCTTTTGCCGGACGCCGGTTTGACGCCGCCATCGGACCGGGCGAATGCGTGCGCATCATGACCGGCGCGGTAATGCCGGACGGAGCCGACACGGTGGTGATCCAGGAAATCGTCCAAGCCGAAGGCAACGAAGTGCGCGTCCCCGCGGGCCAGAAGCGCGGCCAGAACCGGCGTCTTGCCGGCGAGGATCTGGCCGTGGGCAAAGCGGTGCTTCGGGCGGGGAGATCCATAGGACCTGCCGAACTCGGCTTGCTCGCTTCCCTGGGAATGGCTGAAGTGACGGTGCGCCGGCGGCTGCGCGTGGCTTTTTTTTCCACCGGTGACGAACTGTCACAGGTCGGCACGCCCCTCGCGCCGGGTCAGGTGTACGACAGCAACCGCTACACGCTGTACGGCATGCTGACGCGCCTGGGCTGCGACATTATCGACATGGGCGTGGTGCGCGACGATCCGGCCAGTCTGGAGCGCGCGCTCAAGACCGCGGCGGCCGACGCGGATGCCGTCATCACCTCGGGCGGCGTGTCCGTGGGAGAAGCCGATTTCATCAGGGAACTGCTGTCCCGGCTGGGCGAGGTCGTGTTCTGGAAAATCGCGATGAAACCGGGCCGGCCGATGGCGTTCGGCAGAATCGGCTCGGCCAGCTTCTTCGGCCTGCCGGGCAACCCGGTGGCGGTGATGGTGACCTTCTATCAGTTCGTGCGCGAATCGCTGCTCGTTCTGTCCGGCCGCACGGACGACTGCGCGCTGCCGCTGTTGCGCGTGCCCTGCACTGCCGCCATCAGGAAGAATCCGGGGCGCACCGAGTTCCAGCGCGGCACCCTGTCGCGCGACGCTCAGGGGCAATGGAGCGCATGCCCGACCGGCGCACAAGGCTCGGGCGTGCTGCGCTCGATGGCGGAAGCCAACTGCTTCATCGTGCTCGAGCATGAGCGCGGCCCGGTCAAGCCGGGCGACCTGGTGCAGGTGCAGCTGTTCGATGGGTTGGTTTAGCGCGCGACGGGCGTAGAACGGGGCGAAGCCCGCCGCGCGGCAAGCGCGACTCCAATTCGCGGGTGGTATCATCGGCGCATGCGTCAGGTCTCTTCATTGCATCGCGGGTTTTCTCGCGTCCTCGGCGAGCTCGGAACGGCGTTTCTGGGAGGGGGCGCAAGCTGGTGGCGCGTATTCCATTTTGGCGCGCTCGCGCTGGTGATGGCGCTCTCGCCCGCGACCTACGATAGAGAGAACCGTGCGGTGACGGCGAATCAGATCTATTTCACCGCCTGGCAGGTCCTGCCGTGGTTCACGCTCCTCGCCGCGCTGCTCAGCCTGGTGCTGATCCGCATCGTCGTGGAGACCACCATGAGCTACGGCCTGTCGCAGTACGCGCTCGAAATGGTGGTGCGCGTGCTGGTGCTCGAGCTGATTCCGCTGTTCGCCGCGCTGTTTGTCGCGCTGCGCTCCGGCGCCGCGATCAACACCGAGGTCGCGCTGATGCACATCCGCGGCGACTTCGATGCGCTGCGGCGCGCGGGCGTCGACCCGCTGCGCCGCGAGCTGGTGCCGCGGGTGATCGGCAGCGCGGTATCGGTGGTGGCGCTGGCCGCCGTCAGCGGCGTCATCGCGCTCGCGCTCGCCTACATCGGCGTCTACGGTTTCTCTCCCTGGGGCTTCGCCGGCTACACCCGCATGGTCGGCCACGTGTTCGATCTGCAGGTCACGCTCGGACTCGCGCTGAAGACGCTGCTGTTCGGTCTCGCCGTGGCCGTGATCCCGATCACCGCCAGCCTGGAGACGCCGCGCGAAGTTCGTCTGGCGCCGGTGGCGGTGCTGCGCGGCATGGTGCGGCTGTTCCTGGTGCTGGTGCTGCTCGAGGGAGCGTCCTTGGCAGTCAAGTACATCTAGGACGCATAAGGAACCAGGCATGCTGCCCGAACCCCAACCCGCACCGGTGATTCCCCACGCCGAGTTCAAGGCGGCGCTGCTGCTCGCGCTGACGCTGGCGTTGATCAGCGGCTTTCTCGCCTATGTGATGTACGCGCGCGGCGTATTCGCGAGCACGCAGCGGCTGGTACTGGTCGCGGACGACTCCGAAGGCGCCAAGGTCGGCATGGATCTGACCTTCTCCGGCTTTCCGATCGGGCGCGTGCAGCGCATCGAACTCGCCGCGGACGGCAAAGCGCGCATCCTGATCGACGTGCCGCGCGAAGAAGCCCGCTGGCTGCGCACCTCCACCGTGTTCACCATGGAACGCGGCTTGGTCGGGGACACGCGTATCCGCGCCTACACCGGGGTGCTGGACGATCCGCCCCTGCCCGAAGGGGCGATGCGGCCGGTGCTGCGCGGCGACGCCAGCGCGGAGATCCCGCGCCTTATCGCTACCATGCGCGCCCTGCTCGAGAACCTGGAGCACATGTCGGGCGCCGAATCGAGCCTCAGTGCAAGCATCACCAACGTGCAGACGGTCACCGAACGCATGAAAGGCCGCTACGGCGCGCTGGCGGGTGTGCTCGGCAGCGGGGACAACGCAAGGAAAGTGATCACCGCGCTCGATCGCACCAATGCGCTGCTCGCATCCGTGGGCGAGGTGTCGGCCAAGCTGGACCGCATGATCGTCAAGGCCGACGAGCGGGTGTTCGGCGCGGCCGGCGTGATGGACGAGACGCAAAAGACCATCGTGCAGCTCAATGCGGTGCTGCGCGATGCGCGCGAGAGCCTGAAGAAAGCCGACGCAGTGCTCGCCGAGGCGCAGGCGGTCGGCGCGAACACGCGCGCGGCCACCACCGACCTCGCTGCCCTGCGCGCCGAGGTGGAGGCGAGCCTGCGCAAGGTCGCGCACCTGGTGGACGAGATCAACCGCAAGTGGCCGTTTGCGCGCGACACGCAGCTGAAGCTGCCATGAGGGCGCTCCTCCCCGCCGCGCTGCTGCTGCTCGGCCTCGGTGTAGCCTCGCTGCTCGCCGCGTGCGCCGGCGCACCGGTGCCGCCTGACTGGCAGGCCAACGCGCAGGCCGCACTCAAGAATTTCTCGGCAGCGTACTACGCCGGCAACACGCGCCTGGCCGCGCAGGAGTTCGCGCGCGCGCGCGCCGAGATTGCCAGCACCGGCCGTCCCGACCTGCTCGCGCGCGCCGAACTGCTGCGCTGCGCCGCGCGCGTGGCGAGCCTGGAATTCGACGCTTGCGCCGGGTTCGAGGCGCTCGCCGCGGACGCGGGCGTCGAGGAGCGCGCCTATGCCGCCTTTCTCGCCGGACGCTGGCAGGGCCTCGACGCGTCGCTCCTGCCGGCGCACCATCGCGCGCTGCTCGCGGGCGCAGCCGATGCCGGCGCGCTGGCCGGGATAGCGGACCCGATGTCGCGCCTGGTCGCCGCGGGCGTGCTGTTCCGCATGGGGCGCCTGGCGCCGGCGGGCATCGCCGCCGCCGCCGAAACCGCATCGGCCAACGGCTGGCGCCGGCCGCTGCTCGCCTGGCTGGGGGTGCAAGCCGCGCGCGCGGACGCGGCCGGCGATAGCGCCGCCGCCGCGCACATCCGCCGCCGCATCGAACTCGTGTTGACCAGCGCAGCCGCGCCCTGACAGGCGCCCCTGGTACGAATGAAACGGGTGAATCCACACGGGCGTGGCGATGACGGCGCACAGCAATAGCCTGCGGAAACACGTCGCGAAGCTGCGTACGCTGTCCTTCAAGACAGGTGCCTACCGGCCGCCGAGCGAGGGGGGCAGCGGCTCCCTGCTGCTGCAGGTGAACGAAAATTGTCCGTGGAATCACTGCACCTTCTGTGAGATGTACAAGGGACACCGCTTCATCTATCGGCCTGCTGCGGAGATCAAGGCCGATATCGACCGGGTTGCGGCGATCCGCGATGAAATCACCGCGATGTCATGCAAGCTCGGCATGGGCGGGGAAATCAGCCGCGAGTTAGGGGTCGCCCTGCTCGCCGAGGGCCGCGACCTGCTCGAGAATTCCAGCTTCGTCACCGTTTTCAACTGGCTCTCCGGCGGCGGGAGAACGGCCTTCCTGCAGGATGCCGACAGCATGAGCATGCGGCCGCGCGAGTTCATGGCGGTGCTGAAACACCTGCGGCACACGCTGCGCTCTCTGTCCCGGGTGACCACCTATACCCGTTCGAAAACACTGTTCAAGAGAAAGCCGGAGGAATTGCGCATGATCCGCGAGGCCGGTCTGGACCGCTTGCACATCGGTCTGGAAACCGGGGATGACGAAGTACTGGCCAGCGTGAACAAGGGAGTAACGGCAGCCGAGCAGATCGAAGGGGGGCGCAAGGCCATCGCCGCGGGTTTTCAGGTGTCAGAGTACTGGATGCCGGACCTGGGCGGTCGACAGCGCTGGCGCCAGCATGCGCAGAACACGGCCCGCGTGCTTTCGGCGATCAATCCCCACTATATTCGTTCCCGCCCGCTGGTGCCGCGGCCAGGAACACCGCTCTACGAAGAAGTCGCGCAGGGACGCACGCACCTGTCCTCGCCGCATCAGCGCCTGGAGGAACTGGCATTGATGGTCGGCGGCCTCGATGTGACGTCGAGGGTCTGCTTCGACCATGCGATGAACGCCTGGACGGACCGCCGCGGCGGTCTTCTGTTCCGGCAGGATTACGAAGGGTATCGTTTTCCGGAGGAAAAGCCGCTGCTGCTGGAACGGATCCAGGAAGGCTTGGCCGTCGAAGAATCGAGGCACGTCCATGTGCGCACGCTGATGGCCGCGCAATCCCTCTGAACCGCCGGCCCAGCAACATCAATGCGAACGAGCAATGGATTGCGCAACGTCAAGACGACCGCGCCCGTTCCAAGCTAGAATTTGCAGGTCACATCGCTGTCAGAGAAGGAGAATACCTTGGCCACCCGCGCACGGCAGCAATCTGCCAGCATCTCGCTTCGCCGTACCAAAGCGGGGGACATGGAATCGGTGGTCGCTTCGGGCTGCTAGAGTTCTTCTACGCCACCGGCTTCGAACGCTCGGAGCGCCTGTCGTTCGGCAAGCGGGTGAGCTAACCGCCCGGCTTCAGGCGTTGGCTACGCCCGCCTTGCGTCTGCCGGGAAACGCGAGCGCTTCGGTAAGGAAGTAGGCAGCCTGCGCGTACGAAGTCGGGCACAGCGCAAAGCACTCCTGGCAGTCCCAGCATTCCTTCGCTGCGATCTCGGGAATGAAACTGATCTCCCGCCGCGCGCCTCTTTCGATGAAGTCGACGGCGTTCTTCTGCTTGACCTCGGCGCAGTAGCGCACGCACAGGCCGCAGAGTATGCAGAACGAGGCGTCCTTCTCGAACCGGTCGCGGTCGGCGCGGTACTCGCGCGCCAGCGCCACGAGTTCGGGCGAGTTCGGCGCATGCGCGAGCAGTTCCTCCAGGATCACCCGGCGGATCTTGTCGACCCGCTCCGAGCGCGTGCGCACGACGAGGTCCTGCGCCACCGGGTAGAGGCAGGACACGACGTAATTCTTCCGTCCGCGCGCCTCCACTTCCACCATGCACATGCGGCAGGCGCCGAACGGCTCCAGCTTCTCGTGATGGCACAAGGTCGGTATGTGTATCCCCGCGGTCCGTGCCGCCTGCAGCACGGTCATGTCATCGCGGGCCTTGACCTCCCTGCCGTCGATCTGCATCAGGACGTCGCTCACGTCGCTGCACTCCCCGCGGCTTTGCCGCCCTTGCCCTCGCTTCCCCGGGCGATCTGCGTCTCGTATTCGTCCTTGAAGTAGCGCAGCATGCTCTTCAGCGGATCGGACGCGGTCCGTCCCAGCGCGCACAGGCAGGCAGCGCCGGTCACGTCGTTCAGGTCTTCCAGCCGCGCGATGTCGCCGTCCCGGCCTTTGCCTTTGGTGATGTTGGTCAGGACTTTCAGCGTCTGCCGCATGCCTTCGCGGCAGGGCACGCACTTGCCGCAGGATTCGTTGGTGAGGAACTCGAGGAAATAGCGCGCCACGTCCACCATGTCGGTGTCCTCGTCCATCACCAGCAGGCCGCCGGCGCCGATCGGCGCGCCGAGCTTCGCAAGCTCGTCGAAATCGAGCGGCGCATCGATCAGGTTCGCCGGAATGGACCCGCCCATGGGCCCGCCGAAATGCACCGCCTTGGCCGCCTTGCCGCCCGGGATGCCGCCGCCGATGTCATAGACGATCTTGCGCAGCGGCGTCCCCATCGGGACTTCCACCACACCGCTGTTGACCACGTTGCCCGACAAAGACACGAGCTTGGTTCCCTTGCTGCCCGCAGTGCCGATGCCGGCGTACCACTCGGCGCCGCGGCTGATGATCTGCGGCACGTTCGCCCAGGTCTCGACGTTGTTGAGGTTGCTCGGCCTGTTCCAGATCCCGGCGACCGAGGTGCGGATGTACTTGGGCCGCGGCTCCGGCGGGAGACCTTCGATCGAGCGCATCAGCGCGCTCGATTCGCCAGAGACAAAAATGCCGACGTCGAAGTGCACCTCGACGCGGAAATCGAAGCCGGAACCGAGAATATTCTCCCCCAGCAGCCCGTATTCCTCCGCCTGGGCGAGCGCCTGCTCGATGTGCCGGATGAGCTGCGGGGAGTCGTGGCGAGTGTAGATGAAACCGCGGTGCGAGCCGATTGCATAGGCGCCGATGATCAGACCCTCCAGCACCTTGTGCGGATTGCCGGTAAAGAGCGCTCGGTCCATGAACGCGCCGGGCTCGCCTTCGTGGGCATTGACGATGACGTACTTGTCTTTGCCGGGCGCATTCTTCGCGGTTTCCCATTTCTGCCCGGCGGGAAATCCGCCGCCGCCGCGGCCGCGCAGATTGGCCTTCTTTACCTCGTCGAGGACCTGGTCCGGTGTCATCTGGAACAGCGCTTTTGCGAGCGCCGCGTAGCCGCCCAGCGCCAGGTAGTCGTCGATGCGCATCGGGTCGATGCGCACGTTGTCGCCTATCAGCAGCCGCGTCTGGTGCTTGTAGAAAGGCACCTCGCCCATGTGGACCGCGCGCTCGCCGGTGTCGGGGTGCGCATAGACCAGGCGCTCGACCACCGCTTTCTTCAGGGTGCTTGCGACGATTTCCGGGGCATCCTCGGGCTTGACCTCGAAGTAGCAGACGTCGTCCGGTCCGACGACGACGTTGGGCCCTTTCTCGCAGTAGCCGTGACAGCCCGTGACCCGTACCTCGAGCCCGGCGTCGCGACCGAGCTTGCCGACTTCGGTCCTAAAGGCCTGTGCGACCCGGGCGGAATCCAGCCCGTGGCAGGCCGCGCCGGCGCAGACCGCGATGCAGGGCTTGGCCGGATCGCGGGCGGCGACGATGCCCGCGCGAAAGTGTTCGAGTTCAGCGGCTGATTCGAGCCTGGTCATGATTTGCCTGCCTATTGGTAGTCTTTCAGCACGTCCTCGACCTTGGCCGGCGTCATCCGGGCATGGTGCGTGCCGTTGACGATGATTTCAGGCCCGATGCTGCAGCTGCCGAGGCAGCTCCCCGTGTCCACGCTGTAGCGCCAGTTGGCGTCGGTCTCGCCCGGCTTGATGCCGGTGACGCGCTGCACCGCATCCAGCAGTTTGTTCGCGCCGCGCAGATGGCAGGATATGCCGGTGCACACCTGCACCTCGTTGCGCCCCTTGGGCGTCAGGCTGAAGGTTTTGTACAGAGTGGCGATGCGCAGGACCCGGCTGAACGGGATGTCCAGTGCCGCCGCGACCTGGTGCAGCACGTCCCGGGGCAGCCAGTGGTTCTGGTGCTGGATTTCCATCAGCACGTGGATCAGGTCGCCGGGCTTGCCGCGGTGTTTTTCGATGATCTGATCTATGTTGGCGCTATCCATGGCCTCTTATCCAATCCCTATCAAAATCCGGTTTTCCGTCCGATTCTCGTGTCCCATCCGTGGCGCTCAGACCGCGGCCAGCAGCGACTGGCCAGCATCGAACTTGATCAGCCCGCGCTCGGTCAATTGCCGCAGATGCCGCGCGACCTCGGACGGCTCCAGGGCCAGGCTCCCCGGAATCTCCATGGCCGCCGCCGGTTTTTTGCGCAGGAAACCCATGATGCGGCTCATCACCAGCTTGTCCAGGATCAGTTCGTTGAACAGTTGGTCGAACTCTTCGCTACCGAAGAATTTCCGGTAGCCTTCTTCGGTGCGCACCGGCACTCTGAGCCTTTCTCTCTCCACCAGTTTGATGTAGGGGACGAGATCCTCGGCGGTTTGCATCCGCGATGAAAGTTCGGCGACGGCTATGCCTTCCGAAGAGCCCAGCGGCCCGAGGCTCTTGATCTTCGCGGAGAGCTCGTTCATGACCTCGGCGAAGCGCACGCCTTCGCCCGCCGACACCCATTCCAGCCGCAGCCGGTCCGGATTCACGCCCAGCTTCTCCAGGATGCGCTTGGCCATCAGGGTATTGCCCATCGCATCGTAGTTGCCCTCTGGATTGTAGTGGCAGTCGTTCAGGTGACAGCCGCCGATGAACACGGCGTCGGCTTTTTTCGCGAAGGCGCGGAAGATGAACGCCAGATCGACCCGGCCCGAGCACATCAGCCGGATCACGCGCAGATGCGGCGGATACTGGAAGCGCGAGACGCCGGCGAGGTCGGCCCCGCCATAGCAGCACCAGTTGCACAGGAATCCGACGATGGTCGGCTTGAACTCGGTTGGAGCAGCCATGGTTCAGTTCACTCGTTCGGTTGGCGATGCACGCACTGCGTTACATTCGGCCCGTCTGATCCGGTGCGCATCTCAGTGCGCAAGCGCGGCATCGATCTGGCCGAACACTTCGTCGTCGGTGTAATGCTTCAGAAACACCGCGCCTGACGGACACTTCGCGTTGCACAGGCCGTCTCCCTTGCACAGCACGGGATTGATCGTGGCTTTCTTGCCGCGCTTTGTTTCGCGGAACTCGATCGCCCCGTACGTACAGGAGGTAATGCAGGCCCCGCAGGAGACGCAAAGGCTCTCGTCCACCTCGCACACGGAACCGGAGGCGACGACGGTGTCGTGCGTAAGCAGCGTCAGGGCGCGGCCGGCCGCGCCGTACGCCTGGCTGATCACTTCGGACAGGTGCTTGGGATACTGCGCGGTCCCGCATAGATAGACGCCTTCCGCGGCGAAATCGACCGGCCGCAGTTTCACGTGCGCTTCCTGGAAAAAGCCGTCCGGACCGAGCGGCACCTTGAACAGGCGCGCCGTGTCCTCGCTGCCGGCCGACGGTATAACCGCAGCCGACAGGACCACGGTATCGGCATCGATGGCGAGCCTCTTGCCCAGCACCGGATCGGTCACCGTCACTTTCAGCACACTGCGTCCGCCCTCCTCGACGGCTTCCACCTGGGGCTTGTCCTGCGGCTCAAAGCGGATGAACCTGACGTCCTTGCCCGATGCTTCCAGGTAATAGTCCTCGTTGAAGCCGTAGGTCCGCATGTCGCGGAACAGCACGTAGATGTCCATGTCCTTGTTGACGGACTTGAGCTTCAGCGCGTTCTTCATCGCGCCGCTGCAGCAGACGCGGGAGCAGTAGTTCCGGTCTTCCTGCCTACAGCCCACGCACTGGATCATGACCAGACTCCGCGCCTTGCGCACCTCTTCGTCGCCGCCGGCGATTCTCTCTTCCAGCTCGAGTTGGGTCATGACCCGGGAATCCTGTCCGTACAGGTACTCGGTCGGCTTGTACTCGTCGGCACCGGTGGCGATGATGGCCGCGCCGTGCTTGATCTCCTGCACCCGGCCCTTGGACTTCACCTTGGTGAGGAAATTGCCCACGTATCCGGAGACGTCGGTGATGATGGCGTCGGTGATGACCCGGATCAGCTGATGCCGGTAGGTCTTCTTCTTCAGATCGTTGAGGTAGGCCTGCACGTCGAGCCCTTCGACCGTATAGTGAATGCGGCGCGCCATGCCGCCGAGGTCGGAGGCTTTCTCGATGAGATAGGTCTGGAAGCCCTGCTCGGCCAGCGTCAGGGCGCTGGTCATCCCGGCCACGCCTCCGCCGACGACCAGGGCGGCCTTGTTCACCGGCAGGGAGAATTCATCCAGCGGCTCCAGCAGGGCGGCCCGCGCCACCGACATGCGCACGATGTCCTTCGCCTTCTTCGTCGCGTCCGCCTGCTCCTTGGAGTGGACCCAGGAGCAATGCTCGCGGATGTTCGCCATGTCGAAGAAATACTGGTTGATGCCCGCCTCGCGCAGGGTGTCGCGGAACAGCGGCTCGTGCGTCCTGGGCGTGCACGCGGCGACCACGACCCGGTTCAGACCCTTGTCGCGGATGGTGTCCGAAATCGCCTTGGCCGTATTCGTCGCGCAGGCGAACAGGCTCTCCTCGGCATGCACCACATTGCCCAGGGTCCTGGAGTATTCGACGACCGCGGGCACGTCCACCACGCGGCCGATGTTGGCGCCGCAGCGGCAGACGAAAACGCCGACCTTCGCTTCTTCCTTGGTGACGTCCTTCTCCAGCGGGTATACCCGTTCCTGGCTCAGCCGTCCGCGCCGCGCCTTCAGCATCTGGCCGGACAGAGCCCCGGCCGCGCTCGCGCTCATAACGGCTTCGGGGATGTCCATCGGACCGCGGAAGGCACCGCTGATGAAAACCCCGGCGCGCGTGGTCTCGATCGGGTTCACCGGATCGGTCTTGCAGAATCCCTGGGGTCCCAGCTCGACGCCGAACTTTTGCGCAAACGCCTTGGCATCGGCGGGCGGGTTGAGCCCGACGGACAGCACCACCAGCTCGAATTCCTCTTCCTTCACGCCGGCGTCGTTGGTGGCATAGCGGATGGTGATGTTCTTCGTGACCGGATCTTCCCCGCCTATGGAGACATAGCTGCGGACGAATTTCACGCCGGGCAGGTTCTCCGCCCGCTGGTAGAAGCGCTCGAAGTCCTTGCCGTAGGAGCGGATGTCGTTGTGGAAAATCGTCGCCTGCATCTCCGGCACGTGGTCCTTGGCCAGGATCACCTGTTTTTGCGTGTACGAACAGCACACCGCGGAGCAATAGGTGTTGCCGCCGGGGATCACCTGCCTGGAACCGACGCAGTGTATCCAGGCGATCTTTTGCGGATGCTTCTTGTCCGACGGGCGCAGGATGTGCCCGTCGTGCGGCCCGGTGGCGCAGAGCAGCCGCTCGAAGTCGAGGCTGGTGACCACGTTCTCGTAGGTGCCGTAGCCGTAGTCGCCCCGCAGCTTGGGGTCGAAAGTCTCGTAGCCGGGCGAGAGCACGATCGCCCCGACCTTGACTTCGACTTTCTCCGGCGTCTGGTTGAAGTTGATGGCGTCGTTCTCGCACACGCCCTGGCAAATCGAGCAGGTCTTGTCCTGCAGATAGAGGCAGGTCTCGTCGATGTAGGTCACGAGCGGCACCGCCTGCGAGAAGTAGATGTGCACCGCCTTGTTCAATGACAGGTTCTGGTTGAACGGGTCCGGAATCTTGACCGGGCAGTACTCGACGCAGACGGTGCAGCCGGTGCACTTGTCCTCGTCGATATACCGCGGTTTCTTGTTCAGGGTCACCTTGAAGTTGCCGGCCGATCCTTCCACGCCGACCACCTCGGTGTAGGTCATGATTTCGATGTTGGGCTGCCGGTCGCACTCGATGAACTTCGGCGATTCGATGCACATCGAACAGTCGTTGGTGGGAAAGGTTTTGTCGAGCTGGGCCATCTTCCCACCGATGGTGGGTGTCTTTTCCACCAGGTAGACCTTGAAGCCGGAGGTCGCCAGATCGAGCGCCGCCTGGATGCCGCTGATGCCACCGCCGACGACCATCACGTCGCCGCGCTGATCGTCATGCGCACGCAGGGAGCGCTGACCCACCGCTTCGTGCGCGTGTTCGATTGCGCGTTCTAGTGTGTGTGCCACGACTCTGTTCCTCGGCTTGCGCCCTGCCTAAATGGCTTCCCGGATAACTTCGGTGATGTCCTTCACCTCGATCGCATCTCCACCTTTCACATTCAGTCTGCTGTCCTCGAAGTTGGTGATGCAGTAAGGACAGGAGGTCGCCAGAACCTGTGCCCCGACGCCCATCGCCTGCGCCAGCCTCAGGTCGGAGAAGCGTTCGCACTTGGGGGTTTCCATCCAGATCCGGCCACCGCCGCCGCCGCAGCAGAAGCTGTTCTTGCGCGATTCCGGCATTTCGGCGAGTTGCAGGCCGGGCACCTTCTTCAGCGCTTCCCGCGGCTGGTCATAGACGCCGTTGTGCCGGCCGAGGTAGCAGGGGTCGTGGTAGGTCACCGTTTTGGCGAATTCCTTCTTCAGTTCCAGCCTGCCTTCGGCGATCAGGCTGTGGACGAGCTGCGAGATGTGCACCACCTCGAAGTGCACCATGAACTCCGGGTACTCCCTGGTGAAGCTGTGATAGCAATGCGGCGAGGACACCAGGACCTTCTTCACCCCGCGTTCGACGAAGGCGCGGATGTTCTGCCGCGCCAGAGCCTTGAACAGCGCCTCGTCGCCGGTCTTGCGGATGCTCTCGCCGCAGCAGCTTTCCTCCGCGCCGAGGATGCCGAAATCCACTCCCGCCTTATTGAGGATTTCGACGGTGGCGCGGGCAATCTTCCGCGCCCTGGGGTCGTAGGACAGGTAACAGCCGGGGGAATACAGGAATTCCATTCCCTCGGTGAAGGACTTGACGGACAGGCCCTCGGCCCATTTGGCGCGCTTGGCGCGCTCTTCGCCGAACGGGTTGCCCTCGGCACGCAGGTTGGCGGCCACCACCCGGATCGGCTGCACCGAGTGCGGGAATACGTCGTACTCGGTGGCGATCCGGCGCAGCGCCACGCCGGACTCGATCTGCTTGACATCGCGCGGGCAGACCTGCGGGCACTTGCCGCAGGTGGTGCAGCGCCAGATGTCTTCGCTCTCGATCTCGGTCAGACCGAAGGTCGCCTCGCGCACGAGCTTGCGCATGCTGAAGTTGCGCACCCGGTTCCACGGGCAGACCGTATCGCACAGGCCGCACTGGTAGCAGTACTTGAACGCATCGCCGCCGCTCGCCTTGATCGCGTCGATGATTTCCTTGAAGGGGGTAACCAATTCCATGTTCGTTCCCTGCCCCTGTTCGCGCGCCGTCCTAGTACGATGACACGCTAATTTCGAAGCGTGCCTGCCTTATAGGTGTGGGAGCGAGCTTGCTCGCGAATCTTGGAATTCGCGAGCAAGCTCGCTCCCACAAGGTGGTGCGCCAGCACGGACAAGTTGCTCGCCACATTGTTTCGCAATTAAGGTGTCATCGTACTAGGACTTCGACATCCTTGCGACCGTGTCCAGCACCTGCTGCAGCCCGTGCTTGTCGATGAGCGCCTCGATGCCGACCTCGATGTCAGGCGGGCTCGCCTGCGGCTCCTCGACTTCCTCTTCGCGCTCTTCGTAAATCAGCGCGTCGTTCAGGCACCACTCCACGCACTTGGGTTTCGCCAGCGGCGGCTCGTCTTCGCACATATCGCATTTCAGCGGCAGACCGGAATCGGGTTCCTTGAACAGGTCGCGCGAGGGACAGGACGCGCGGCAGAAATCGCACTCGTCGTATTTCTTGCCGTCGATGATGTAGGTATCGCGGCCGGTGCATTCCGCCGCCGTGTATTCGCCGGCATAGACCGGAAGGTAGATGTCGCGCAGAGGCTCGCGCACGATCCGGATGCGCGAGCGCGCCGGGTTGTTGCTGCTATAGCGCGGCGAGGCATGAAACAGGGAGCAGATGACCTCGCACGCCCGACAGCCACTGCACTTGTCGGCGTCGATGGTGATGGATTTGATCTTCTTCATGACCTTAGGCATGGCTGAGAACCTCCTTCCCTTCCTCTGCTTCTCCGGTCGGCGTCTTCTGGCTGGTCGCGTTCGCCTTGCCGAGGATCCCCCTTTGCTCCAGGTCATCGGCGACACAGGCCAGGTCGAGATCCAGCAGCGACTCCTTGGTGGGAATGCCGTTGCTGTCAAAGCCCTTGAGCTTGTAGTACGCATCCAGCAGTTTCGTTTCCAATTCGGGAAAGCGCTTCTTCCAATGGTCTTCCGGCGGTTTGTCGTCGGCACGCCGCATTCCGCGTCTCACGTTGATGGCGCGCAGCAAGGTCCGGTTTCTCGTGGCCGCCTTCCAGATCCCGGCTTCGTCGAAGTCGATGCCGGTCCCCGCCGAAACGAAACTGGGGAAATTGTGGATGTGGTACGGGGGCTTCAGCGGGAAGGACGACAGCCCGGCACAGGTCCCGAGGGCGTCGTCGAGGTAATGCATCTTCTCCTGCCAGTCCACGATGTCGCAACTGGCTTCGATAGTCGGATAAAGCGGGTTGGAATTGTCTCCGCGCAGCTCCCAGTCCAGCAGGTACTGCTTGAACTTCTCGTGCGGAACCTGGAACCAGTCCTTGACGAACGCTTCGCGCTCTTCCATGGTCGGGAACGGCGCCTGGGGAAACTGACCCTCGATCTGGGTGATGTTGATCTTCTCTCCGGTCGAGTACATCAGGTAGTAGACCGGGTTCAGCATGCCGAGCTTCAGCGGCAACTGCTCGTGTTTCTTGATCGTGTTGTGATCGAATTTCTCCGCGCCCTTGCCGATGCGCCTGGCCGCCCAGTAGGTGCCGTCGGCGAGCACGTCGCCGATCCCTTCGCGCCTGACGATCCGGTCGAGCAACCAGAAGAAGCGACCCTCGACGTCGGCCGGCATGCCCGGAAAATCCGCGTCGGTGAGGATGCCGGCCTCGAGCAGCTCGAGCGCGAAGGCCATGACCTGCGGCGCCGAGAATCCGTCCACGCCGTATTCGGTCGCGCGCTGCGCGATCTTGAAACCGAACTCCAGGTCGGAATAGGCCGCCATGGTGTAAGTGAGCTTGGAGTAGCACTTCATCATGTAGGTAGGCTGCCCCGGAACAGAGATGGTTGCCCCGCATTTCATCGGACAGTTGTAGCAGCCGATCAGGCGCGTGCGCACGCTCTCCTGGGTCTCGCGCCATTTTTCCTCTATTTCATGGGTCCAGAAGTCCTTGCGCCGGGTGCGCGCATTGCCCCACATGAAATTGGTGGTATGCCACTCCTCGTCGACAATTCGCATCTCCTGCGGGGAACCGAGCACGGCCAGGATAGCGGGGACCCCCGGAATCGGATGATCTTCCCTGAACTTGATGTATTTCAGCACGTCGTCGCACAGGCTCATGAATTCGGCCGGCCGGGCGACGTTGACGTCCTTGGTTCCGCGTACGGCGATCGCCTTGAGTCCCTTGTCGCCCATGACCGCGCCGATGCCGCCGCGGCTGGCACTGGACCTGCCCTGCTCGATGGAAGCGTAAAAGACCCTGTTCTCCCCGGCCAGGCCGATGGAGGCCACCTGGGCGTCCGGCTCCTTCAGTTCCCGTCGGATGCATTCGGCGGTTTCGGTGGCACCCTTGCCGCGCAGGTGCGTCGCGTCGCGGATTTCGACCTTGTCGTTGTGTATCCACAGATAGACCAGCTCGGGCGACTTGCCGCGTAGGATCACCTTGTCGTAACCGGCATGCTTCAACTCTGGCGCCCAGAATCCGCCCATCATCGAATAGGCGAGCAACTGAGTCTGTGGAGAAAACGTGGAGACGATGGTGCGATTGCAGCCGGGTGCCGCAGTGCCGCAAAGAAGGCCGGAAGCGAAGATCAGCAGATTGTCTTCGGAAAACGCGTCGGTCTCGGCAGGAACCCTGTCCCACAGTATTCTGGCGCTGGTGCCAAGCCCTCCCAGATGCAGTTTAGTCAGTTCCGGATCGGACTCCACCCTGTCGATACTGCCGCGGGAAAGATCGATTTCCAGCTCGAACCCTGTTTCCGCATACCGCATTTTCCTGGTCCTCTCCTAGACTACGTTCCAGTTCGAGCATCTTGCGCATGTTCGCGCGCGAGATACCCTGTCATTCGAAACGGAGCGCCATGCTGGGGCGGCGAGGGGCCGCGCCTCCCGTAGCAGTCGATTGCTCAGGTACCGGAAACCCGCGTTGCAATTGCTTGCATTCCGAGGATAATCGGTATTGTCGTACTATAATGCTTATTTATCGGGCCTACGTCAATTGATTTACGTCAAACTTATCGATTTTTCCGCCTAAATCGAGCACCGCGATCGGGTATTCCTCCGCCCCCGCTCTCAATGCCTCCAAGGGCGTGAGGCGCGGCGCAGGTGCCGGACTGCACGCCGTAGCGGACGCGTCGAGGGCGTGTCAAAATCGAATTGCCAAGTACGGTAGACGAACTCGGACTGGGAACCGACGATGAACGAGGTGCGAAAACTTCTGCGGTCACGCTTTCCCGGGCTGCACGCGCGCATCGAGCAGACGCTCATCGAGGCCGAGGCGCGCTACAACCGCCAGGCCAAGCAGGCGCCCTCGGAATTCCTCCTGGAGCATACCCGGCGCACGGCGGCCATTGCCCACAAGATAGCCACAATGGAACGAGTCGATGCGCTCCTGCCGGTGCTGGTCGCGCTCTACCATGATGCAGGCAAATTTCATGAGGGCGAATACCACAAGGACGACGTGGCGGAAGAGGAGCACGCGGCGATCCTCGCCGAGCGCATGCTCGCCGAGTCCGGCGCGGAACGCGCCGATATCGAGGCTGTGGGCAGCGCGCTGCGCGCCCTGTACGACGACCGGTTGCCGTGCGTCGAATCCTGCCGCATCGTGCAGGATGCGGACCGGCTGGACAAGCTCGGCGCGTTGGGCGTCGGCGCCTTCTTCACCAAGGCAACGCTGCGCGGGCGCGGCCTCGTCGATGCGCTGGTGCACACGCTGAGCCGGGAACTGAGCTACGCCCTCGCGGCGCCGCGATCGATGCTGACCGAAACCGGACAGATGCTCGCCCGCGAGCAGACGCCGAAGACGGTCGCTTTCTTTGACGAGCTTCTGCACGACTTGGAACGTTGGGGCATCGCCGCTTTCGAACGCCGCACCCTCCTGGTGGAAGGGGATTTCCGCACCCGCGGCGGCGCTCGTGTGCAAAAAACGCAGGTGACCATCGTCATGCCGCGCGACTGCCCGGATTGCGAAGCGCCGCTCGAGCTGACCCATCGGTGCGAACGCGGCCTGAAATGCGAGATGCTCAAGGCACGCTTCGCCTGCCAGTCCTGCGACTATGCGCGGGACATCTCCTTCTGCCTCCCGGTATTAGCCTGACAAGATGCGATGAAATACGCGGAAACAGGGTTCAGCCCGGAAACGCAGGTCGACGAGCGCGTGGAACGCGAAGCGATGGAGAGGGGACTCGCGTCGCTGATGAATCAGCACGGCATCGAGGCGGTGATCAACAGGGTAAAGCAGCTGTTCAAAAGGCAATAGCGCCAAGGGGGCCGATGCTGGCGTGCCCTGCCCCGCCGGGCCGCCCTCCTGCGTCGGCCAGCTGAGGCAGCTTGACTAGTTGTCCTGCGCTTTGGAGGCATCCGCGAGCCGCACCACTTTGTCCGCTGCGTGCTTCTCCTCCAGCTGCACCGATTCGATCTGCTCGAAGCGCTGGGTGATCTTGCGGCTGGAGACGTGGATTTCCTCCACGTCCTTGCCGGCGAGGCGGATGTGGTCGGCGAGTTTTTTCATGCGATCATCGAACAGGTTGAAGTCTTTCGACAGCTTGAACAGCGCATCCTTGATGACGTGAATCTGCTTGCGCGTCTCGACGTCCTTCAACACGGCGCGCGCGGTATTCAGCACGGCCATCAGCGTCGTCGGCGAAACGATCCACACGCGCTTGGCCATGGCATAGTCCACCACCTCTGAATGATAGGCGTGAATTTCGGCAAATACCGCCTCCGCCGGGATGAACATCACCGCGCCCTCGGAGGTCTCGCCGGAAATGATGTACTTGATGCTGATGTCATCGACATGTTTTCTTATGTCCAGGCGAAACTGCTTCTGCGCCTGTGCACGCTCCAATTCGCTTACGCTCGAATCAAGCATGATGCGGTAGTTGCTCAGGGGAAACTTCGAGTCCACCGCCACCATGCCGGTAGGCGCAGGCAGCTTCAATACGCAGTCGGCGCGGTAGTTGTTCGAAAGCGTGAACTGAAACTCGTAGGCGTCTGGCGGCAGCATATTGCGCACCAGCGCTTCGAGCTGCACTTCGCCGAAGGCCCCGCGGGATCTCTTGTCGCCGTCCAGCAGTTCCTGCAGGCTGACGACGTTCACCGCCAGGCTATCGATCTTCTTCTGCGCCTCATCGATCACGGCGAGCCGTGACATGACGTTGGTAAAGGTCTCGTTGGTCTTCTTGAAGCCCTCGTCCAGGCGTTCGTTGACCTTGCCGGAGATCTGCTCGAGCCGCTCGTCCACCTTGGCGGTGAGCGCCTGCGTGGTCTCGGCCAGCTTGGTGACCATTGCCTCGCGGCTCTCGCCGAGGTTGTTCGCGAGCGAGAGCTGCAGCGCATGCAGCGTGTCGCGCGTCTGCTTGAGTTCCTCGGCAAGGGTGCCGCGCAGGCGCTCGGAGGACTCGCCGAAGTTATTGCCCAGGCGGTCGCCCTGCTGCGTCAGGCCGCGGTGCAGATCGTCGAGCATGGCGCGGTGCTTTTGTTCCAGGCCCTGCGCCATGCCGGCGGGCAGCTCCTCCAGCTTTCGGCTGACGGCAGCCACGCGCCAAGCAAGCCAACCCGCGAGCAGCAACAGCATAACCAACAAGACGAGCAATATTTCCAGCATGGATCTCAGTATAGCCCATCCGAAATATCGCCCGCACCAGCGGAATCATGCCTCCTCTGCCTTTCTCCGCTGGTGGCGTCACCGACGAACGGATCCGCCCCGCCCAACGCCCGGCAGGGCGTCGATTCATCGCTCATCCGGCTTCACGCAAGGCCAGCATCGGCGGATGGTTCAACGCGGCGCGCCCGCCGAGCCAGGCATTGAGTGCGACGCAAGCCAGTCCTGAAAGCGGCCCGACGATCCAGATCGCGGCATTGAACTGCCACGGGAACTGGAACACGCGCTCGGCCAGGACGTAGCCGATCGCGCTGGCGCCGGCGGCGGCGAGCACCCCCGCGACCAGTCCCAGAGCGAGAAATTCGGCGCGCTGCGCCCCGGCCACCTGAGCGCGGCTCGCCCCCAGCGCCCGCATCAGCGCCGCTTCCTGCAAGCGCTCGTCCTGGGTGGAGAGCAGCGCCGCATACAGCACCAGCACGCCCGCAACCAGCGCGAACAGGAACACGAACTGCACGGCGCGGATCACCTGGTCGAGCACGCCGTTGACCTGGCGCATGACCGCGCTGACGTCGATCACGGTGAGGTTCGGAAACGCCTTGGTCAGGCGGGTGGTGAACAGAGGCTCGGCGCCGGTCAGGCGAAAGGTGCTCATGTAGCTCACCGGAAAGCCCGCCAGCGCCCCGGGCGTGGTCACGAAAAAGAAATTCGGCCGCATCGAGTCCCAGTCGAGCTTGCGCACGCTCGACACCGGCACGGTGATGCTTGCGCCGCCTCCGGCGAAACTCAAGGTGTCGCCGAGTCCGATTCCCAGGCGCTCGGCGATCCAGACCTCGACCGAGACCGAGCCTTGCGCCAGGTCTTCGGCGCTGAACCAATGTCCGCCGGTCACCTGATTTCCCGGCGGCGGCGTCCGCATGAAGCTCAGGTTGAACTCGCGATCGATCTGGCGCCTGGCGCGCTCATCGGTGTAGTCGGCCGCGCCCACCGCGCGGCCGTTGATCTCAGTCAGCCGCGCCCGCACCATGGGAAAGGTCGAAGGCGCCGCGACTCCGTTTTGCGCCAGGAATTGCGCCAGCGGCTGCACCTGCTCCGGCTGGATATTGACGACGAAGCGATTGGGCGCGTCTTGCGGCAGCTTGGTGCGCCAGGACTCGAGCAGGTCGCCGCGGATAAACGTCAACAGCAGCAGCACCGTCAGGCCCAGGGCGAGCGCGACGATCTGCACCGCATTGGCGCGGCTGCGCCGGCGCAGATTCGCCAGGCCGTAGCGCCAGGACACGCTGCCCGAGCGGCCCAGTGCGGCGAACAGGCGCAAGGCGCCCAGGCTCACCAGCCAGAACGACAGGAACGCCGCGGCAAAGCCGCCGAACACGGTGGCGCCGAGTTTGAGTTCGCCCGCCTGCCACAGCAGCAACGCCGCCAGCGCGGCCAGCCCCAGCGCGTAGGCCGCAAGCGCGCTTTGCCTGGGCGCGCCGACCTCGCGCCGGATCACGCGCAGCGCCGGCACGTTCTTCAGCTGCAGCAGCGGCGGCAGCGCGAAGCCGAGCAGCAGCAGCAGTCCTGCGGCAAATCCCTGCAGCACCGGATAGAACCCGGGCTGCGGCAGGGAGGAAGCGACAAAGTCGGTGAGCCAGAGCGCGATCACCGCCTGCCCGGCGAAGCCCAGCACGCAGCCTATGGCGCACGCCGCCAGCCCCAGCAGCACGAATTCCCAGCTGAACAAGGCAAACAGCCGGCTTTGTAAAGCGCCGAAGCAGCGCATCACAGCGTAGCCGTCCAGATGGCGCTGGGTGTAGCGGCGCGTGGACAGCGCGATGGCGACGGCGGCGAGGATCACCGCGAGCATGGCCGAGAGGCCGAGGAATTGCTGCGCGCGGTCCAGCCCGGCGCGCACCTCGGGGCGGGCATTGCCCAGACTTTCGATGCGCTGCCCCGGCCCCAGCCTCGGCTTGGCCCAGCTCGCGTAGGCTTCGGCAGTCGCGCGCGCGCCGGCGACGTAGAGCTGATAATGCGCGCGGCTGCCGGTCTGGATCAGCCCGGTGGCGGGCAGATCGTCCATACGCATCAGCAGGCGCGGCGCGATATTGAAAAAGCTCACGCCGCGATCGGGCTCCAGAGTCAGCACCGCACCCAGCGTGAGGCGCGCGTTGCCGAGTTCGATTCTCTGGCCCGGCTCGACGCCGAGCGCGGCGCTCAAACGTTCGTCCATCCAGACGGTTCCCGGCGGCGGGATGGCGTCGGTTTCGGCATCCTCCGCATTCAGCCGCGGGGCGATGCGCAGCTTGCCGCGCAAGGGGTAGCCCGCGCTCACCGCCTTAACCCCCGCGAGCTGGGTTGCGTCGCCCGCGCGCGCCATGCTGACGAAGCTCACGCCGTCGGCCCGGGCGAGGCCGCGCCTGGCGATTTCTTGGTGCAATTCCGCAGCAAAAGGATGGTCGGACAACAGCAGCACGTCGGCCCCCAGCATCTGGTTCGCCTCGTGCGTCAACGCCTGCCACACGCGGTCGGCGAAAAAGGCGACGCTGGTGACGCTGGCGACCGCAATCACCAGAGCCAGCGCGAGCACGCGCAGCTCGCCCGCGCGCCAATCGCGCAGCAGCATGGTCAGTGGCAGGGGCAGGTTATTGGTCACGAATCAAGTATCGACATAATCGGCGATCTTGGATAAACGCAATCCCAAGCCGGCGTTACCTTTATCCGGAACCGTGTTTTTTGGACGGATGCGCTTTTTATCCGTCCAGAAAACACGGTTGGCGCGCGCGAGCGCGCAATGGCCGCTCGCCGACATCGGCAGACGTCGGACGATACTTCGAACTGCGGCGCTCGAACTTGCGCGGATGGCGGCCCGTCCGCGCGGATCACCGATTGCGTACGGACGAAAATCCGTCCACACGCGATCGGCGATCTTGTGTAAAAACCACACTGAGCCGTGGTTGCTTTTATCCATAGCCGCAATCGAATATGTCTTTCATGCGAAGATGCGCCCGCCGACCAGGCGAATCTGGCGCTGGCAGCGGCGCGCGATCGCGTCGTCGTGGGTCACCATGACCAGCGTGGTAGCGGCCGCGGCATTGAGCGCAAACATCAGATCGATAATGCCGGCGCCGGTGTCGGCATCGAGATTGCCGGTGGGCTCGTCGGCAAGCAGCAGCTTGGGCTGCATCACGAAAGCGCGCGCCAGCGCGACGCGCTGCTGCTCCCCGCCGGAGAGATATTTCGGATAATGCCCGAGGCGCTCGCCCAGGCCGACGCGCTCGAGCATCGCCGTCGCGAGCTGCGCCGCGCCGGCGGTGCCGGCCAGCTCCAGCGGGAGCATCACGTTCTCCAGCGCATTCAGCGCCGGCAACAGCTGGAACGACTGGAACACGAAGCCGAGCAGTTTCGCGCGCAGCGCCGCGCGCCCATCCTCGCCCAGCGCAAACAGATCGACGCCGTCCAGATGCACGCTGCCGGCGCTGGGCGTATCCAGCCCGGCGAGCAGGCCGAGCAGCGTGGACTTGCCCGAACCCGAAGCGCCGATGATGGCCACCGCCTCGCCCGCCATGACCGCGAGGTCGATCTGATGCAGAATGACGAGCTGGCTCGCGCCGTTCGGCACCACTTTGGACAGGCCGGCCGCTTTTACCATGGGTGCATTGATGGGTTGGGTCATGCTGCGAGGATTATCGATCACCTGGTTGACGTCGTTGATGTTGTTGCCGCTCACCGCCTGGGCCGGCGGCACTATCCTGATCTATGGCGACAGCCTGTCCGCAGCGTATGGCTTGAGCCGGGATGCGGGCTGGCCCACCCTGTTGCAGGCGCGTCTGAAGCAGGAAGCGATGGATTATAGCGTGACCAACGCCAGTATCAGCGGCGAAACCTCGAGCGGCGGCGCGGCACGCATTGCCGAGGCGCTGAAGACCCACAGGCCCAGTGTAATCATCGTCCAACTCGGCGCAAACGATGGCCTGCGCGGGTTGCCGCCGGAGCAGATGCGCGCCAACCTGGCGAAAATCGTTATCCAGAGCCAGCGGGCCAAGGCCCGGGTTCTGCTCGTCGGCGTGCGCATGCCGCCCAATTACGGCGAAACCTATACGCGGCAGTTCGCGCAGGTCTACGCCGATCTCGCGCGCGAGTACAAGACGGCGCTCGTTCCCTTCATGCTCCAAGGCACGGACCGGCGGCGCGAGTTGTTTCAATCGGACAATATGCATCCGACCGCGGCGGCGCAGCCGATACTGCTGGAGAACGTATGGAAGGCGCTGGCGCCCCTGTTGCAACGAACCGGCTGACAGGCCAAAACCGGATATCCAAGCGGGATTCGCGGCGGATCGTGCGATAATTTGCGCTCGCAGCTCGATGAGGGCCTGGACCGTGATCAAATTCGGTTTCAAGATCAAGACCCGCGGCGGCACGGTAGTGGACAATCTGATGATCGCGGCGCGCGACCGCATCGACGCCGAGCGCAAAGTCACCCAGATTTACCACCATTGCGAAATTCTCGACTGCCACGAAGTACAGCCGGTAATAGACGAAGCGCTCGATCTGGAACGGGCGATCAATCTGATCGGCAAAGAATCGGGTCCCGAGCCGCCGGCAAACGATTAGCTGACAAAGCCCGCCGCTTCCAGCTCTTCCAGCAGGGCGGCATAATCGCGCGCGCCGCGACTCTCCGGCGCATGAGTGAATACGTCGCAATGGTGCGCCGGGCTCTCGGCCAGGCTTACGCTTTCGGAAATCCGCGTCTCGCACATTTCCGCACCGAAGCGCTGGCGCAACTTCCGCTCGATATCCCAG
>MERK01000112.1:0-15114 GCA_001770575.1 Betaproteobacteria bacterium RIFCSPLOWO2_12_FULL_64_23
CTCTGGACTGCGCCTGCCCGATGCGGTTCACGCCGACAAGCGCCTATTCTTCTATCCCGGGTCTTCGATCGGAAACTTCACGCCGGAGCGAGCGCTCGCGTTCCTCACCCGGATACGAGAACAATGCCCGGGCGGCGGCCTGCTGATCGGCGTCGACCTGATTAAATCCGAAGCCCTACTGCAGGCTGCCTACGACGACGCACTCGGGGTCACCGCCGCGTTCAACCTGAATCTGCTCAACAACCTCAATGCGCTGATCGGCAGCGATTTCGCCGTGGGCGACTGGCGCCACCATGCGCTGTTCAACGCCCAGGCGTCGCGCATCGAAATGCACCTCGAGGCAAGACGCGACACCACGGTGCACTGGCGCAGCGGAACACGCGCCTTTCACCGGGGCCAGTGCATCCATACCGAGAACAGCTACAAGTACGCGCTGCCGGATTTCAAGGCACTGTTGACGCAGGCCGGGTTCAGCCGCATCCAGGCATGGACCGACGAAAACAATTGGTTTGCGCTGTGCCACGCGATCGCCTAGCCGCTTGATCGGGCCCGCGCAGCTTTCAAATTGCGCAGGTGCGAAAACCGCAGAACGGATCGGCCCGCTCGGGCACGTAAAAATTGCGCCAGGTCGTGCGCAGCAGCCGCGGCGGCGTGGCAAAGCTGCCGCCGCGCAGCACACGATGCTCTTCGGCGAACCAGGGTGCCGAATACTCCTTGTAGGGATCGGCGGCGAAACCCGGATAGGGCGCAAAACGGCTCGAGGTCCACTCCCATACGCGTCCGCAGTCGAATCGATCGGCGTACGCCGTTGCGGCGCATTCCCATTCCGCCTCGCTTGGCAACCGCCGGCCGGCCCAGCGGCAATAGGCTTCGGCCTCGTGCCAGCTCACATGCATCACCGGCGCCTGCGCCGCGAGCGGCACCCAGCGATCGAAGCGCCGCACCGACCAGGCATCCGCATCCCGCCGCCAGTAACGCGGATGAGCCAGCGCCAGCCGCTCGCGCATGGCCCAGCCGGCGTCACTCCAGAGCGCGCGCCGGGCGTAGCCGCCGCCCTCGACGAAGCTGCGGTATTCGGCGTTGCTCACGACACGTCGCGCGATGGCAAAGGCAGCGAGCCTCGCCTCATGCGCCCATTTTTCGTTGTCGAACACGAAGCCCGAGCCCGGTCTTGCCCCGAGCGAGATCGTACCCGCCGGAATTTCGATATCCGCCGCAAGCGACGCGCCCGGTTCCGGCCAAGTGACCGGCATCGGGTAACCCAGCGTCTGCCACATGTAGCAAAACGCCTCGTTGTGCATGTCCTGGTGAAACAGCACGAGCTGCGCGAAATACGCGCGCGCGTCGGTCAGCGCATCGCGTTCGAGCAGCGACAGGGTGCGCTCGCGCACCGCTTCAGCATAGGCACGCGTCGCCTGCGCATCGGGCAGAGCCAGCGACCAGCGCGTATCGTGCGCGACGCGCGTGGAGTCATACCAGCCATCGGAGTGAGACAGAATCGAGGGCGCAGCGAAATCCCCGCCACGCTGCAACCAAAACTCCTGGAACCAGGCGATATGACCGAGTTCCCATAGCGGCGGATTGACGATCTGGAGCATTGGAACGACGCGGTTTTCAGTCTCCAGGAACTGCGTCAACAGCCGGGTCAGGTCATGTGCCTCACCCAGCCAATCGCGCAAACAGGTTGCCGCAGGATGCGGCCGGTAAAGCGAAAAATCGGGCCAGCCGGCGCGCGACGGCGGCTCTGCTATATTGTCCATGGCGCCGCGTTGCCACCCGCTCTATGCATAAACCCGATTATCCTCTGCTCGCCCGCGCCTGCTCGGCCGCGATGAAACGCTTGCGCATGATCATTGTAACGCCGGCCGCATCCGGTGCGCGGCGCGTTGCGTTGAATCAGGACTCTGTCGAGACACCGGCGAATTACGGCGTAAGACATTGAGGACTTGGTCCGACCAAAGCAGGTATCCGCAACAACAGCCCCTACCCTGGAATCCAGATGACCCTTCGACGCTTCGTTCTGATCGCCCTGCTGCTCGGCGCTGCGCTAACCTACTACGCCTTCGACCTGGGTCGCTATCTGAGCCTCGATTATTTCAAGAGTCAGCAAGCGGCAATCGAAACCTGGCGCGCGGCGCAGCCGGCAAGGGCGGCACTGATCTACTTTCTCGCCTACGTCGCGGTCACCGGCCTTTCACTCCCCGGTGCGGCAGCGATGACGCTCGCCGGCGGCGCGATTTTCGGTTTGCTCTGGGCCACGGTCCTGGTGTCCTTCGCCTCCACCGCCGGCGCCACCCTGGCCTTCCTCGCGTCACGCTTTCTGCTGCGCGACTGGGTGCAACAGCGCTTCGGCGAGCGGCTTCGCGCGATCAACACCGGCATCGAGCGCGAAGGCGGGTTCTATCTGTTCACCCTGCGTCTGGTGCCGGTTTTTCCTTTCTTTGTGATCAACCTGGTGATGGGGCTTACGGCGATCCGCACCCGGACTTTCTACTGGGTCAGCCAGGTCGGCATGCTCCTCGGCACGATCGTGTATGTGAACGCAGGCACGCAGCTGGCAAAGATCGAGTCACTGTCGGGCATCCTTTCGCCCGCGGTCCTCGGTTCGTTCGCGCTGCTGGGCATTTTTCCCCTGATAGCGAAGAAGATCACGGAGCGCTTGCGCGGGAGAAAGGTCTACGCCGGCTGGAACAAACCGCCGTGCTTTGAGCGCAACCTGATCGTCATCGGCGCCGGGTCGGCCGGCTTGGTCACCGCTTATATCGCCGCGGCAGTCAAGGCCAAGGTCACGCTGGTCGAGAAGCACAAGCTGGGCGGGGACTGTTTGAATACCGGGTGCGTGCCGTCGAAAGCCCTGATCCGGTCGGCCAAGCTGCTTTCTCACCTGCGCCGCTCGCGCGAATTCGGCATCCGCGAGGCAAAAGCGGAATTCGACTTTGCCGACGTCATGGAACGCGTGCAGAGCGTCATCAAGACGGTGGCGCCCCACGATTCGGTCGAGCGTTACACCGAACTCGGGGTGGAGGTGATCGAAGGCACGGCGAAAATCGTCTCCCCGTGGGAGGTGGAGGTCACGCGCAACGACGGCGCCACCCAGCGCCTTACAACGCGTTCCATTGTCATCGCCGCCGGCGCGCGCCCCTTTGTGCCGCCGATTCCGGGCATCGAGGAAGTCGGCTATCTCACTTCCGATACCGTGTGGGACTTGCGCCAGTTGCCGCGGCGCCTGGTGGTGCTTGGCGGCGGCCCGATCGGCTCCGAACTCACCCAGACTTTTGCCCGCTTCGGCGCCAAGGTGACGCAGGTGGAAATGGCGCCGCGCATCCTGATGCCCGAGGATCCGGAGGTGTCCGAACTGGTGACGCAGCGCTTTCGCGCCGAAGGCATCGATGTCCTCGTCAATCACGAGGCGAAACAATTCGTGGTCGAAAGCGGCGAGAAAATCCTCGTCGCCGAACACGCAGGCCGGGACGTGCGCATCCCGTTCGACGCGCTGCTGGTCGCCGTTGGCCGGGTGGCCAATCTAAAGGGCTATGGCCTGGAGGAACTGGGCGTCCCTGCCGGCCGCACCGTGGATACCAACGAATTTCTGCAAACCAGGTACCCCAACATCTATGCCGCCGGCGACGTCGCCGGGCCGTATCAGTTCACCCACACTGCCGCCCATCAGGCCTGGTACGCGGCCGTCAATGCGTTGTTCGATCCGTTCAAGAAGTTCCGCGCCGACTATTCGGTGATCCCCTGGGCCACTTTCGTCGAGCCGGAAGCGGCGCGCGTGGGCCTGAACGAGATCGAAGCGAAGGAGCGCGCCATTCCCTACGAGGTGACGGTGTACGGCATCGACGACCTGGACCGCGCGATCGCCGACGGCGAGGCCCATGGTTTCATCAAGGTACTCACCGTCCCTGGAGCAGACCGGATACTCGGCGTCACCATCGTCGGCGAACATGCCGGCGACCTGATCGCAGAATACGTGCTGGCGATGCGCCACGGCATCGGGCTCAACAAGATCCTTGGCACCATCCATATCTACCCGACGCTGGCCGAAGCGAACAAGCATGTGGCAGGTGTGTGGAAGAAGGCGCACGCGCCGCAGAAGCTGCTCGAATGGGTGGCGCGCTTCCATGCCTGGCGGCGCGGATGAGGGCGCAAGACACACTCCACGCATCGCAATCCAAGCCGCCGCACGGCACAAACGGTTGGAATGCGGCTGCCCTCGAAAAACCGACTTCAATATGAAACTCGCCACTCTCAAGGATGGTACCCGCGACGGCACGCTGATCGTGGTGTCGCGCGATCTCAAGCACGCAATCAAGGCCGACGACATCGCGGACATGACGTTCGAATTCCCGCGGCTGATCGCGCACGCCGCGAGGACGCGCTTGCGGCCGGCTGGGGGGTATTCCTGGTCTACTGGGGAATGGTGCGCGGCTTACTCCGCTGAAAACCTGTTTCAGACGAAGGTATGCCTCCCCTCATACTCCCACAGATCCGCATGTTGCAAAATTCATTTTGCAACAGATCCCAAGCGATGTTTCTATCCGTGACGCCGGATGAAGTCGCGGATGCGCGGGTACAGCGTCTCGCGGAAGCGCCGGCCGCTGAAAATGCCGTAATGCCCGACGCCGGGCGCAAGATAGTGCTCACGCATCGCAGCCGGAATTGCGGTGCACAGCCCGTGCGCGGCCTCGGTCTGGCCGTTGCCGGAAATGTCGTCCAGTTCACCTTCGATGGTGAGCAATGCCGTCTTGCTGATGGCCTGCGGCCGCACCAGCTGCTCGCGCACGAACATGCGCCCCTTGGGCAGGGAGAATTCCTGGAACACGGTCTTGATCGTGTCAAGGTAGTACTCGGCCGGCATGTCGAGCACCGCGTTGTACTCGTCGTAGAAGCGCCGGTGCGCCTCGGCCGAGTCGCCGTCGCCCTCCACCAGGTGGTTGTAGAAATCGCGGTGCGCATCGGCATGGCGCGAGGGGTTCATGGCGACGAAACCCAGGTGCTGCAGGAAACCGGGATAGACCTCGCGCATGGCGCCCGGGTATTTTGCCGGCACGCGCTGGATGACGTTGCCCTTGAACCAGGAAAGAGGCTTGCGCGTGGCGAGATTGTTGACTGCGGTCGGGCTGCGCCGGGCGTCGATCGGCCCGCCCATCATGATCATGCTGCGCGGCTTGACCGGCGCGTCGGTATCGGCCATGAGCGCAATCGCGGCCAGCACCGGCACCGTCGGCTGGCATACCGAGATGACGTGCATCTGCGGCCCGAGAAAGGCGATGAATTCGCGCACGTAATCGACGTAATCGTCCAGATGAAACGGCCCATGGAACAGCGACACCATGCGCGCGTCCACCCAGTCGGTGACATAGACGTCGTGATCGGGCAATAGCGTGCGCACCGTATCGCGCAGGAGCGTGGCGTGGTGACCCGACAGCGGCGCTACCAGCAGGACTTTGGGATCGGCGCGCCCCTTGTGCGCACCGAGGTCGCGCTCAAAGTGCAGCAACCGACAGAAAGGCTTGTCGACAGCGACGGTTTCGCTGACGGCGACCACCTTGCCGTCGATGCGGGTTTCACTGATGCCGAACCCGGGTTTATGGTAGCGCTGGGTGACGCGGATGAAAAGCTCGTTGCCGGCCGCGATCTTGCGGCTGAGCGGGGAGTAGGAAAGCGGGCTGAACGGGTGGCTGAACATGCTGGCGTTCATGCTGGCCCACAATTGCCAGGGCGCCAGCGCCGCGTGACTCATTTCGTGCAGGGTATAGAGCAAATTAGGCACTCCGTTACAAACGCGTTGGGTGTTTATACCAAATTCCCCGGCCGTATGCATCATCGGCTGTCCAATTCGACCGGGTTTCGCTATCCGGGATCAGCCCCACTTATGCTAGCCTGTCGCCGTTTGCAACCATTGTGACGGAATGTTGAGTCCATGAAAATCGCGTTGCGTGCATTCTCGGTGCTGATACTGGTGATCCTGCTCGCCGTCGCTGCGGGCTATGCCTGGCTGCGCCAGTCGCTGCCGCAACTCGAGGGCAGCCTCACCCTGTCCGGCCTCAAGGCGCCGGTGGAAATCGTGCGCGACCGCCACGGCGTGCCTCACATTTACGCCGGCAGCGCAGCCGATGCCTACTTCGCGCTCGGCTTCGTCCACGCGCAGGACCGCTTGTGGCAGATGGAAATGAACCGGCGCACCGGCAGCGGACGTCTGTCCGAGGCGCTGGGTGCGGCGACCCTGGACGCCGACAAGTTCCTGCGCACCCTGGGCATACACCGCGTCGCCGAGGCCACGTTGAAGTCCCTGAGCGACGAGACGCGCAGTCAGCTCGATGCCTATGCGGCCGGGGTCAACGCTTTCCTCGCACAACGCTCCGGCCCCTTGCCGCCGGAATTCCTGCTCACCGGGATCCAGCCCGAGCCCTGGCAGAGCGCCGATTCCGTCGCCTGGGCCAAAATGATGGCCTGGGACCTGGGCGCAAACTGGCGCACGGAGTTGCTGCGCCTGCGCCTGGCAAAGAAGCTTTCCAGCGCGCAGATCGGTAAATTCCTGCCGCCCTATCCGGGCGACGCGCCGCTCGCCGTTGCCGATTACGCCGCGCTGTATCGCCAGCTCGACGCGAGCAAGCTCGCCGCCCTCGCGCTGCCCGGTCTGACCGAGGACGGCGCCTCCAACAACTGGGTGCTGGCCGGCAGCCGCACCGCGAGCGGCAAACCGCTGCTCGCCAACGACCCGCACCTGGGCCTGGCCGCGCCCGCGATCTGGTATTTCGCCCATCTGTCGGCGCCGGGGTTCGAAGTGATGGGAGCGACGCTGCCGGGCGTGCCCGCCGTGGTGCTGGGGCGCAGCCGGCAGATCACCTGGGGCATGACCAACACCGGCCCGGACGTGCAGGACCTGTATATAGAGCGCGTCGATGCCGCCGGCCAGGCGCTGTCCCCGCAAGGCTGGCAGAAGCTCGCCACCCATGGCGAAGTGATCAAGGTAAAGGGACAGCCGGACGTGGCGCTGACGGTGCGCGCGTCGCGCCACGGGCCGCTGATCTCCGATGTATTCAAGCCGGCGGCCGCGGCGCTGCCGCAAAACTTCGCGCTGGCGTTTGCCTGGACCACGCTGCGCGAGGACGATCTGTCGATCCAGGCGCTGGGCAGGTTCGCAACCGCCGGCAACTGGAACGAATTTCTGGCGGCGGCGCGCGATTTTCATTCGGCGCAACAGAACATAGTGTATGCCGACGCCGAAGGCAACATCGGCTTCATCGCGCCCGGCCGCGTCCCGGTGCGCAAGCCCGAAAACGACCTCAAGGGCCAGGCCCCCGCGCCCGGCTGGGACGCAAGATACGACTGGGACGGCTTCATCGCCTTCGACGAGCTGCCGCAAAGCTACAACCCGGCCGCCGGTGCGATCGTCACGGCCAACCAAAAGATCGTGCCCGACAGCTACCGCCACTATCTCACCAGCGAATGGGTCCTGCCCTATCGCGCCGAGCGCATCAAGCAGCTGCTGGACGCCACGCCCAAGCATACGCTGCACAGCTTCGCCAAAATCCAGGCCGATACGGTGTCGCTGCAGGTGCGCGAAATTCTGCCGCTGCTGCTCAAGTCCGGAACCACGGGTGCGGACGCGCAGCAGGTGCTGCAGCAGTTGGGCCAGTGGAACGGAAACATGGCGAGCGAGAGCGCGGAGCCGCTGATCGTCAGCGCCTGGCTGCGCGAGCTCGGCCGCCTGATTTATGCCGACGAACTCGGCGAACTGTTCAACACCGAGTGGACGCACCGCGCCGACTTCATGTACCAGGTGCTTGCGAACACGGGCGGCCAAGGACACTGGTGCGACGACGTGAACACGCCGGCAAAAGAAAGTTGCGCCGATCTGCTGCCCCGCGCGCTCGATCTGGCGCTGGCCGATCTGAAACGCCGCTATGGCGACGACCGGAAGCAATGGCGCTGGGGCGAGGCGCATTTCGCCCTGTCCGAACACCGCCCTTTCGGCCGCCAGGCGCAACTGGCCAAGTTCTTCGACATCCGCGTGCTTTCGCCCGGCGATACCTACACCGTCGATGTCGGCCGCAATACGCTCGCCAACGAATCCGCGCCGTTCGCCAACCGCCACGCAGCGTCCCTGCGTGCGATCTACGATCTGGCCGACCTGGACCGGTCGGTGTACATCCACTCCACCGGCCAGTCGGGCAATCTGTTGTCGCCGCTGTACCGGAACTTCGCCGAACGCTGGGCGCGCGTCGAATACATCCCGATGTCGATGAAGCGCAGCGACGCCCTAGCCGGTTCTCTCGGCACGCTCAAACTTCAACCCCGGTGATCAGATCATCTTAGAACCCGCAGCAAAAGTCATTTTGCTGCGGTCCGATTTAGGGGAGCACGAGAGGGGGTGTCCCCCTCGTTTCGCTACAAACTGCGCATGACGACTCTGCCTCTGAGGTAGAGATTGTTGGCGATCAGCGCCGCCACCACCAGCCCCGCGCCGGCGAGCTCGATCGTCGCGAAGCGGTGTCCCTGCAGGATGCGAATGGCAAAGGTCACCACCGGCACCAGATTGCCCAGCAGCATGGCGTTGAGCGCGCCGAGGTAACCGATGGCCATATTCCAGAACAGCACGGCCAACACCACGGTGAGCAGCGCCAGATAGGCGAGTTCCCAACCGACGGAGACCACGGTCGCGCCCGCCGGAACGCTCGCATATCCGCCCCAAGTCGCGATCCCGGTGGCGACGAGTACCCCGACCGTCCCGGGCAGACAGGTGAGCGTCGTAAAACGCAGCGCCGACCAGCCGGGAAAACTGACCGCGCCTATGGTGTAGGCAATCCAGCACATGGCGCCTAGAAAAATCAGCACGTCGCCGACGAACGTATCGCCGGCGAAAGCATGCGCCAGATCGCCTTTGGTTATCACCAGGAACACACCGAGGATGGCGACGCTGACGCAACCCAGGGTGAAATTCGCCGGCCGGGTTCCCTTCAGCGCCCAGTGCGCGAACGCGGCGATCGGCGTCTGCAGCGCCATGATGATGGCGGCATGCTCGGGACTCGAGCGCGCGAGGCCGACGAACACCAGGACGGAGAAACCGGTGAAACCCATGACGCCGAAGAACGAGGCCTGCAGGAATTTGCCGCGATAACGCAGCGCCGCTGCGCCTTCGCGCCAGGAAAGGATGGCAACGAACAGGAGCGCCGCAACGCCAAAGCGGATGCTCGACATCCAGAATGCATCCAGGCTCAGCAGCGCGGCTTTCGCCACCGGGAACGTTCCGCCCCAGATTAGCACTGTGATCAGCATGATCAGCACGCCCTTGAACTGGTTCGTCTGCACCCAATCTCCAAATGAAATGACAGTGCGTTTCGCACAATTATGAAACGGCCACCTGGTCGCGGGCCGCTGTTCGTTTGAGAATTATCAATCAACCGCGCGGCGATTTCTATTAAAATGCTTTTCCTGTCGAGTCTTTCATGGGAAACCAGAGCGGCGCATGCCAAACGACAAGAAAACCCGCATTCTCATCATCGACGATGACGTCGGCTTTCGCGACCTGTTGCGAATCCACCTATCGGCGGCGGGCTACCAGGTGCAGGTCGCCGAGGACGGGGTCGCCGGCGGGCGGGCACTGCTCGCGCAAACACCGGACCTGATCGTCTCCGATCTCTACATGCCGTTCTTGGACGGTTTCGAGTTGCTGTCGCTGCTACGCTCGGCGGCGGAAACCGCTTCGATTCCGGTGATATTGATCTCCGGCCGCAGCGACGGCGACACCATGGCCAAGGCGGTGGAACTGGGTGCCGCGGATTTCCTTACCAAACCGTTGACGCGTGACCAGTTGCTCGAGTCGGTCGAAGCCTGTTTGAGCAGAATCAAAGGCCGGACCAACACGCCTGATTACGGTTCGACCCCGCCGGTCTGAGCCGGACAATCCCCTTTCATCTGCTCTTTGCCAGAAGCCGTCAGGCGGCTTTCTCTTCGCACAGCGCCCGCCGAAGCGGGCCGCCCTTTCCTCAAACAGGTCGCGGATCGATTGATACTTGTTCGGGTCGATGTCGGCGGGCACACGCGCGGGATGGTTTTTGAGCCAGATTTTTTCCACTGAGCTAGTCCTCCTCGATTGCCTGTTCGGGCGCGTATGGATCGTTCCTGCGCGGCGGGCGCGTCACCGGCTAGCCGGCCGCGGCGCGAATGCGGCGCGCGAGATAGATGCTGGCGAGCGTCGCCGTCACGGCGAGAATCCCCACCGTGCCGTAATGGGTCAGCTCGCCCGCGGCATTCCTGCCGATCAGCAGGCTCGCGCCGAAGGAGGCGGTGCCCGAGGCGAACTGCTGGATCGAGGAGTTGAAGCTCATGAAGCTGCCGCGCAGGCGCGGCGTCACGCTCGCGCTAATCAGCACCATCGCCGGAACGAAACGCCCCGACATCATGCACATGAGAAACGCCGAGGACGCGATCGCGACATAAATGGGCACGCGCGGCAGAAGCGTAAGGTTGAGAATCGCCAGCGCCGAGCCGCAGGCGACCAGCGCAAACATGCGCTGCTTGCCATGCAGGTCGGTGAGCCGGCCCACCAGACGCACTACGATTAGGGTGAGTGTGCCGCCGACCAGATACAGCAGCGGCAGCTGCGATTCAGCGACGCCGACGTTGGCCACCATGTAGGGGCTGATGAAAGGAATGACGGCAAAGCCGGAGAAAAACAGCATGGCCGAAAACAGAAATGTCCGGCGCAGATTCGCCTCGCGAAACACCTCTACCGCCTGCGCCAGCGGATGGCGCTCGCGCGCGGCGCGCAGGTGCTTGCGCATGCGCGGCAGCAGCCACAACACGCCGCACCAGATGGTGATGCACAATCCGGCGAGAAAGAAATACGGCGCGCGCCAGGTGAAGTGGTTGGCCAGGTAGAGACTGATGGGCACGCCCGCCGTCGCGGCGATGGAGAAGGAGGACATCACCAAACCCAGGGCCGAGCCGCGGCGGCCCTCCGGGATCAGATCACCGACGATGGCGAACACGATCGCCGACAGCACGCCGCCGAAGGCGCCGGCCATCGCCCGTGCCGCCAGCAGCATGGCATAGCTGTCGGAGGAGGCGGCGAGCAGCGTGGTCGCGCCGAAGCAGGCGTACAGGATCAACAGCGCTTTCTTGCGGTCGAAGCGGTCGATGAAAAAAGCCGCGGCGAAGCCGACTGCGGCGGCGCTGAAGGTATAGACCGACACCAGCAAGCCGAATTTTGTCGGGCCGATATCGAACATGCGCATGAACTGGGGCCCCAGCGGCATCAGGATCATGAAATCGAGGATATGGCTGATCTGCACGCCGGCGAGCGCCAGCAGCACGGCCCACTCGCGCACGATGGGCTTGTCCACCGGATTCATCGCAGCCTCAGGAACAGGGGAGCGAACACGCCGAACAGACCCAGGCTGGCATAGGCCAGCATCCAGGCGGTCGGGCTCGCATTGCCCCCGCTCGCGTCCAGCACCGCGCCGAAAGCGAGCGGCGCGACGAAGCCGGCACCGAAGCCGAGCATGGAATGCAGCGCCATGCTGGCGCCGCGCATGCCCGGATCGGAGTTGACCACCATGCCCGAGGTCAATGCCGAGGAGTCGCCCATGTGCAGACCGAGCATGACGAAGGAGAGTGCGACGATTGCATACCAGGGCATGCCCGAGAGCAGACCGAACAGGCAGGTACACAGCCCGGAGCAGACCATTACCACGGGCACGACGCGATTGCGGCCATAGCGCAGCGCAAGCTCATTGCCGAGCACGCTGGCACCGGGCCCGAACAGATTGGCGATGGCCGCGATCAGCACCGGGCTCCACGGCCAAGGACCGCCGCGCGCGAGGCTCTCGCTGAACACGAAAAACGCCACCATCCAGGAACGCGAGCCGAGCAGCTCCCAGCAATGCAGCGTGTAGCCGAAAATGTAGCCGCGCGCCGCGCGATTGGCGAGCACCGGCCGCATATCGAGCAAGGCCCTGCGTCTGGCGGCAGGCGGGCGGCGCCGCGGCAGACCCACCAGTATCATCAGCCCCGCGGCGAGCGGGCCGAGCGCGGACAAGGCAAAAGCCCAACGCCAGCCCAGGGCCGCGGCGATCGCGCCCGCCAGCAGGATGGAGAAGCTCGCGCCGAAGCCGAACACCGCCGTATAAAAAGACACGGCGCGGCTCTGCGCCCGGTCACCGAGGTTGTCGGTGAGCGCCTTCAGCCCCGGCATATAGGTGCCGGCGATGCCGGCGCCGGTGAGCCCCTGAAACAGCGAAGCCGTCCACACCCCTTGCGCGAACAGCGCAAAACCGAGGCTGCCAAAGGCACACAGCAGGCTGGAGAAAAAATACACGCGGCGCGCGTCGACACGGTCGGTGAGACCGCTCAGCACCGGCACCGACGCCATGTACCCGGCGAAAAACATGCCGGAAATCAGGCCGGCGGCGGAGTTGCTCGCGCCCCATTCCCGCTGCAGCTGCGGCAGCAAGGTCGGGTAGATCGCATAGCACAGCATGCTCGCCACATGGGCTGTGCATACCCAGGCGATGAGGCCGACGGGGGTACCGGTTATCTTCTTTATTGCCAAGAGATATCCCTGTCAGCCTGATTCTGTTCTAGCGGGAGGGGTTACTGTACCCAAGAATGTCGGGGGCAGCCCGACAGCTGGTTACTTTCTTTTGCTTGCCCAAAAGAAAGTAACCAAAGAAAAGGGCACCCCACGGTGACGGTCGCCTGCGGCGACTCCCCTGCGATGCTCGCGTGCCGCGGCGCCTGCGGAACTCGCCCCTCGCAAGGGCGAGGGGCTCAGACAGTCCTCGGCGACACCCCCGCGGCACGCTGCGCTTCTCGGCGTCACCGAGGGGATGACCACAGCCGGCACCGTGACGGGTTTGGGCCCCCTGTGCCGCGCCGAGCAACGCAGGCTGCGCGGGGGAAGTCCGCGAGCACTGTTTGAGGGCCCGCAGGGCCCGAGTTGCGCAGCGGCCCGCGCTGCCGAGTAGCGGAGGGCAGCCCGAAGGGCCGCGGCACCGGGGGTCGCCTTCTTTTGGTTACTTTTCTTGGCGAAGCAAGAAAAGTAACCCGCCCGATAGGGCGGAACAAAGCTCACCTGTGCTTGAACTTCGGCTTGCGTTTCTCGACGAACGCGGCCATGCCTTCCTTCTGGTCTTCGGTCGCGAACAGCGAATGAAACGCGCGCCGTTCGAACAGGATGCCCTCAGTTAACGTGCTCTCGTAGGCGCGGTTGACCGATTCCTTCGCGGCCATCACGACAGGCAGCGAATATTCGCAAATCTGGTTGGCGGCGGCCAACGCTTCATCGAGCAGCTTGTCCGCCGGCACCACGCGCGATACCAGGCCGGCGCGCTCGGCTTCGGCGGCGTCCATCATGCGCCCGGTAAGCACCATATCCATGGCCTTGGCTTTCCCCACCGCGCGCGGCAGGCGCTGCGTGCCGCCCGCGCCGGGAATGATGCCGAGCTTGATCTCGGGCTGGCCGAACTTCGCCGTCTCGGCGGCAATGATGAAATCGCACATCATCGAAAGCTCGCAACCGCCGCCGAGCGCATAGCCCGCCACCGCGGCAATCACCGGCTTTCTCACCGAGCGGATGCGCTCCCAATTGCGCGTGATGTACTCGCTCTTGTACACATCCATGTAGCTCCAGTCCTTCATCGCGCCGATGTCGGCGCCCGCAGCGAACGCCTTGTCGCTGCCGGTGATCACCATGCAGCCGATGTCCTCGTCGGCGTCGAATTTCGCCAGCGCGTCGCCCAGGTCGTCCATCAGGGCGTCATTGAGCGCATTCAGCGCCTTCGGGCGGTTCAGTGTGATCAGGCCGACGCGGCCGCGGGTTTCAACCAGGATGTTTTCGTATGACATTTCAGCGCCTCATGATAAAGATTGAAAATCGTGAAACAAATGGGGACTTAAATCGCGTCCCCGCAGTTGCAGAGTTGCGATTTTGCGCGGACGAAAAACCGTCCGCGCGGATCGTCGATTGCGCACGGATGATGAACCCATCCGTACGCAATCGGCGATCTTGTATAAGAGCCCATACCGTCCTTGTTTTTAATCAGAACCGTGTTTTCTGTACGGATGTGCTTTTCATCCGTACAGAAAGCACGGTTGGCGCGCGCAGCGCGCAAGTCCTTTCGTCGCATGCGACGGCAGTCAAAACGCCGTATAAAAGCCGCTACTTCAACGCCTGCACCATGCCGCGCGCGGCGGCGGCGAGCAGCATCAGGTCCATGCCGGCGATCGGCAGGGTGTAGCCTTTCTGGATATACGGCTTCATGCCCTCGGCGGTGGCGGCGAATATGCCGAGCTTCATGCCCGCGGCGGCGCAGGCCTTGCGCACGGTCTCGATCGCCTCCTCGACCTCGGGATCGTTCACCCGGCCCAGCTTGCCCATGGTGCCGGATAGATCGTAGGGCCCGATCATCAGCGCATCCACCCCGGGCACGCGCACGATGGACTCGATATTACTCACCGCGTCGATATGCTCGATCTGCAGCATGACGATGACATTGTCGTTGGCGCTCGCAACGTATTGCTCAAAATCCAGGCCGTAGCCCTGCGCGCGCACGATGCCCACGCCGCGGCTGCCGCGCGGCGGATATTTGCAGTAGCGCACGATGCGCTCGGCGTCGGCGGCGGTGTTCACCTGCGGCACGACCACGCCGGCCGCGCCTATGTCCAGCGCCTTCTTGATCACCGCCTCTTCGCCCACGGGCACGCGCACCAGGCAGGGGCAGCGCGCCGCCTGCAGCAGCCCCTGTGCAGCGAGCGCATCGAGCGGCGCATGCTCGGTATCGATGAACAACCAGTCGAAGCCGGCGCGCGAAAACAGCTCCGCCACCTCCGCGCAGGGTAGCGCGATGATGGAGCCGAGCAGGGTCTCGCCCGCGCGCAGGCGCGCGGCGAAGCTGGCGTTGATTTCGGCTATGGAGGGATGGCTCATGCGAAAGAAATTGCGTGATCTGGACTGCGTCTTCAGCCGCCGGACTTCTTGCTTTTCCACTCCGCTAGCGGCAGCACCTCCGACAAGGACAGGCGCTTGCGGCCGGGTTCCTCCTCGGTCAGCGCGACTGTCTCGCGCAGGCTCGCCAGGCTCCTGCGCGCGAGCTCCTGGTAGGT
>MERK01000112.1:15129-17250 GCA_001770575.1 Betaproteobacteria bacterium RIFCSPLOWO2_12_FULL_64_23
GCTCAAATCGCGCATCACTTTTGCCGGCACTCCCGCCACCAGCGTCCGCGGCGGCACCTGCATCCCCGCCTTGACAAAAGCCATCGCCGCGACGAAGGCCGATTCGCCTATCACCGCATTGTCGTTGACCACGGCGTTCATGCCGACCATGGCATTGCGGCAGACACGCGCGCTATGAATAATGGCGCCGTGGCCGATGTGACCGTCCTGCTCGATCACCGTGTCCGACTCGGGAAAACCATGCACGATGCAGCAATCCTGGATGTTGGCGCCGGCCTCGATCACCAGGCGCCCGAAATCGCCGCGCAGGCTGGCCGAGGGCCCGATGTACACGCCGGCGCCGACGTGCACGTCGCCGATCAGCACCGCGCTCGGATGCACATAGGCGTCGGGATGCACGACGGGTGTGAGGCCGTCGATGGAATAGACTTTGACCATGAGGGGATCGCCGGCGGAAAACACTCATTTTACTGCTGTTGGTGTATGCTCAGGAATCTCAATTTTCCGTCTGCAGCGCCGCGATCAGGGAAGTGCGCGCGCGTGGCGGCATCGCCCGGCCGGTCTGGATTTAGCATGCATAAAACCCCGCAACAACTGGCCGAAGCCGCCGCCGCGGCGATGCACGCGCGCGATCGCGCATCGCTCGCGCTGGGCATAAAGCTGATCAGCGTGGGTCCAGGTTCGGCGAGCATGCAGATGGCGGTGCGCGAGGACATGGCGAACGTCCACGATACCTGCCATGGCGGGCTCATCTTTACACTCGCCGACTCGACTTTCGCCTATGCCTGCAACAGCCACAACAAGAACGCGGTGGCGGTCACTTGCGTTATCGAATACATGCGCCCGGCCTATGTCGGTGACCTGCTCACGGCCACCGGCCGGGAACAGGGGCTGGAGGGGCGCAACGGCGTGTACGACATCCGCGTCGAAAACCAGAAGAGCGAACTGGTGGCGCTGTTTCGCGGCAAATCGACCCAGATCAAGGGTGAAGTGACGGCGCTGGGCAAGTGATCGCGTCCGCCTGAAACCGATGGCGACCTAGGGCCTGTTGACATTCATCGCATGAGACGCGTTGCCTCCAAATGCGGATGACTGCAAGGCGCGCGACGCCCCGAAGGAAGTCCCCTTGGGGGACGAAGCCAAGGGTGGTTCCCTTGGCGAGGAGCGCAACGCCGCAGGCGCCGCATTTAGAGGCAACCCGAAGGGACGGGGGATAATTTGGGACGCCGCGCGGCGTTGCTCGTCGCTTGTTTGGAATGACCAAACGGCACTCCTCGCGCCTTGCGCTGCATCCCAAATTACCCCCGTCGCGCTCATGTGCTGAATGTCAACAGGCCCTAGCGCCTTGCGCCCGGCTGCTACGCGCGCGTCACGACTCACCCCGGCGTTTGCGCGCAGCGAGGTAGAACTCGAACACCTCGGCCGAAGTCTTCCGCGGCACATAGCCGAACTGCTCCTTCAGCCTGCGGTTGGCGAGCACCGGACGATAGCGCAGGAAGTCCACCTGCTCCGGCCCGTACTGCGTCAGTCCCAGGGGCTTGAGCACGGCGAGCGCCGCGCGCAGCAGCCAGGCCGGCAGCACCACGCAGCGCTTGCCCAGGCGCGCGGCGATTTCGCGCACGCCCAGGGCGCCGTCGCCGGCGACGTTGTAGATGCCGGACTTGTCCGAGTACACCGCTTCCAGCATGCAGCCGACCACGTCCCGGTCCCAGATGAACACGAACGGGCTCGCCGCGCCGCGGATCGCGATCAGCCGCGGCTGGTCGAAGAGATCAGTGATTTGATTGCGCACGCTTTCGCCGAGGATGGTGCCGATGCGAAACACCACCTGCGCGAGTTGCGGCTGGCGCACGCGGTAGTCGGCGAGCATGTCCTCGACCAGGCGCTTGTGCCAGGAATAGGCGAACTCCTGGTTGCCGCGCACGGGCGCGTCCTCGCTGATCCAGGCCGGATTGTCGGCGTGATAGCCGTAGGCCGCGCCGCTGGAGGAGACGACGATTTTCCTCACCGCCGCCGCAAGACAGGCGCGGAGCAGGTTTTCGGTTCCGAGCACGTCGACCGAGTACTCGAATTCGCGCTTGCTGTTCTTGCCCGGCGTGACGATCGATGCCAGGTGCACCA
>MERK01000113.1 GCA_001770575.1 Betaproteobacteria bacterium RIFCSPLOWO2_12_FULL_64_23
CGCGAGCAAGCTCGCTCCCACATAGCGGCGCGCCGGAGGTGTCGGTTACTCGCCACATTGTTTCGCAACTAAGGTGTCATCGTACTAGTCATACATTTGCCAGATTGCCGGCCGGTGGGTCCGGATGCATCTGGCGCAAATGCAAAGGGCGGAGTCCTTGCAGACGCCGCCCTCTTAACCATCCTCGAGGCGTTTGGCGGCATTGCGCCGCCGCCGTGCGCCACTGCTTACGCCTTCAGCAATGCCCTGCCGCCGATCCAGGCGAGTGCGACCAGTCCTGCGATCGGGCCCACGGTCACGAACGCGAGTCCGATGAACGGGGCGGCGAGCGCGAGCGCGACCGGGCGCGCTTTCTCGTTGTTCATCACGGCCTTGCCGGCGACCCAGGCGAGCAGCGCGAAGCCGACGACCGGGAACGCGAGCAGGTAGGCCAGGCCGATGAAGGGTGCCGCGAAGAACAGCGCGATGTTCTTCGCGCGTTTGCCTATGCCCGCTTTGCCTTTGGCGGCGGTGACTGTGTAGCCCTTGCCGGTGAAAGCCGGGCCGAAGCCCATTCCAACCATCAAACCGTTTTCTGCCATCAGATTTTTGGTGTAGGTGCTCATGATCCTCTCCGTCTGTTGTTCATTTGTTTGACTGCTTGACGGTTCAGCAGCATCGATCGTGCCAGGTCGCGCGTTCCAGGCTACTTCACGCATACTTTCAAACACTTGGATCCGCGGTCCGCGCTGAAAGGAAGCGCCCGTGGCCGCATACGCGGCCGCCGAAGTACATGGATTTCATGCGGGCGCGCTGCCCAAACTCGGCCTTGTCATGTGTCTTCAGTCACTTACGACGAGGTGACGCTGCCTGTTTTTTGCATGCACGGCTCATTCGCAGGGAACAAGACTTTCGTCAAACAGGCGGCAAAGTTACAGCGCAAAATACTCGCTTATACACATCGCCCAATTTCCCGCCAACCGCTGAAGGAAGCAATCATGTCCGCGCAAACATTCGCTTTCGCCGCTTTGCTGTGCGTTTCCGCCGCCGCGTTCGGCCAGTCCGATCTATCGGTGGACTGGGAATGGAAAAGGGCTCACCAATGCAGCATCACTTCCCCCGCGCTCTCGGTGACCGGTGTGCCCGACGGCACGAAGACCCTGGCCGTAACGATGGTCGATCTGGACTTCACGAGCTATGACCACGGCGGAGGTTCCGTGCCCCATGCAGGCGGCGCCGCGGCAGCGATTGACGAAGGCGCGCTGAAAAATTATCGCGGCCCCTGCCCGCCCAACTTCTCCGGCTTTGGCCACGACTACGAGTTCAGCGTCCGCGCCATGGCTACGGACGGGAAAACCGTGCTGGCGAAAGGAAGCCGCAAGAAAACCTTTTCGGCCAGCACTGTCAAGTAACCGGCTTATTCAACTGTTGCTTCAATTGCCCCGGTCGGCCGGTGGCCGATCACAATATGATGTCGCATAGTCACTTGAAGGGGCGCGGCGCCGTTCCGGTGCGCGACACGGAATCATGACGGTTCTAATTCTTGGCCTAGTGGTGTTTCTGGGCGCGCACTCGATGCGCATCGTCGCCGACGACTGGCGCACGGCTCAGCGAAAGCGCCTCGGCGAGAATGCGTGGAAAGGCATTTACTCCGTCGTATCGCTGGCGGGTTTTGGCCTGATCGTCTGGGGTTTCGGCCTGGCACGGCAACAGCACGTCGTGCTCTGGGTCCCGCCCACTGCCATGCGCCATGTGGCGGCGCTGCTGACCCTGATCGCGTTCGTCCTGCTCGCGGCGGCCTATGTGCCGCGCAACGCGATCAAGTCGCGCCTGCACCACCCGATGGTTCTCAGCGTGAAGACTTGGGCCTTGGCGCACCTGCTGGCAAACGGCACGCTCGCCGACCTGCTGTTGTTTGGCGCCTTCCTCGCCTGGGCAGTGGCTTGTTTCATCGCGGCAAAAAAGCGCGACCGCGCCGCGGGGACGCAATATCCTGCCGGCACGGCCGGCGCCACTGCAGCCACCGTGGCCGTCGGCGCCGTGGTCTGGGCGCTGTTTGCCTTCTGGCTGCACGGCTTGCTGTTTGGCGTACGGCCATTCGCTTGATCCGACGCGCGCTCATGACGAGCCCGCGACTGATAACAGGACTGCTCGGTCGCTGAGCGCCGGCCGGCGCCGGCTTCATTCGCGCAGCCGGATCGCCAGGCTTTGCGTCGCTCGGCCGACCAGCCCCTCGGCATCGAAAATGCGCGACTCGGCCAGACCGCCGCCGTCCGGTCCGAGCAGCGTGCGCGCGTCGATGCAGATCCATTCGCCCTGCGCCTTGCGCAGCAGGTTGATGGTGAGGTCCGAGTTGACGAAAATGTAGCGGTGGAAGTCGAGAATGGCGCTGATGCCGTTGCCCGAGTCCGCGGCGACCGCGACGCGCTGCAACGCGCTTGGCGCCTCGCCCGCGATCAGCGGATAGCGCAGGCGGAACCAGACGGCGGACGGGCCGCGGAAAAAAACGCCTTGCGCGATCCGGCTGTCGATCAGGTCCTGATAGCCGGTCGTCTTTTTCGAAAACGGAAACCGCTCCGGCGGCGACTGCTCGACCGAACGCGGCGCCTGCGGCAGCGGATGTCCCGGAAGATCGGCGGGCATGTCCAATTTGGCTTCGCGCTGCGCCACCGCGGTGAAGCGCGCCACCTCCTTGCCGCCGGCATGCAGCCGCGCGGAAAAGTGCGCGACGTTGCGCCCGGCATAGTCGGTCTGGACCTCGACCGCGAGCTCGGCGATCGGGATCGGGCGCAACAGGTTGGCGGTCAGCCGCGCAACGTGGGTGAGCTCGAGTGCCGCCGCGGCGCGCTCGATACTTCGCGCGACCAGCGCGATCGGCGGGCCACCGTGCTGATGATCCGGATGCCAGGGGCCGCGGGTCAGATCGCTCGAAGCGTAGGCGCCGTTCGCCAGCGCGATATAGGCGCTGGCCGCAGGCGGTGGCGATTCCCGATCGTCGCTCAAGGAAGGTAGGACCATGGGTAGTGTTTCGTAATGCTGTATCGGCTCGGGGACGGAAAACGTGCGCGCGGCTGGAAGTATCCTCGACCGGCGCAGCCGGGTCAAACCACGCCGCTCGAGCGTCGGATGCGGCGTTCGCGACGGAAATGCGAGATCGCCAGCAGCAGCGCCGCCGCCTGCAGCAACGCACAGAAGTAGAGCGGCGCGCCGATGCGCCAGTCTCCCTGCGGCAGGTGCGACACCATCACCAGCAGCGGCGCGGCGAGCATGGGCGCTATCACCGACGTCAGGCTGTTCAGGCCGCTCACCGCGCCCAGCGTCCGGCCTTGGCTGCGCGCGTCCGCTGCGCCCGAAATAATGCTCTGGATCGACGCCGAGACCGTGGCGCCGAGAAAATTCAGAAAGATAATCGCAAACATCATCCAACCCTGGGTGGCGGCGCCCCACGCGGCGTAGGCGAGCGTGGATGACACCAGTCCGAGCACGGCCAGGCGCTGCGGACTGAAGCGCTTGAGCAGACGCCCAAGCAGCAGGCCCTGCGCGATTGCCGACACCAGCCCGACCGCCGCGAGCGACCAGCCGTTCTCCAGCGGCCCCCAGCCGAACTTGAACGTCGCGTACAGCACCCAGGAGGTATAGAGCATGAACTGCGCCAGCCCGCTGCAGGTAATCACGGCCACCAGCCGTCCCGCGGCTTTCAGTTGCGCCAGCCCGCGCAGCGCAGCGACCGGATTCACCGCCCTCCAGTCAAATGCGTGCCGGCGCTCCACCGGCAAGGACTCCGGCAACACGAAATAGCCGTACAGCAGATTGACGAGCGCCAGACTGCCGGCGACAAAAAACGGCAGGCGAAGATCGATCGCGCCTAACAGGCCTCCCATCACCGGCCCGAGGATGAAACCCACGCCGAACATCGCGCCGAGCAGGCCGAAGCGCTTGGCCCGCTGTTCGGGCGGGGTGAAATCGGCGACGTAGGCATTGGCGACGGAGAGGTTGGCCTGCATCGCGCCGCTCACCAGGCGCACCACGATCAGCATCCACACCGCAGTCGCCAACGCGGTGGCGAAAAAACTCAGCGCGAGGCCGCAAATCCCGAGCAGCAGCACCGGCCGGCGGCCATGCTTGTCCGAGAGCGCACCCAGAATAGGCGAAGCGAAAAAGTTCGCCAGACCGAAGGTAAACGTCACCACCCCGTACCAGAACGCCTGATCAGCCTGCGAGCCGGTGAAGCTGCCGACCAATGCCGGCAACACAGGGATCATCAGGCCGATCGCCACCATGTCGATCAGCGCAGTCAGCATGATGAAGGGCATCGCCGCCTTGCGCTCGCGGCGCGCGGAAAAGAGTTTGAAGGGAGGCTTGGATGGGTTCATGCGCGAAAGGTAGCAGAGTCGAATCGGCGCCGGCTGAATCCGGCGCGCTTCCCCGAAGACCGGTGGTATCCTGATTGCGAATGCCGAAGTTTATACGTTGTAGGCTTCGCCCAAGAAAGAAAATCAGCCGAGCATTGCCGCAGGTAGAGCGAACTACAGGATGAATCGGACGGACTGCATTTTCTGCAACCCGAAGCGTGAGATTCTGGCCGAGAACAGACACGGGCTTGCGTTTCTCGACTCCTACCCGGTCTCGCGCGGGCACGCGCTGATCGTGCCCAGGCGGCATGCGATCACCCTGTTCGAACTGTCCGACGAGGAATACGCCGATTGCTTCCAGCTCGTGCTCCCGCTCAAGGATCTGCTGCTCGCCCGCTACGCGCCGGATGGATTCAACGTCGGCGCAAACTGCGGCGAAGCGGCGGTGGCCTCAGGCCTGGTCCCCGGCGTGTTCTGATGACCCGGTTGAGCAATCAAGGGATTGACGGTACGCTGGGCCCGCCCGGACCCGTTCCCGGGGTATTGTCAATCCCCGCTTAGGGGATCCACTTCTTGTCAGGACTTTGGATGGACTACCGTTGCCCGGTCTGCCGGGAGAACATAGCGAAGCGAAGATTGAGTCAGACGGTCATGCTCGGACTGGAAATCGAGTGTCCCCGCTGCAACAGCGTGGTCCGTCATAATATTCACCGGGCCGAGACCATTATCGTTCTGCTCAATTTCGCGGTGATCCTGGTACTCGCCGTATTTGCCTATTGGTTCCAGAGTCGGGGCCTGGTGCTTGTTGCGGTTGGCGCTGCGCTGGTGGGCGCGGCGGCATCGCCTCTGCTCGAGCGAACCTACCTGCGAACCTGGCCGCGCTATGCATCGATTGTTCAGCGCCCCAAACCGTAGGCGTCAGGCCGGTCCAGCCCGGCGTTGACTTGAAGCCGCGGCAAAGCTCGCGCGCCTCGTCGGCGGCCTGAAGCATGTCCCGACGGTACGCCTGGTCGCGGCTCTCAGGCTGCATAGATCAACTTCAGGTCCGGGACCATGGAGTCCCGGCGGACCGGATCGCGCAGGATTTCCGGCGTGACGATGTCCACCTTGCGCCCGCCGAACGCCGCCGGAAATTCGTCTTGCATCGCCGTGATGTCGTATAGCGAGGCGCGGCTGTCGGGCAGGAATTCGACCATCAGGTTCACATCGCTCCCGGGGGTCAACGCGTTTCTGGACGCAGAGCCGAACAGGCTCAGCCTGGCGACGCCGTATTTGCGGCACAGCGCCGCAAGCTTGGTCTGGGAGACGCGCAGCTTTTCCGAAACCGGCTTTGACCCCTTTGACGTTGGCGCCATGGATGCGGACTTCGACCCATCGGCCGGCGCAGGCGAGTGCGTGGCCGGCGTCGCCCCGGTTGATTCCCACAATGCCGCGACCGGCAAGGCCCACAGCTTGTCGGCGAAAGCCAAGCACTGCTCGCCGAGATAGAGCACCACGCCGCGCGCGAATTTGTCGCCGGCCGCTTCGGCGAGCGCGCGCAAGCCGCCGAAGTCGTCTTGATTCACGTTCGAAGAGGCTTTCACCTCGATACCTGCGATGCGTCGGCCGGGCGCTTCGAGCACCAGGTCCACCTCCTGCCCGGCTGCGGTGCGAAAGTGACAGGGTGTGGCTGCATGGCGGCTCCAGTCCAGAAGTTTGCGAACTTCCTGCACCACGAAGGTTTCCAGCAACGGCCCCAGATTGGGCGACTGCGCCAGTGCGGCCGCGTCCACGTCGGCGCACAGCTGCGCGGCCAGGCCCGAATCCAGAAGATGGATCTTGGGCGATTTCACCAAGCGCCTGCCGCTGTCGCAGGACCACGCGGGCAGCGGCTGGAACATGAACGTGGCCTGCAGCAGCGCGAGATAGCGCCGCAGCGTGGAATGCGCGATGCCCGCTGCACGCGACACTTCCGACATGTTTATCAACGCGCCCGACCGGGCGGCCAGCAGCGCAAGCAGCCGCGGCATGTCGGTCAGCCCGTCGATGTTGGCCAGGTCGCGCACACCGCGCTGCAGCAGACTGGCGACATAGCTGCGAAACCAGGCATCGCGCTGCTCGCCCGGCGCACGCGCCACGGCCTCGGGAAAACCTCCTGCGATCACGCGCTCGCATACGCCCACGCGATCCAGCGCGAGCGCGCCGGCCTGCCACGGCGCAGCGTCGAACAGCGCGTCCACCAGGTTGGCCTCCTTAGCTCCCAGTTCGCCCTGCGACAAGGGATGCAGCGGCAGGATTTCCATGCGGCCCGCCAGCGACCCTGCCAAGCGTGGCAGCAAGAATACATTGGCCGAGCTGGTGAGCAGAAAACGTCCCGGGCGGCCATCCGCCTCCACCACCCGCGCGATCGCCGGGAATAGCTCGGGCGCATGCTGCACTTCGTCGATCACCATCAAAGCGCCCGCCCCCCGGATCAGCGCGGACGGGTCGAAACGAGCCAGCCCGGCGACGGCCGGGTCATCCAGGGTCAGGTACTGCCCGCCGCGCTGCGCCGCCAGCTGCCGCGCCAGTGTGCTCTTGCCGGTCTGGCGCGCGCCATGCAACAACACCACGCGGCTATCGGCGAGGGCAATTTGGAGCTTTTTGTCGACATATCGCCGGTGCATGGCCGTATATTAGCCATTATATGGCGAAATTACAAGACACCGCAGTTATCCCGCCGCCCTAAGGCGTTGATCCTTCAAAGAACCTTCAAGCGCTCGCCGCTGCGCGAGCAGCAACGCTTGCAACGCTGCCCCATTCCCGCTCACGGCCTTCCCGCCAACGGCCTCACTTTCGCCGCAATCGTCACCGCATACGAGTCCGTCATGCCGGAAACGAAGTCGGTGATTGCAAGCACGCGCGCGTAGAGATCGGTCGCCGGCCTGCCATCGGCGGAGAGGAACTGTCCCGGCAGAAAACCCAATATTTCGCGCGCGCCCGGCGGGGACGAGCCGTGCACGGCAGCCTCGACCGCGCCGACGAACGCATCCAGCAGCTCCCCCAGGATCGCCGCGCCCGGGCTCTGCAAATTCAACACCACCGCCGAGTGGTAGACCCGATCGCGGGCAAGCAGGCGAAACGCCTCGAGCGCCTGGGCATGCGGGATCAGGGCGATGAGCTCCTCGTCGAACGCGCCGGCGAGCATTGCCGCTTCGCGTGCGGCAAAGACCTCCGCTGCCTCCGTCACCAGTGCGTCTATGGTGCGTGCGCGCAGGTACTCTGCGCGCTTCTCGTCGGTGGAGATCGCGCCGGCCTTTTGCCACGCAGCCGGGTCGGTCACAATGCCGCGATACAGCGGTTCGATTTCGGCGTAGCTCACCTCGCCCGCGCGGAAGGCGTCCTCGACGTCGATCACGCAGTAGCTGATGTCGTCCGCCGCTTCCACCAGGAACGCGAGCGGATGGCGGCACCAGCAGTAGGTGCGCGCGCGGCGCCCGAGGAGTCCGGTCGCCTGCGCCACCGCATCGAAGCGCTCGCGGTCGGCGTGAAAGAAGTTGTGTTTTCTGGTGGAGATGCCGGCCGGCGCAGCAAACGGCAGGTGCGCCGCACGCGGGTACTTCGCCACCGCGCCGAGCGTGGCGCAGGTGAGTTGCATCCCGCCCGCGTTGTCGGGCATGCCCAAGCGCGCGAGGATGCGGAAGGTCTGGGCGTTGCCCTCGAAGCGCTCGAAGTCGGCGCGCTCCCCCGGGGCGAGGCGCATGAGGACGGAACGGCCCAGTTTGGAGGTGCTGAACCAGGACTGGATCGCCGCCTCCCCGGCATGCCCGAACGGCGGGTTGCCGATGTCGTGGGCGAGGCAGGCCGCGGCAACGATGGCGCCGAAATCGCCGGCGATGTACCCGGTGGTGGACATCTCCGGGTGCTGTCGCAGCACGTGATCACCCGCAAGCACACCGAGCGAACGGCCGACCGAGGCCACTTCCAGGCTGTGCGTCAGCCGCGTGCGCACATAGTCGTTTTTCGCCAGCGGGAACACCTGCGTCTTGTCCTGCAGGCGCCGGAAGGCCGACGAGAAAACGATGCGGTCGAAGTCGCGCTGGAATTCCGAGCGCGGCCCGACGCCGGCCACGGGTGCACCGCCCAGGCGGTGGTGGGATAGAAGCGACGGCCAGTGCATGCGTTCGCGCGGCATGGGCGACCATCTTACGGGCAAACGGGCTATCGGTGCCTTTTTTGGGGGCTCACTTCTTGTCGGATTTTTTGTCCCTGTGGGTCATGGTACGATCAATCATCATGCTTCGGAGACAGCGCATGGGTAGCGTAAAAGTGGCGATTGCCATCGACCGCGAAACGCCGATCCGCGTTGATGCTTCAGTTGCAAAGAGCACTTTTCCCAATCGCAGTCGCGCGATTCAGGCAGCCGCGAGCGAAGAGCTTGCGCATGTCGTCGAGGGTCTCGATGAAATCATCGGAATCTGACCCCACTTCCGCCGCCTGAGCGTTAGAACGTAAACTTGGAGCAAGACCTCCGCACCGACGAAGCCTTGATGCTCGCCTACCGCGACGGCGAGGGTGCGGCGTTCGAGCTGCTCTATGTACGCTGGCGCGGGCCGCTGTACCGCTACTTCCTGCGCCAGTGCGGCCACGCGGGGCAAGCGGACGAGCTTTTTCAGGACGTATTCATGCGCGTGATCGGCGCTAGTGCCGGCTATGAACCGACCGCCAGGTTCACGACCTGGCTGTTCCGCATCGCCCACAACCGCCTCATCGACCATTGGCGCAAACTGGGGCGCGAGCCTGTCGATCCGCTCGCATCCAATGAGAACGGCGAGGATGGCGAGTTCGATCCGCCGGCGCCGGAAGACGCTGCCCCCGAGCGCCAGGCCGAGCGCAGGCAACTGGGCGTAGCGTTGCTGGCGGCATTGAACGAACTGCCCGAAGTGCAGCGCGAAGCCTTCCTGCTGGCCGAGGAAGGCGGGCTGACGCTGGAGGAGATTGCGACCATTTCCGGCGTTGGCCGCGAAACCATCAAGAGCCGCTTGCGTTATGCGACGGCCAAGCTGCGCCACAAACTGGAGTCCTGGCGGTGAGCGAAATCGATCCGAAACTTTCCCGCCTCTACCGCGAGGCTTCGAGCGTAGGCCCGCCGGCCGCTCTCGATGCGGCCATCCTCGCCGCTGCGGGGAAGCAAATCGCGAAGCCCCGGCGCCGCGAGCGCTCAGCGTGGTTGCGCTGGATGGCGCCGGCCAGCGCCATAGCGACCCTCGCGCTCGGCGTGTCGATTGCGCTCCTGGTCGAACGCGAGCAACCCGGAACCATCGACGAAACGGCCGTTCGCCCAGCGCCGCCGCAGCTGCAGGGCGCGCCGCCTGCGCGCGCAACGGAATCAACAAAGCCGAAGGCCGCCGACAGCGCAACGCCCGCGGCAACCGGAAAAAAGGAAGCGCCAGCGGCCGTCGCGCCGGCGCCTGTGCCCGCCGTGCCAGCGCAGGTGCCGCTACTCGCCGCGCCAGCGCCGCTGCCGCATCCCGCCGCGTCGATGCCGTCCGCACCGCCCGCAGCGGAAGCCTTCCCGGCCGAGCGCCGCGCCAAGGCGATCGCGCCCGGTGCGGCCGAGCCCAAGGCGGCCGAGTCCGGGATCGCCGCACCGAAGGCGGACCAGTCCAAGAGGGTAAGAGCGTCGAATGTCACCGGCGACTCCGCGCTTGGCGCCGCCGGAGCCGCCGCGCCGCCCGCCCCCGCTGCCGCGGGCAAGCTTGCACCGCTGCGGCAACAGGCGATTCAACGTTCCCCGGAAGCGTGGCTGGACGAAATCAGCCGCCTCAAGCGCGAAGGCCGCGAGAAAGAGGCGGCGGAGCAATTGGCGGAATTCCGCAAAGCCTATCCGGCGTATGCGGTGCCGGAGAGCCTATTGTCAAAATGAGGAAATACCCCCTAACGCTCCCCTGAATCAGAGGCCATTTCGGTAATTCTGAAATGGCCTGCTACACCTTTTGCACCAGTTCCCCGCAGCTGACGATGACGGTGAAGCCCTTCGCGTGCATCTCCTCGACCAGCTTGACCATCCCACCGCGTTTCCACGCATCGGGCCGGTCCGGGCTGACGTACAGGACCAGGTCGTCGCCCTGGTTCGTCACACCCATGACCACGCGCGACTTGTCGGGCCGCAGCTCGAAGGCGATCGGCCTGCCTCCACGCTGCGTCTGCAGCCAGACGCACTCGTACACCCGGCACGACTCGGGCCGGGTGTCGTAGATGCCGCAGCCCACGCCGATGTTGCAATGCCGGCACCAGGTGTTCCCCGGCTTGTTCAGCTCGCAGATTTTCAACACCTTGCAGCAGGCGGTGCAGCCGTCGCAGCCGTGCATATGCGCGCTCTTCGTTCGAGTTGCTAACAATCAAGACACTATAACCGAACGACCGGGCGATCATCAGCCGGTCACAGCCGCGCGGGCGACGGCCTGTCCTGGCAGCCTGCGACGCCGCCGGTGTGGCTTTAACCCCGTTTCCCGATCTCCTTCGTTTATGAGGGCACCACCCCCTCAACCACAAGGAGATCGACATGCGCAAACTGCTTTCCGTCCTCGCCGCCGTCCTGCTCACCGGCTGCGCTTCCATTGCCGACGCGGGCTATCTTGCCGAAGTCAGCGTCATCAACCGCAGTACGGGCGAGCGACTGCAGGTGTATCGCCACGGCGGGCGCCTGTACGTCGAGGGCAAGGCGGGCGAGCGCTACGCGGTCGAACTGCGCAACCGCAGCGGCGGCCGCATCCTCACCGTGCTGTCGGTGGACGGCGTCAACGCCGTCACCGGCCAGAGCGCCGCCGCGAGCCAGTCAGGCTACGTCCTTAGCGCATGGAGCCGGGCCGAGATCGCCGGCTGGCGCAAGGACATGAGCGATGTCGCCGCCTTCTACTTCACCGCGCTGCCGGACTCCTACGCCGCCCGCACCGGACGCCCCGACAACGTCGGCGTGATCGGCGTGGCCGTATACAAAGAGTACGTCGAGCCGCCGCGCGCGCTGCTCGATGCGCCCGCGATGGCGAAATCCGAAGCCGCCGGGCGCCTCTCTGCCGGCGACGCCGCGAGCGCGCCGGCCCCGGCGTCGGCGCAGGCATCGTCCGAGATGCCCGCCCCGCGCAGAAAAATGGCCGAGGAGAAGCTCGGCACCGGCCACGGCGAGCGCCTGCACGCGCCGACGCAGCACACCGAGTTCCGCCGCGCGAGCAGCACGCCGAGCGAAGTCATCGCGATCTATTACGACAGCCGGCAGAACCTGATCGCGCAAGGCGTCATCCGGCGCTACGCGCATCTGCCGCAGCCGTTCCCCAACGGCGGCTTCGTGCCCGATCCGTCCTGAACCTTCCGTCTGCACCGCACCATCACGTCCCCTCGCCCCGCTTGCGGCAAGAGGGGACGCGGCCTCTGTCGCCTGCGCTGGCAGCCCTGCTAGAATCAGCACGGACCAACAACGTCTTCTGCCAGGGGAAAGCCATGGACCTCGCCAATCTGACGCTCGCCGAACAGGCCGCATTGCTGCGGCAGGGCGAATGCTCGAGCCGCGAGATCGTCGATGCGCATCTTGCGCGCATCGAGCGCCTGGATGGCAAGTTGCACGCTTTCGTCGAGGTCTATGCGGCCGAGGCGCGGCAGCTTGCGCGGAGTGCCGACCGCGCGCGCGCGGCAGGCCTGCCGCTAGGCGCGTTGCACGGGCTGCCCATCTGCATCAAGGATCTGTGCGATATCGACGGCCGCATCGGCACGATCGGCTCGCGCATGTGGGCGGAGCGCCGCGCCGATGTGACCTCGGCCACGGTCGAGCGTCTGCTCGCCGCCGGCATGATTCCGCTGGGGAAGACGCATATGGTCGAGTTCGCCTTCGGCGCCTGGGGCTCCAATCCGTCGATGGGGGCGCCCTGGAATCCCTGGGATAGCGCTTGTCACCGCGTGCCCGGCGGGTCGTCGAGCGGCACCGCGGTCGCCGTCGCCGCCGGGCTCGCGCCCGCGGGCATCGGCAGCGACACCGGCGGCTCGGTGCGCATTCCCTCGGCCTTCAACGGTCTGGTCGGCCTCAAGGTCACTTATGGCCGCATCAGCCTGCACGGCACGGGATTGCTCAGCTGGACGCTGGATTCGATCGGCCCGCTGGCGCGTTCGGTGGAGGATTGCGCGCAGCTGCTGCGCGCGCTGGCGGCGCCGGATGCGCGCGATCCGGCGACGCTTGAGCAGCCGGGCCTGGACTTGCCCGCGCAATTCGCGGCCGATGGCCTTGAACATCTGCGCATCGCGCTGCCCGAACGTGCGCAGCTGCCGGACTTCATGCACCCGGCGGTGCTCGATGCCTGGGCGCGCGCGGCCAACGTGCTGGAAAAACTCGGCGCCGAGATCGTGCCGGTGCGCCTGCCGGATTGGTATTTCGATCTGGCGCGGCAGGTGGGCATGATCATCGCATCGGAAGCGTTTGCGCTGCACCGCAACCATATCGAGGACATGGCCCAACCGATCGGCGCAGCGGTGCGCGCGCGCATGCTCGGTGCGCGCAATCTCGCGCCCGGCGAATATGCCGAAGCGCTGCGCGTCATGGCGGAGCGCCGGCGCACTTTCGGCGAATGGTTCCGCCGCTTCGACGCGATCCTGCTGCCGACGGTGGCCGTGCCGGCGCCGCCGCTGGACACGATCGAGGAAACCTCGCCCGTGCCGGCGTACTTGACCCGCCCGCAGAATTACCTCGGTCTTTCGGCGCTGGCCATGCCGGCGGGGCTGCATGACGGCTTGCCGCTCGGCATCCAGATCATCGGCAAGCCGTTTGCGGAGCGCCAGATCCTGGAAATCGGCAAGGCCTACCAGGACGAGAGCGGGTTTAACAAGCTGCGGCCGGATGTCGCGGGCTTCCGCTCACCCTAGCGCGCTCCGCGCCTGCGCGGCGAGGGAGCGGATTTCATGAGCTATCAGCAGACCGTTGAGATTCGCACCCGCGGCCGCGGCACGACCGAGATCACCGCCGAAGTCGCGCGCCTGGTGCGCGCGGCGGGCGTTGCGACCGGCATCGCGCAGGTGTTCGTGCAGCATACGAGCTGCTCGGTGATGCTTACCGAAAACGCCGACCCGGCGGTGCGCCGCGATCTGGAGACGCTGGCCGGGCGCTGGGCGCCGGACGCCGACCCGGCCTACCGCCACGACACCGAAGGCGACGACGACATGGCCGCGCATGCGCGCGCTCTGCTCGCCGGAAGCTCGGTCACGGTGCCGGTGGACAACGGCGAGCTGCTGCTCGGCACCTGGCAGGGGATTTATCTGTGGGAGCACCGCACCGGAGCGCAGGCGCGACGGGTTGTGGTTACGGTCGTGGGCTGAGGGCATCCGATCCGGGCACGGGCGCCCCGGGCTGAGACTTGAGCGCCTTGGAGGGGTAAAATCGCACTCATGAACGCAGTTGCCGAAATCCGGGACATCAAGCGCTACATGCGCGAGGTTGGCGAGCAGGCGCGCGCGGCGTCGCGCCTGCTCGCGCGCGCGCACAGCGCGACCAAGGACCGCGCCCTCGCCGCCGCCGCGGCGGCCATCCGGCGCGAGGCGGCGGCCCTGCTTGCCGCCAACGCCGAGGACGTGGCCGAGGCGCGCGCCCGGGGCCTGGCGCCGGCGCTGCTCGACCGGCTCATGCTCACGTCCGACAGCGTGGAAGCCATGGCCGAGGGCCTGGAGCAGATCGCGCGCCTGCCCGATCCGGTCGGCGCCATCACCGAGCTGCGCGAGCGCCCGAGCGGCATTCGCGTCGGCCGCATGCGCGTGCCCCTGGGCGTGATCGGCATCATTTACGAGTCGCGCCCCAACGTCACCGCCGACGCGGCCGGGCTGTGCCTCAAGTCGGGCAACGCCGCCATCCTGCGCGGCGGCAGCGAGGCGCTGCGCTGCAACCGCGCCATCGCCGCGTGCATGCACCAGGGGCTCGCCGCGGCCGGGCTGCCGCGTACGGCGATCCAGGTGATCGCGACCACCGACCGCGCCGCGGTGGGCGAGCTGCTCACCATGAACCAGTACGTCGACATCATCGTGCCGCGCGGCGGCAAGGGCTTGATCGAGCGCGTCATGGCCGAATCGCGCATCCCGATGATCAAGCACCTCGATGGCGTGTGCCATGTGTATATCGACGATCGCGCCGACCTGCAACAGGCGATACGCATCGCCGACAACGCCAAGACCCAGCGCTACGGCACCTGCAACACCATGGAAACGCTGCTGGTGGCGGAGGCGGTGGCGGCGAAGGTGCTGCCGCCGCTCGCGCACATTTATTTCGACAAGGGCGTGGAACTGCGCGGCGACGCGCAATCGCGCAGCATCGTGCCCGGGATCAAACCCGCGAGCGAGGACGACTGGTACGCGGAATATCTCGCGCCCATCCTCGCCGTGCGCGTGGTGAAAGACATCGACGAAGCGATGGAGCACATTTCCAAGTACGGATCAGCGCACACCGATGCCATCGTCACCGAGGATCAGGAACGGGCGCAGAGGTTCCTGCGCGAAGTCGATTCGAGCTCGGTCATGGTCAACGCCTCGACGCGCTTTGCCGACGGCTTCGAGTACGGCCTGGGCGCGGAAGTGGGCATTTCCACCGACAAGCTGCACGCGCGCGGGCCGGTGGGGCTGGAAGGCCTCACCTCGCAGAAATACGTCGTGCTCGGCGACGGGCAGATCAGGACGTGATGCGGCTGGTCTGGTACTTCGATTTCGTTTCGCCCTACTCCTACCTGCAGTTCGAGGCTTACCCGGAGCTGATGCAGACGGCGGAGCTGCGCCCGGTGCTGTTCGCGGGCCTGCTCAACCACTGGGGCGGCAAAGGCCCGGCGGAGATACCGGCGAAGCGCTTGCAGACTTATCGTTACACCTACTGGCAGGCGGGCCAGCATGGCATCGCGATGAACTATCCGCCGGCGCACCCGTTCAATCCGATCCACGTGCTGCGCCTCGCGCTCGCGCTCGATTGCCGCTACGAAGCAATCAAGACCCTATTCGAATTCATCTGGAAGGACGGCCGCTCGGTGAATGACGAGTGGCCGGCGCTGGTCGAGCGGCTGGGCCTCGACCTTGCCACCGCCGACGCCATGATCGCCGCGCAGCGCGTGAAAGACGCGCTCGCCGCCAACGGCCGCCAGGCGATCGATCGCGGCGTGTACGGCGTGCCCACTTTCGACGCCCTGCGCGAAGGTCCTGGCGCGGGCGGCGCAACGACCGGGGAGCTGTTCTGGGGGCTGGATGCCACCGACATGCTGCTCGATTATCTCGCCGACCCGGCGCTATTCGATGCGCCGGAGATGCGCCGCCTCGCCGCCCTGCCCGTCGGCGCGGCGCGCAAGTCTTGAGCACGCCCGGCTTGAGCGCCAGCGGATTGAACACGTCCGGCGCGAACGTCGTCGGCATCCTCGGCGGCACGTTCGACCCGGTTCACCGGGGCCATGTCGCGCTGGCCGAAGCGGCGCTCGCGGGACTGCCCTTGAGCGAAGTGCTGTGGCTGCCCTCGGGCAGCCCCGGGCATCGCGCGCCGCCGGTCGCGAGCGCCCGCGACCGCCTGGCGATGCTGCGCCTCGCCACCGAGGGCAACGCGCGCTATCGCATCGACGCGGGCGAGCTCGAGTCGAGCGAACCCACCTACACCGTGCACACCCTCACCCGCCTGCGCGCGCAGCTCGGTAACGCGCAGCCCCTGGTGCTGCTCCTCGGCAGCGATTCCTTTCTGAGCCTGCCCGGCTGGCTGCGCTGGCGCGAGCTGTTCGACCTCGCGCATATCGCCGTCGCCAGCCGCCCCGGCGCCATTCCCGGCGACGGCGGGCCGTCGCCCGAGTTGTCGGCCGAGATCGCGCGCCGCTCGGCGCGGGGTGAACAGCTGGCCGCGAGCGCGGCAGGCAGGGTCGCGCGCTTCGACATGCCGCCGGTGGACATCTCGGCCTCGGCCGTGCGCTCAGGACTTGCCGCCGGGCGGGACCTCGGCGATTTGCTTCCCGCCGCGGTTCTCGCTTATATTCGGACGCAACAGCTTTATTTGAAGGAGACACCGAAGAACTAATGGATATCCGCAAAATGGAAAAGGCGGCGGTTGCCGCGCTCGAAGACATCAAGGCCCGCGACATCGTCGTGCTCAAAGTTGCCCATCTCTCACCCTTGTTCGAGCGCATGATCATCGCCAGCGCCGACTCGACGCGCCAGGTCAAGGCGCTCGCCGACAACGTGCGCGAAAAGCTGAAGGCGCTCGGCGCCTCCGTGCTCTCGGTGGAAGGTGAGGAAAACGGCGAGTGGGTCCTGGTGGACCTCGGCGCCGTCATCGTTCATGTGATGCAGCCCAGCATCCGCCAGTACTACAACCTCGAGGAACTGTGGGACCAGCCCGAACCGAAGCGGCCGCGCGCGCGCAAGAAGGCCGCGCAAGCGCAGCCGGCGGCCGGGTGAGACGCGCGCAAGCGCCGCTGAAATTCGTGGTGATCGCGGTCGGGACGCGCATGCCGTCCTGGGTAAGCGATGGCTGCCGCGAATACGCCAAGCGCATGCCGCCGGGCACCGCGCTCGATCTGATCGAGATCAAGGCCGAAGCGCGCACCAGCGGAAAAACCGTGGCGCAACTGCTCGCCGCCGAGGCGCAGCGCATCCGCGCGGCGCTGCCCAAGGGCGGCCGCGTGGTCGCGCTCGATGAGCGCGGCAAGGATCTGAGCACCTGCGGCCTGGCGCTGCAGATCGAGGCGTGGAAACAGGACGGCGGCCCGGTGGCGTTTCTGATCGGCGGCGCCGATGGCCTGGACGCCTCCTTGAAAAAAACCTGCGCCCTGCAGCTGCGGCTGTCCAGCCTGACGCTGCCGCACGGCCTGGCGCGGGTGCTGCTGGCCGAACAACTGTATCGCGCGCTGAGCATCATCGGCGGCCACCCCTACCACCGGGAGTGAGCATGTTGGCCGGCCAATCCTCGATCTACCTCGCGTCGCGCAGTCCGCGCCGGCGCGAACTGCTGCACCAGCTCGGCATCCAATATGAGGTGCTGACCCAGCGCATCAAGGCCGAGCGCGGCCCCGACGTGAACGAGGACCCGCTGCCCGGGGAAAAACCGCGCGACTACGTCGTGCGCGTGTGCCGCGACAAGGTGGAGAGCGGCTGGCTGCGCGTGGTCCAGCGCAAGCTGCCGCTGCGCGGCGTGCTGGCGGCGGACACCACGGTGTGCATCGGCGACGAAATCCTCGGCACCCCGGCCGATGCGGCCGCGGCCGCGGATTTTCTGGCGCGCCTGTCGGGGCGCGAGCACGAGGTGCTCACGGCGATCGCGTTCAAGTTCGGCGAGCGCATCGAGGCCGGGCTATCGGCGACCGCGGTGCGCTTTCGTGCGCTCGAGCCGGCCGAGATCGAACGTTACGTCGCCAGCGGCGAGCCCATGGACAAGGCCGGCGCCTACGCCATCCAGGGCCGTGCCGGGGCGTTCATCACCGAGATCCGCGGCAGCTATTCCGGCGTGATGGGCCTGCCGCTGTACGAGACCGCGCGACTGCTCGCGCGCTTCGGTCTCGGACCGCCGGCCTGAGGCGGGACCGGCGCGGCGCGCGGATGCGCTTGCGGCGCCATCCGGTAGAATGGCCGCATGAGCGAAGACATCCTGATCAACGTGACCCCGCAGGAAACGCGGGTCGCCGTGATGCACAGCGGCGTGGCGCAGGAGCTGCACATCGAGCGCTCCGCCAGCCGCGGGCTGGTGGGCAACATCTACATGGGCAAGGTGGCGCGCGTGCTCCCGGGGATGCAGTCGGCCTTCGTCGAGATCGGCCTGGAGCGCGCCGCCTTCCTGCACGTCGCCGACATCTGGGAGGAGCGCCAGAACGGCCATGGCAGCTTGGAGCCGGGCAGGTCGACGCAAAAGCCGATCGAAAAAATCCTCGCCGAAGGCCAGCCGCTGCTGGTGCAGGTGGTGAAGGATCCGATCGGCACCAAGGGCGCGCGCCTGTCCACCCAGATCAGCATCGCCGGCAGGATGCTGGTGCATCTGCCGCAGGACGCGCACATCGGCATTTCGCAGCGCATCGAGGACGAGAACGGGCGGGCGCTGCTGCTCGACCGGGTGAAGCAGATCCTGCCCGCCGACGAAAAAGGCGGCTTCATCATCCGCACTATGGCCGAGACCGCCACCGACGCCGAGCTGCTGAACGACCTGCAGTACCTGCGCAAGCTGTGGCAGGACCTGCGCGAGAAGAGCCTGTGCGCGAGCGCGCCCTCGCTCCTGTACCAGGATCTGTCGCTGGCGCAGCGCGTGCTGCGCGATTTCGTCAGCGAGAGCACCGACCGCATCCTGATCGACTCGCGCGAAAATTTCCTCAAGCTGCAGGCGTTCGCGCGCGACTACATGCAGATCGTGCTGGCGCGGCTCGACCACTACACCGGCGAGCGGCCGCTGTTTGATTTGTACGGCGTGGAGGAGGAAATCGAGAAGGCGTTGGCGCGCCGCGTCGATCTGAAGTCGGGCGGCTACCTGATCATCGACCAGACCGAGGCGATGACCACCATCGACGTCAACACCGGCGGCTTCGTCGGCGTGCGCAACTTCGACGACACCATTTTCAAGACCAACCTGGAGGCGGCGCAGGTGATCGCGCGCCAGCTGCGCCTCCGCAACCTCGGCGGCATCATCATCGTCGACTTCATCGACATGGAAACCGGGGAGCACCGCAACGCGGTGCTGGCCGAATTCAACAAGGCTCTGGCGCGCGACCGCACGCGCATGTCGCTGAGCGGTTTCACCCAGCTCGGCCTGGTGGAGATGACGCGCAAGCGCACGCGCGAATCGCTCGCGCATGTGCTGTGCGAGGCCTGCCCCACCTGCGGCGGCAGGGGCGAGGTCAAGGCCGCGCGCACCGTGTGCTACGACATCCTGCGCGAGATCCTGCGCGAATCGCGCCAGTTCAGCGCGCGCGAGTTCCGCATCCTCGCCGCGCAAGTGGTGATCGATCTGTTCCTGGAAGACGAGTCGCAGTCGCTCGCGATGCTCGAGGATTTCATCGGCAAGCCGGTGTCGATACAGGCCGAGTCGAGCTATAGCCAGGAGCAGTTCGACATCGTGCTGCTGTGACCGCGCGCCGTGCCCGCTGACAAACTCTCGGCCAGGGAAGCCGCCATGATCGCGCAGGCGCGCGCGGAGCTGGGAAAAACGCCAGCGGCCGGGGCGCCGGCAACTGCGCCGCTTGCGCGCGTCGAACGAACGCCGGCGACTGCCGCGATCGAAGCCGTTGCGCCTGCCGCGATCGAACCCGTTGCGCCTGCCGCGATCGAACCCGTTGCGCCTGCCGCCATTGAACCCGTTGCGCCTGCCGCCATTGAACCCGTTGCGCCTGCCGCCATTGAACCCGTTGCGCCTGACGGCGCAACGTTCGCGCCTACGCTTGATCCGGCAGAGCGCGTCGCCGCGCTGTTCGCGGCGGCGCGCGCCGAAACCGAGCGCCTGCACCGGCGCCAGCGCCAGTTCTACGTGTGGGCTCCGGTCGCGGTCATGGCCGTGGCCGGCCTGTGGACGCTCGTGTGGATGTGGCTCAAGTTGTGAGCGCGCGTTCGCGAGCCACGCCGCTGGAGGCGCCCTCGTGGGAGCGAGCTTGCTCGCGAATTCCATCGTTTGCGAGCAAGCTCGCTCCCACGATAAACCGGCCGGCCGGCGGGTCTCCTACAACCGGCGCGCCGTCGAATCGATATAGTCCGCGGGCGGCGGCTGCGGCCCAAGCGGCCCCTGCGGCGGCGACCGTGGCGGCCGCGGCAGCACCAGCCAGCTCGCCACCGAGGACATCAGGCTGTAGACGATGGCGCCCCAGAATGCCGACCAGAAGCCGCCGACGCGGAAACCTTCCACGAACGAGGCCACGAACCAGAACAGCAGCCCGTTGATCACCAGGGTGAACAGCCCGAGGGTGAGGATGGTGATGGGCAGGGTGACGAGCAACAGCAGCGGCCGGATCAGGGTATTGACCAGACCCAGCAGCAACGCCGTCAGCAGCGCAATATAGAAGCTGTCGACGCTGACCGAAGGCAGCACATAGGGCACCGCCAGCA
>MERK01000114.1:0-4895 GCA_001770575.1 Betaproteobacteria bacterium RIFCSPLOWO2_12_FULL_64_23
CGATATCAGCTTGTTCACCGGGGCATCGTCGTAGGTGAGCATACGGCGCATGTCGGGAACGCCGTAGAGCAGGGTGGCCGCGATGCAGAACGGGATGCTCATCAGCGTGCCGGAGACGGAATTGAACGGGCCGACCGCGTCCATGCCGGCATAGCCCGTTTCATAGGGATTCATGCGCACGCGCACCGCCTTGATCGGGGCGCCGGCGAGTTTTTCGCGCAGGGCCAGCGCGGCGGTGACCGGAGTCTGGTTGAAGGCGCACACGGGATAGGGTTTGAAGGTGACGCGCATCACCGCCCAATCGCGGCCGAGCCCGGCGGCCAGCACGTCGGCGTCGCATTCGATCCTGGCAAAGCTGCGCACGAGTCCTGCTGGTCCCTCGAAGGCGTGCGGCGCCGAGACGGATCCGGCACGGGCAAGTTCCGCTGCAACGAGGCCGAGGCGTGCGGCCACGCCCACTTGATAGCGCCACTCGTCGGTGCCATCGGCGAACGATTGAAGGATGCCGCCGGAAAATGCCGCCGCATTCGCGAGCGCCGCGGCGAGCTGGGTTTGCGAAAGTTCCAGCATCTTGCCCGCCGCCGCCGCCGCGGCGATGGTGCCGTATAGCGGCGATGCGCGAAAACCGCCGGGTGTCGTCTTTGCTGCATAGGCGCGCTCGAGCAGGCCGCCGGCCTCGTAGCCGCAGAGCAGTGCAGGCATCAGTCGTGCAAGGGGATAGCCGCGCGATTCGATCAGGGCGGTGAGCAGCGGAATCATGATCGTGCCCAGGTGCGCGGCGCCGCAGGTGTCTTCCTGCCCGCGCCCGTGAAACAGGGCTGAATTGGCGAGGCAGGCGGCGGCGACGCTCGTCTTGCGTCCGTCGCCGAGCAGTGTGGCGCCGGCCGCGAGCTCGCCGTCCATGGCGATGGCGGCACGGCGCGCCACCGGAGCGAATGCAGTATCGTGGCAGCCGAGGCCGATGCCATAGCCGTTCAGCAGGCAGACACGGGTCTTTTCCGCGACCTCGGGCGGCACACGCCCGAGGTCCAGCGTGTGGACGAAGCGGGCGATGCTTTGCGAAACGGTCATGCTGCGGTCTCCTTTTTTCTGCCTGCGCTCAGAGCGCCAGGTAACGTCGTTTGACTTCGGTATTGGTGCGCAAAGCGGCTATCGTATCGCGATAGACGATCTGCCCCTTGTCGATCACGGCCGCTTCGGTGGCGATTCCCAGGCAAAAATGCATGTTCTGTTCCGCCAGTAGCACCGTGATGCCCATGTCGCGCAGCGTGCGCAGCAGCTCTCCGATCCGCTGCACGATGAGTGGTCCCAAGCCTTCGCTCGGCTCGTCGAGCAACAGACCGCTCGGATTGCCCATCAGCGTGCGCGCAATGGTGAGCATCTGCTGCTCGCCACCGGAGAGCTGACCGCCCATGCGCTGCTTGAGCGGTTCCAGCAGCGGGAACATGGAGTAGACGCGCTTCAGGTTCCAGTAGTCCTCGCCGTTACGGCCTTTCTTGGCGCCGAGCAGGAGATTGTCCTCGACCGTGTGTTCGGGAAAGATCTGGCGGTCCTCGGGCACGTAGCCGATGCCGGCGCGGGCGATGGTGTGCGGCCGCCGGTTTTGCATTTCGATCCCGAGCACCCTGACCCGGCCGGCGCGCGGTGCGATCAGGCCGGCGATGGCCTTTAGGGTGGTGCTTTTCCCGGCGCCATTGCGGCCGAGCAACGCGACCGTCTGCCCCTGGTTCACCGAGAGCGAGACGCCGAACAGGATCTGGCTGGTGCCGTAGAAGACGTCGATTTTCTCGACCTCGAAGACCGGTTTGGCGTTCACGTCTGTTCGTCCAGGTTCGCGCCCAGGTACGCCTCGATTACCGCGGGGTTGGCCCGGATCTCATCGGGAGTTCCTTCCGCCAGCACTTCGCCGTAGCACAGCACGCGGATCGATTGCGCAATTTTGAACACGATGTCCATATCGTGCTCGATGAATACCAGCGTCATCTTTTCGCTTTCCCACAGGCGATAGACCTTGTCGATCATCTGCCAGCGTTCCTCGGGCCCCATGCCCGCGGTCGGTTCGTCCAGCAGCAGCAGGCGCGGTTGCAGCACCAGGGCGAGCGCGATGTCGAGCAGCTTTTGATCTCCATGGGACAGATTGCATGAAAGCGTCTTCGCCTTCGCCGCGAGTCCGAGCATGTCCATGACTTCGCGCGCGCGCGCCTGCGTCCCCGGTATCGGAAAGCGCCAGCGGACGACCGCGCTTTGCTCGCGGTGTGCGTGCAGCGCGCCCATCAGCGCTTCCTCGACGGTCAGTGACGGGAAGATGTTCGCCACCTGGAACGCGCGGCCGATGCCGCGGCGCACGATACCGGAACGCGATATCCCGGCAATGTCCTCGCCGTCGAACAGGATGCGTCCCGAGTCGGGACGAAACGCACCCGAGATCAGATTGAAGAAAGTCGTCTTGCCTGCGCCGTTGGGGCCGATCACGGCGCTCAGACTGCCCGGCGCAAAATGCAGACTGACATCGTTGGTGGCAGCGAGGCCACCGAAGGATTTGCACAGGTGCTCGATCTTCAGCATGCTTTAATCCCGCTTCCCGGGGAGCCCTTTGTAGGTATGCCAGGAGGTCGCCACCAGCCAACCGGCATCGACGGGCAGGTTGACGCCGGTGATGGCCGCCGCGTCGTCGCAGGCGAGGAAGGCGACCGCTTTGGCGATTTCCTCCGGTTCGACCATGCGTCCCAGGGCGGAATTGTTCTCCAGCGCAGTCACGTCGCGCTGCCCCCGGTCGATCGCCGCTTGCAGTGCCGGAGTGCGCGTATAGCCCGGCGACACCGCGTTCACCCGGACTCCCGACCGCCCCCACTCCGCGGCCAGGCACTCGGTCATCGAAATGACCGCGGCTTTCGCCGGCGCGTAGGCGTGCAGCGGCATCGAGCGCATTCCCGCGACCGATGCAATGTTGACGATCGCGCCGCGGCCGCGCGCGGCCATGCGCCGGCCGAAGGCGAGGCAGGCGACGTAGGTGCCGCGCTGATCGACGCGCACGACCTGATCCCAGGACGACAGCGGCAGTGTCTCTGGCGAGAGCGGCACTTGAATCACTCCGGCGCTGTTGACCAGGGTATCCACCGGCCCGAGGGCACGCTCGACGCGCTCGGCCAAATTTTCGGCACTCGCCTCGTCGGCAACGTCGACCGCGAAGGCCGCGCCACCGATCTCGGCAGCGACGCGGGCTGCGGCCGCCTCGTCGATATCGGCGACCGCCACCTTGTAGCCGCGCCGCGCCAGCTCGCGGCAGCAGGCGGCGCCGATGCCGCTGGCCCCGCCGGTAACGACCGCAACCGCGGTGCCTTGATTCATGTTTGGTTCTCCCCGAAACGGCGGCGCCACGCCTCCAGCGCGAAATCTGTGACGCCTTTGCGGAACACGAGAGCGAACAGCAGGATCACCACGCCCAGCGTCAGCCCGTAATACTCGGTGAACTTGGTGATGACATCATTGAGCAGGAGCAGCATCATGGTTCCCACCGTCGGTCCGAGAAACGCGCTCGTGCCGCCGAGCATGAGCATGAAAATGGCCTCGCCCGATATCGTCCAGTAGGCGAACTCCGGGTAGGCGCCGGAAACAAGCAGGCTCATGATGATGCCGCCGATGCTGGCGAAAGTTCCCGCCAGGATAAACGCGCCGAGCCGCATGCGCCAGACCCGGATGCCGATGAACTGGGCGCGCTCCGCATTGTCCCGGATCATGCGCAGCGTATAGCCAAACGGCGACTGCATCAGGTGGCGCATGATGAGCAGGGAGACGATCAGGGTCGCGCAGGCGAACAGGTATAGGTGCGACTGGTCGGCCAGGTTTATGCCGAGGAAGGGCGGGCGCGGAATTCCGCCCATCAGGCCCTGGTCTCCGCCGGTCAACTGCTGCCAGGAAATGATCAGACTGTGCAGCAACATCTGAAACGCCAGTGTGAGGAAGGCGAAATAGATCTCCTTCAGGCGAACGCAGATCGCGCCCACCACGGCGGCCAAGGCCGCCGAGAACAGGAGCGTGAGCAAAAACGCGGTCGGAATTGAGGTTCCGGCTTTTTGCATCAGCAGCCCGAACGCGTAGGCCCCGGACGCGAAGAACATGCCGTGGCCGAAGGACACCAGGCCGGTATAACCGACCAGGATATTCAGCGAGCTGGCAAAAATGCCGAATGCCGCGACGCGGATGGCGAAATCGACCAAGGCCTTCGATGGAAACAGCACCGGCAGGATGGCCAACACGACTAACGCGGCGGCCGCGATCCCCAACTCGAACGCAAAGCCGCGCCGTTTCATCGGTTCATACGTCCTTGCCGAACAGGCCGCTGGGCTTGATTACGAGGACCATTGCCATGAACAGGAACATAATGCCCTCGGTAAACAGCGGGAAGCCGATCGAACCGAAAGAGCGGATCAGTCCGATCAACAGCGATCCGGCCAATGCGCCGCCGATCGATCCCATGCCGCCGATCACGGTGACGATGAACGACTCGATCAGGATCGATACCCCCATCCCCGGGGCCATCGAACGCACCGGGGCCGCAAGGGCCCCGGCCAGGCCGGCAAGCAACCCACCGGCGGCAAACACGGTCGCGTAAATCAGGCCGGTGTTGATTCCGAGCGCGGAAGTCATGGTGGGATTGTGCGCCGCCGCGCGCACGATCTTGCCCACCCGCGTGCGCGTAATGATCAGCCAAAGGATAGCGCCGATAGCCAAAGCGATCGCGATCAGAAACAGATAGAACGCAGGCACGACGCCTCCGGCGAGCAAGATTGGAGGCCGCTGAAATGCCGCGGGCATGCCCATGGACTTGAACTCGGCGCCCCAGATCAGCTTGACCGCGTCATCCAGTATGAGAATGAACGCGTAGCAGACGAGAA
>MERK01000114.1:4917-5094 GCA_001770575.1 Betaproteobacteria bacterium RIFCSPLOWO2_12_FULL_64_23
ATATACGCGGCTCATGAACAGGCGTTCGAACACCAGGCCAAACAGGGCGACGCCCGCTCCGGCGCACACCACCGCCAGGGTGAAGCTGTCGGATATCTTGTAGACGCTGAGAGCCAGGTAGGCCCCGAGCATGTAGAACGAGCCGTGCGTGAAATTGACCACCTTGAGCACGCCGAA
>MERK01000114.1:5123-10484 GCA_001770575.1 Betaproteobacteria bacterium RIFCSPLOWO2_12_FULL_64_23
ATAGCAGCGTGCCGATGATCAAGCCGCTGGTGACCTGCGTCACCACGCACGAGGTTGTCTTCAGGCACTCGGCCAGCGCTGCTGGATCCACGGCTGATGCTCGGTTAGGTGAGAAAAAAAGCTGCGGCAGCCGGTCGCAAGTGGCTTGCGCCGGCTGTCGCGCCTACCGGATCAGAGGTACTTGTTGCGTTTCTTCCAGTCGAGTTCGAGCTCGAAGATCTGCTTCCAGTCGCCCGCCTTGACCTCGGGGATATAGGGTTCCTTGGAGATGGTGGTGCCCCAGCCGATGGCGTAGCCGACGATGGTCTGGTCCTCGGCCCGCATGGTGATGGTGCCGTCAGTGCCGAACGGCGAGTCGATTTTCATGCCGCGCAATGCCTCGGCCAGTTTCTTGCCGTCTGCGCTGTTGGTCTTCTTAATTGCGGAAATCAGGAATTGAGCGGTGGTGGCTGACTCCCAAGACCAATTGGTCGGATACTCGCCGAACTTGGCGCGGTAGGCGTCGCCCCAGGCGGCGTTGGCCGGCGTCCGCGGGAAAGTCTTGATGTAGCGATTGCCGGAATGGATGCCGACGGGCAGGTTCTTGACCGCGGTCAGTGCCGTGTAATCGGCCATGTTGACGGCGAAGAACTCGGTCGCGGCGAACAGCGCGTAGATGTTCCCCTGGTCGATGTAGGAGGTGAGGTCGCCGCCCCACAGGCACGAGTACAGTGCCTGCGGCTTGGCTTGCAGGATCTTGGTGATGACCTCGGTATAGTCCGGCTGGAACAGTTTCGGCCAGGCTTCGCCCACGATCTCGGCTTCCGGATAAAACATCTTGAGGTACTCGGTGAACTGCGCCGTCGTGTCGCGGCCGTAGGCGTAGTCCGGAGAGCAGGTCATCCACTTGCGCAGGCCCTTGGCTTTGGCCACCGCTGCGGCATAGCTGCCGCCGACGATCGAGTCGTGCACCCCCTGGCGCGCAGTGCGGAAGGCGTTCGGGATGCGGATTTTTGGGTCCGCCGTCAGCGAAGAGGTCTCCGAGTTGATGTGGAAAACCAGCACACCGAGATCCCGGGCGACTTCCTGTACGGCGAATGCGCCGGAGGAGGCCTCTGCATCGAACAGGATTTCACAGCCGTCGCTGTTGACCAGCTCGCGCGAGACCCGGGCGGCCTCCGCCGGCTGGCCCTTGGAGTCGCGCACCACCATCTCGATCTTGCGCCCGCCGAGTCCGCCGGCGGCATTGAACTTGTCGACCTCCAGCATGACCGCATTGCGCGAGGAGATGCCGAGCTGGGCGACGCGCCCCGACAGGATGGTAGGCATACCCACCTTGATCGTTTTCGCCTGAGCGCGCGAAATCATCGGAAAGCCGAGCGCTGCGGCTCCGCCTAGCGCCGTTGCACTTTTTAGAAACCGGCGGCGCGCGATGGGGTTCTGCTGTTTCTCGTTCTTGGACATGTCTTCCTCCTTGCTGGTGTGAGATGCGGGGGGTGTAATTTGTTCGTTGCGTGCGCTGCTGCACCCTCTGGTTGAGCCACGCGGTGGCGAATTTACTTGCTATTCGTTGGAACTTACTTGCTATTCGTTGTTGAGCATATCGCTATGTCGAACGCACGGTCAATTTGCGTTAAGGCAGTGGTCATTATCTCAACGGCGAGACGTGACTCACCATTCATTATTGTAATCTAGGCTTCCACAATCGCCTTGTCAAGCCGTGTACCTGGGTGTACCTGGGTTTGTACCTGGATTGTGCTCGGATTCGGAGCACCTGCAAGAACCAGGGAATTGCCCCGCGGTCGACGCCGGAAGATCGTCGTCCAAACAGTCATTCATGCGGAAATTTTTGGTTTCTTTCTTGTTTTCAATTCATTGGCGGAGACAGAAGGTTGAGAAGCTGGTGGCACGCCTTGCAATCCATAGCGGACAAACTTCATGTACGTGCCGGCGACCCAGTCCGGCAAATCGCCGTTCTGTTCGTTTCCGTAAACATAACGCAAAGCCAGGTAGCTTCTGGCCGCCATCAGTACGAACACGACTACCTCGAGCTCCTCTTCCGTGTAAGCCGGAAATTCACCGCCGCGCTTCAGACGCTGAAACAGATGCAGGTATTTCCTTGCAACATTCTCAAAATGCCGCTTATGGCCGCCGGGTGCGAAACTCTCCGCTTCATTCAGAATGCGGAAGAAATGCGGCGTTTCTTTGAGGAAGGAAAAGAACCCGCGAAACCCGCTGTTTTCGATTTCCGCAAAATCCGCCCCATCGCGCGCGCATTCCTTGATATGCGCAAGCATTTTGTCGCCCAGGGTGGGAAGCAGCGCGTCGAGAATGTCCTGGCGGGAATCAAAATAGTTATAAAACGTCCCTTGCGCCACGCCAACTTTCGCCGTGATCAGCGCGATCGAGGCATTCGCGTAGCCGACTTCGCCCACGACTGCCGCGGCAGCTTGAAGCAGTGCATGGCGAAGCAATTCCGATTTCTCCGAACGGTTGCCGTGTCGCCAGCTTTGCACCTTCGGCCCGCGTCGATTGGCCTTGCGCTCGGGTCGATCAGTCGTGCCTGGCCTGGCGTTTTTGCGCGACGTCATAAGGCTTCAGCTTTCATGGCAGGATATTGTTTTGATGGAAGGTCCCGGCGCCACCGGGAAATCACCGGCAAGGCAGCGGCGAGCGCTGATCCACCGTTCACTTATCTAATTTGGTCTTCTGGAATCGCTTTGTCAAGCGCCATGCGGCCGTCAGGTCGATTGTTTCGTGCCTGCCGTTCGGAAAAAAACTCCGTGTTGAACTGGCTGCCGCGAACAGGTACAGTCGCCCTCTGAACGTCTTTCGAAGCGCTCGCACCGTTCATCGTCATGATCCCGATCACCATCCGCCAGTTGCAGTATTTCGTCGCCGTCTACGAGGAGGCGACCTTCTCCGGGGCGGCCATGCGAGAGCATTGCTCGCAACCGGCGCTGAGCTCGCAGATCCGCAACCTGGAGCAGATCCTGAACCGCCCCTTGTTCGAGCGCTCCGTACGCGGCGTTACGCCCACCGCCGCGGGGCAGCGCTTCTACCGGCATTCTGTCGCGATTCTGCATTCGGTCAATTCGGCCAAGCTCGAGATGGACGAGGTGAGCGGACAGGTGGCGGGCCAGGTGCGGGCCGGGCTGATCCCGACGATCATGCGCGGCCTGATGCCGTTCTTTCTGCCCGAATTCGTCAACACCTACCCGATGATAGACATCAGGCTGTCGCAGGCTTTCAGCGACATCTTGGCGGAGTCCGTCCTGACCGAGGCGGTCGAGTTTGCCGTCGTGCTGGAACCCCCGAAGCACGAGGGCATCGAGATCACCAAGTTGTCGGAAGGCAGCATGGTCCTGATCAGCAATCCGGTGCTCGATTTCAAGCGGGGCGAACCGGTCCGGCTCGCCGACCTCGCCCCGCTCAACCTGGTGCTGCCCTCGCCGAACCACACGCTGCGCAGGAACATCGAGCGCCGCATCTGGACCAAGGAGATCCGCGTCGGCCGCATCCTGGAGATGGACTCGGTGCACGGCATGATCGACTTCGTGAGCAACTCGAAGTGGGCGACCATCCTGCCGCTGACGGCGGTGGCATGCGACCTCGAATCGGAGCGGCTGTGCATAAACCCGATCGCCGAGCCCTACCTGGAGGCGGACCTCTACCTCATCAACCTGACGCGACGCCCGCTGACCGCCCCGGCGCAGTTGTTCATCCACGAATTGCGGCAGCGGATGGAGGCGATCGGCACAGGCAGGCGGCCCGCTGAAGCGCCCCAGGGTAAGGAGCCCCCCGCAAGGCGGGTGGCTATAGTGCGTGAGTTGCGCAAACCGGCCAGGCGGGATCGCTAAACGTCCGCTGCGTCTAGTCGAACAGGGCGACCGCCCGGACCCAGCCGGCCGATCCGTTCTTGATCTTGTGCGGGAAGCAGGCGACGACGAAACCGGTGGCGGGAAGCTGCTCCAGATTGGTGAGCTTCTCCATGTGGCAATAGGGAATCTCGCGGCCGGCATAATGACCTTCCCAGATGATGCTGCGATCCCCGGTCTCTTCCCAGCGGCGCCGAGTGTGGACAAACGGGGCGTCCCATCCCCAGGCGTCGATGCCGGTGACGCGCACGCCGCGCCCGGTGAGGTGGAGCGTCGCCTCGCGGCCGACGCCGCAGCCGGCGCTCAGGTATTCGTCGCTGCCGACCAGGCTGCCGGCGCGGGTGTTGACGAGCACGATATCGAGCGGTTGCAGGGCGTGTCCGATACGCTGCAATTCTGCGTCGATGTCCGCCGGCTGGACAATGTAGCCGTCTTCGAAGTGACGAAAATCGAGCTTGATGCCCGGGCGGAAGCACCAGTCCAGCGGGATCTCGTCGATGCTCATCATGTGCCCGCCGTCGATTGTCTTCGACTGGTAGTGAAGCGGCGCATCCATGTGCGAGCCGTTGTGAGTGGTGAAGTTCACGAGCTCGAACGCCCATCCTTCCCCGTTCGGCAAGTCGTCCTGGCGCAGGCCGGGAAACCCCTCGAGCAGCATCCCTGCGTTCTCGCTGTTTGTTCGGTACTCGATGTGCGGACGCATGCTCGGCGGATCAAGCACCGTCTCGTTGTCCAGGGTCACCGAAATATCGACGATGCGGGATGGCATTTTCATGCGAGATCTCCATTCCGGCATGCTAGAGGAAGGAACGGGCGTCAGTGGCTCGAAACTTGACTCTGTGGCCGCTTCAAGGCGCCCGTCCGCAGTTGCGGGTATCGGGATGGCGGAGTTGCTCGCTTAGGCTACACGGCCTTGGCGCTGACATCAACTGGCGATGAGCGCGGCGCCGCCGCGTCGGCGCCCCAGCGCTCTGTTTTTCCGATAGCAAGCATAGGAAATTAGTAGTTTTCAGCAACCACTTCCTGATAGGATGCGACGTATCCCCTATAAAGGGGCATGCAACTAAAAGGAGGAAGGTGATGAAGAATTCCAAGCGGAGAGGGTTTCTGGTGGCGGGCGCGCTTGCCGTCGCAATCGGCGTTTCCGCGCCTCTCGCCCAGGCGCAGCAGCCGATCAAAATCGGCCACAGCATGGCCCTGACCGGCACACTGGGCGGCGGCGGCAAGGGGGCGCTGATCGGGCTGCAGATTTGGGTCGAGGATATCAACGCCAAGGGCGGGCTGCTGGGCCGCAAGGTCGAGCTGATCACCTACGACGATCAGTCCAATCCTGCGACGACACCCGGCATCTACACCAAGCTGCTCGACGTCGACAAGGTCGATCTGCTCATCGCGCCCTATGCGACGGTGCCCACGGCGCCGCTCATGCCGCTGGTGAAACAGCGCGGCAAGCTGCTGATGGGCAACTTCTCGTTCCAGGTCAACCATACCGTCAAGCACGACA
>MERK01000115.1 GCA_001770575.1 Betaproteobacteria bacterium RIFCSPLOWO2_12_FULL_64_23
ATTTGCGCGGAACAGGGGCTGGACGCCGGGCAGCTCGCGGCCGCGGCGCAATCGGAGGCGGTGGCGGCCGAGTACCACGGTTATACCGACGAGGCCCTGGCGCGCAACGTGTTCGGCGCGCCCAGCTATGTCATCGACGGCGAGATCTTCTGGGGCCAGGACCGGCTGGAGTTCGTCGAGCGCGCCCTGCGCCTGTGATGGTGATCAACTTCGAATGGAACAGTGCGCCGGTTTGCGCATGAGCCGGGAAAATTACAAGGACCACGGGCCATTTCAGAATTACCGAAATGGCCCCTGAATTAGGGGAGCATGAGGGCATGCGCCCCGAAGGAAGTCCCCTCGGGGGATATCCCCTCATATTCATGAAATCCAAAACCAAAAACTGGTTCGCCCTGCGCCGCGCCGGCGTCGAGGTGAGCGAGGAAGACGGCGTGCGCTCGCTGCACCTGGGCGGCGACGCGATCCAGAGCTCGATCCGGCTCGCGCGCCCGGACGAGCTGGCGCTCGACTACACGCGCGCGATGATGGCGTTCCTGCTGTTCCGGCCGCTGCCGCGCGAAGTGTTGATGATCGGCCTGGGCGGCGGCTCGATGGCGCGCTATATCCACCAGCGCATGCCGGGGACGCGCACCACGGTGGTCGAGATCAATGCCAAGGTGCTGGCGGCAGCGCGCAGCATGTTCCACTTTCCCGCCGATGATGCGCGCCTGAAAACGGAAATCGCCGACGGCGCGGATTACGTCCGCGACCACGCCGAGTCGGCCGACGTGCTGCTGGTGGACGGCTTCGACGACGGCAGGCAACCCGCGGCGCTGTGCACCCAGTCATTCTACGATGCGGCCCACGCCGCGCTGCGCACCGGGGGCGTGATGGTGGTCAACTTCATGGCGCAAGAAAAGAAACTCGATGTCTTCCTGCAGCGCGTCGAGAAAAGTTTCGATGAGCGCGTGATTCACCTCAACGCGGCCGACCGGGTCAACCGCATCGTCTTCGCCTTCAAGCGCCATCCGCGCGAGATTGCCTGGGCGGAATTGAACAAGCGCGCGCGGCAGTTGAAGAAAATCCACGATCTTCCGCTGGAGGAATTCATCACCGGGCTGAAGGAGATCAACCCGCATACGCGGGTGAATCTCAGGCTGCGCGCGGCCGCGGCCGATTGATATCTGCGGCGCCGGCGTTTGCCGCGCGAGATTGGTGCGCCTGCGCTCTAGTACGACGACACGTGGATTGCGAAGTCTGACCACCGTGTCGGTGTAGGAGCGAGCTTGCTCGCGAACAATACGATTCGCGAGCAAGCTCGCTCCTACAAGGCGAGCATGCTTCGAAAGCAACGTGTCATCGTACCAGTCCTGCCATGCCGATGCGCATGGCTCGCTTCACACCGAACGCTGCGCCTTGTCTTTTTCGTTTTGCGCCTTGATCAGCGCGCGCGCATTCTCCCATTCGGCATCGCCCCAGCTGAGCATTTGAGTGAAACCGCCGCCGTTGGCCTGCCAGCCGGCGCCGTCCAGGGCTATGGTCTGGCCGCTGAGCCATTCGCAGCCGTCGGCCATGAGAAAGCAGGCGAGGTTCTGCAGCTCGGGCATGCGGCCGAAGCGGCCCATGGGATTTGCTTTCGAGGCATCGCGGTCTTTGCCGTCCTTGCCCGGATACAGGCGCTTGCCCGCGCCCTCGGTGGGAAACAGGCCCGGGGCGATGGCGTTCAGGCGGATGCCGTAGCGGCCCCATTCCACCGCCAGCGACTGGGTCATCACATGAATGCCGGCCTTGGACATGGCCGAGGGCACGACGAATGGCGAGCCGGTCCAGACCCAGGTGACGACGATGGAGACCACGCTGCCCTTGTCGCCGCCTTTGATCCAGCGTTTGCCCACGGCATGAGTGGTGTAGAAGGTGCCGTGGAAAACGGTGTTGGCGATGGCATCGAAGCCGCGGTGCGACAGGTCTTCGGTGCGGCTGATGAAGTTGCCGGCGGCGTTGTTCACGAGACCGGTGAGAGGTCCGCCGTCGCTCCAGATCGATTCGATCATTTTGTCCACGCTTTCCGCGTCGCGAATGTCGATGGCGCGGGTCTTGACCGAACCGCCGCGCTGTTGCATCAGCTCCTTCGCGGTCCGGTCCAGCACTTCCTTGCGCCGGCCGCAAATGTAGATGTCCGCGCCCAGCTCCAGATATTTGTCCGCCATCTCGCGGCCGAGGCCGGTGCCGCCGCCGGTGACGAGGATGCGCTTGCCTTTGAACAATCCGGGTTGGAACATGATGGGTCCTTTGCCAGGGATTTTCGCGCGGGCGTTGCCGGGCGCGGGCAGGCGCAAACGCCGCGATGCTAGCGCATCGCCAAGCTGCCCGCCTCGGGCCTTACTTCTTTTCCGACCAGAGCACTCCGCCAGAGGCCCAGTCGGATTTCTTGACGTCGCGCATAATGATTTGCACCGCGCCCGGCTCGCACTTGAGCACGCGGCAGGTTTCGCGCGTAATGCCTTCGACGAATTCGCGCTTGAGTTCGGCGCTGCGGCCTTCGAACATATCGACCTGGATCAGGGGCATGATTTTCTCCACATGAAAGCACGAACCATAGCCCGTCGCAAGACTCGGCGCAACCGCGGCAAAGCGGCCTGTCTCAATAATCGCAGCTGGCAGCGCAGGCGAACACTGGGGGAAATCAATCCTTGCGCCGGCGCAAGGTCATGACTATGCTTGTCCAGCACCCCTGATAGGGGCTTGCGTGTAGGTTCAAGGTATGCCGTTACGCGGCGGGAGGACATGATGAAGCGTTTTCTGAATCTGCTGGTTGTATCCGGATTCCTTTGCGCTGCGCTCGCCGCGCTGCCGCTCGAGGCGCAAACGCCGCAGCCGAAGCCCAAGGTCATCAGCGAAAAGCAGGCGGACGATCTGCTCGGATCCGTAGTCAGGGTCAAGGCGCGAGCGCTCCCGGACGCGCGCAGCAACGCGACACTGGGCTCCCTGCGCGAAGGCAGCGGCGTGATCATCGACGACCGTGGGTACGTCCTCACCATTGGTTATCTGGTGATCGAAGCCGATGCGATCGAAGTCACCACCGCCCAAGGCAAGACCAGCCCGGCGACGCTGGCCGGCTACGATCACGCCAGCGGCTTCGGTCTGTTGCGCGCCGCGTTGCCGCTGGGTGCCAAACCCATCGACCTGGGGGCGTCCGCGGAACTCGCGCTGCGCGAGCCGGTCCTGGTAGCGCCACACGGGGGGCGCGAACTCCTCAACCTCGCCTACGTCGTGTCCACGCGGCAGTTTTCCGGCAGCTGGGAATACTTGCTGGACAGCGCGATTTTTGTTTCCCCGCCGACCCTCGCCTGGGCCGGTTCGGCCCTGATCAGCCGCGAGGGCAGGCTGGTCGGCATCGGTTCGCTGCTGGTGCGCGACTCGGAGGAAGTAGGCACGCCGCTGCCTGGCAACATGTTCGTGCCGATCGATCTGTTGAAACCCATACTCGCCGATCTGATCGACCAAGGACGCGCGTCCGGCCCTCCGCGGCCATGGTTGGGCATGGCCACGGAGGAAATGCAGGGGCGCTTGTTCGTGACGCGGGTATCGCCGGAGGCGCCGGCGGACCAGGCCGGCGTGCAGCGCGGTGACATCGTCGTCGGCGTGGGGGCGGACGCGGTCACGACCCAGGCCGAGCTGTATCGCAAGCTCTGGTCGCTGGGTCCGGCCGGGACCGAAGTGCCGCTGAAGGTGCTGCAGGGTGCAAGCGTGAAAGAGATCAAGGTGCGCTCGATCGACCGGACGAACTATTTCCGCGTCAAGCCATCGCTTTGACGGCTAAGGTCTGCTGGCATTCACCGCGCATGCGCTTGTTCTCCCGCTTTGGGAGCCGGGTGCCGGCCGTGCTAGGATTGCGGGCGGGCAAATATGGAATAAGGAACAGGTGATGGATCAGTTCATCGGCACCATGCCGGTGGCGGAGAAGCAGCGCTTCGATGTTGCCCGTCTGGAAACTTATCTGCGCGCGCATGTGGACGGATTCGCAGGCAGCCTCGAAGTCGAGCAGTTCAAGGGAGGGCAGTCCAATCCGACTTATCGCCTCGCCGCCGGCGGCAAGCGCTACGCCATGCGCGCGAAGCCCGGGCCCGCGGCGAAACTGTTGCCCTCCGCGCATGCGGTGGAGCGCGAGTTTCGCGTGATCAGCGCCCTGGGCGAAACCGATATCCCGGTGCCCAGGACCTACGCCCTGTGCGAGGACGAGGGCGTGATCGGGCGCGCCTTCTACGTCATGGATTGCGTCGACGGGCGCGTGCTGTGGGACCAGTCGCTGCCGGGCATGACGCGGCCCGAGCGCGGCGCGATCTACGACGAAATGAACCGCGTGATCGCGGCCCTGCACAGCGTCGACTACGCCGCCATCGGCCTCGCGGATTTCGGCAAGCCCGGCAATTATTTCGCGCGCCAGATCGGGCGCTGGAGCAAGCAGTACCAGGCCTCGGAGACCGAAAAGATCGAGGCCATGGACAATCTGATCGCCTGGCTGCCGAACAACATTCCCGCAGGCGACGAAACCGCGATCGTGCACGGCGATTACCGCCTCGACAATCTGATTTTTCACCCGACCGAGCCGCGCATCCTCGCCATCCTCGACTGGGAGCTTTCCACCCTGGGCCATCCGCTGGCGGACATTTCCTATCACTGCATGAGCTGGCGCATTCCGCCGGGGCAGTTCCGCGGCATCGGCGGGCTCGATCTGGCGGCGCTGGGGATACCGATGGAAAAGGACTATGTCGCCGCCTACTGCAGGCGCACCGGGCGCGCGCGCATCGACAATTGGGACTTCTATCTCGCTTACAATATGTTCCGCATCGCCGCCATCCTGCAGGGGATCAAGAAGCGCTCGGTGGACGGCACCGCCGCCAGCGCGCACGCGGCCGATGCCGGCGCGCGCGTGCAACCGCTGGCCAAGATGGCCTGGGAGTACGCGCAAAAAGTCATCGCCGCCGGGAACTAGCCCGGCAGCGTCCGCACCACTTTCATTCTACGAAAAGGCAAACCATGGATTTCGCATATACCGACAAGGTCAAGGCCATGCAGGCCAAGCTCAACGCCTTCATGGATGAGCATATCTACCCGAACGAGCACCGCTTCCACCAGGAGGTGCTGGAAAACCGGCACCTGGGCAACCCCTGGATACCAACCAAAATCATCGAGGAGCTGAAGCCCAAGGCGCGCGCGGCCGGGCTGTGGAACCTGTTCCTGCCGCACTCGAAGCGCGCCCGCGAGGGTCTTTCCAATCTCGAGTACGCGCCGCTGTGCGAGATCATGGGCCGGGTAAGCTTTGCCCCGGAGGTGTTCAACTGCTCGGCGCCCGACACCGGCAACATGGAGACCATAGAGCGCTACGGCAGCGAGGAGCACAAGCGGGCGTGGCTGGAGCCGCTGTTGCGCGGCGAAATGCGCTCCGCCTTTCTCATGACCGAGCCCGATGTGGCGTCGAGTGACGCCACCAACATCCAGTGCCGCATCGAGCGCCAGGGGAACGAATACGTCATCAACGGCCGCAAGTGGTGGTCTTCCGGCGGCGGCGATCCGCGCTGCAAGCTGTACATCGTCATGGGCCGGACCAACCCGGACGCCGCCCGGCACAGCCAGCAGTCGATGATCCTGGTCCCGGCGGACGCGCCCGGTGTCGAGGTGGTACGGGCGCTGTCGGTGTTCGGCTACGACGATGCGCCGCACGGCCACATGGAAATCCATTTGAAGGACGTGCGCGTGCCGGCGTCGAACATCCTGCTCGGCGAAGGCCGCGGCTTCGAAATCGCGCAAGGGCGCCTCGGGCCGGGCCGCATCCACCATTGCATGCGCCAGATCGGCGTGGCCGAGCGCGCGCTCGAACTCATGTGCAAGCGTTCGCTCGCGCGCGTCGCCTTCGGCCGGACCATCGCCGAGCAGGGCGTGACGCGCGAGCGCATCGCCCAGGCGCGCATTATGATCGACTCGACGCGCTGGCTGGTGCTCAACGCCGCCTACATGATGGACACCGCGGGCAACAAGGTGGCCAAGGCCGAGATCGCGATGATCAAGGTGCTCGCGCCCAACATGACCCTGCAGGTGATCGACTGGGCGATGCAGGCCCACGGCGGCGCCGGCGTGTCGGACGACTTCCCGCTCGCCATGATGTACGCGCATTCGCGCACGCTGCGCTTTGCCGACGGCCCGGACGAGGTGCACCGCAACGCCATCGCCAAACTGGAACTGGCGAAACACATGAGCGTGCCCAAGTCGGGGCACACGGCCTGAACCTAAGCAATTGAAGGGAGAAATGAATGTTGAAGCTGGGCGGATTTGCAGTCAGCAATTACTACAACAAGGTCAAGGTGGCGCTGCTGGAGAAGGGCATCCCGTTCGAGGAGGCGTTCTGCATGACCTCGCAGGAAGAGGAATATCGCAAGCGCTCGCCCATGGGCAAGGTGCCCTACCTGGAAATCGACGGTGAGTTCCTGTGCGAGTCGCAGGTGATCTGCGAATACCTCGAAGACCAGTATCCGCAGACGCCGCTCTACCCGAAAGACGCCCTTGCGCGCGCGCGGGTGCGCGAACTCATCACCACCATGGAACTGCACATGGAACTCGTCGCGCGCCGCCTCTATACCCAGGCTTTCTTCGGCGGCACGGTCTCCGACGAGATCAAGAAACACGTGGAAAAAGACCTGGCCAAGGGCGTGCGCGCGTTCAGGCAGCTGGCCAAGTTTTCGCCCTTCATCGCCGGCGCCGACCTCACCTACGCCGACTGCGCCGCCGGCGTGCACCTGCCGCTGGTGTCGCTCTCGAGCAAGATCGTCTACGGCCGCGACGTGTTCGACGATTACGCCGCGGTAAAGCCCTATCTGAAAATGTTGAACGAGCGCCCGGCGTTCAAGAAAGTGAGCGACGACCGCAAAGTTGCAACCGAGGCGATGGCGGCGGCGCGGGCGAAGAAGGGCTAGCCCATCTTTAACATGATTTGCCCGAAAGACCCAGGTCGGCGGACGTAAGTGCCGGATTCCTTTGCACGTGGTCCGGCAAATCGTGTTGTAGTGCCATAATATTTTAGGTAACACGTGAACCGAACTTTTCGGTTCACGTCGGGGCGAGTATTGCTTCGATCGCGCCGCGTCCGCCGATCTCGGACCGCACTACCTTGCCAGGGGGTTACCGGCGCCACGGGTCCTAGCGCGCCGCGGCTGCGTGCTGCCTCCTGCGGCAATGCGGCGACCTTGTCAATGCTGCTCTCTTCCATGCTCGGTCCTTGAGGTCTTGGGCGCCGATCCCGGAAATCCCTGCCGCGGCTACGGCCAGGCAATGGTAGAACCAATGCTACCGTGTCCAGGTGCGGGCGTCAATCGGCGCCGAATGGGCCGCCCGTTGCGCCGGCGCCCGAGCGCGTACGACCGTGGGCGCACAGATTGAGAGGAGGTAATACCCCTCGATCTGAAAGGGCTAATTTCGCAGCGCCCGGAGGGTTGACGCCGACTGAGTGCGGCTCTATCATTGGTTCAACCAATATTGCGTGGCAATTGGGAGGAAGCGCTTTGACCAGCGCCGTTTGCGAGAATGAACGGATATCAATTATGCGACTAGAGACGCCAACGCGCCTGCTCGAAAACATGCTGATCGACGATCGCCAGCGCGGCGTCTTCCGGGTCAACCGCCGGGCGTTCATCGACGACAGACTCTTCGCGCTCGAGGGGCGGGCCATCTTCGAGCGCTGCTGGTTGTATGCGGCACATGAGTCGGAATTGGCCGCATCCGGGGCCTTCGTCTCGCGCATCGTTGGCGGGAAACCCCTGCTGATCAACCGCGACCGAAATGGCGGTCTGCACGCTTTCTTCAACACCTGCCCGCATCGCGGCGCGACTGTTTGCCGCGAGGATAGGGGCCGTGCGCGCAACTTCACCTGCCCGTACCATGGCTGGGTATTCAGCGACGAAGGCAAGACCATTCACAGGCCTATTGACACCAGTTACTCACCGGCCTGCATGGAGGACAGCACGCAACATTTGACGCCGGTGCCCCGGTTCGACAGCTTCGCCGGCTTCCTGTTCGTCAACTTTGCGCAGGGTCCCGAGTCGCTCGAAACCTACCTGGCCGGTGCCGGCGAATACCTGAAGAACATACAGGCGCAGGACCGCGAGTCGATGATAGTCCTGGGCAGCCCGCAGACCTACTCGGCGCGAGCGAACTGGAAGCTGCTGCAGGAAAACAGCGCCGACGGCTATCATGCATCGAGCACGCACTCGACCTACTTCGACTACATACGCAACCGTGAAGGTGCGGTGCGCGACAATTTTTCCAGGACGGGCTTTGGCTGCGTGCGCAATCTGGGCAATGGTCACGCCGTATCCGAATCGCTCGACGGCACGCCCTGGGGCCGCCCCCTCGCGCGCTGGATCGATTCGTGGGGCACGGAGATCAGGGCTGACGTCGATGCGGCTTACGCAGAAATGGTGCAGCGCGTCGGAGCGGAGCGTGCCAAGACCATCTGCCACGGTGACCGCAACCTGCTGATCTTTCCGAATCTGGTGATCAACGACATCATGGGTTTGGTGATCCGCACCTATTATCCGACCTCGCCCTCGTACTTCGAGGTCAATGCCTTCGCGCTGGCGCCGAAGCACGAAGGCCCGAGACTGCGCGACCTGCGGCACCGGAACTTCCTCGAATTCCTCGGTCCGGCCGGTTTCGCGACGCCCGACGACCAGGAGATGCTGGAGTCCTGCCAGCGTGCCTACGCGACGCAAACCTGGGTACAGTGGAACGATCTGTCGCGTGGCATGCTCACTGAGGATGGCCCGAATCCGGCCAAGCAGGACGAGTTGCAGATGCGCACCTTCTGGCGGCGCTGGCATGAGTTGATGCGGCGGGCCGGCGAGACGGAGGCGGTATGAACGCCACGGCCGCCGAGATCACGCGCAGTGAGGTCGAGGACTTCCTGTTTCTTGAAGCGGCGCTTCTCGATGAATGGAAGCTCGAAGCCTGGGCGGCGCTGTTTACGGCCGATGGCGAGTACCTGATCCCGCCTCTGGACGACCCTGACGCCGATCCGCTGAATTCGCTGTTCCTGGTCTACGACGACCGGCATCGGCTGAATGAGCGCGCGCGCCGGCTGCTCAACAAGGCGGCGCATGCCGAATTTCCGCATTCGCGCACGGTGCATTTGGTGTCCAACGTGCGCATAGTCGAGCGCAGCGCCGACGAACTGCAGGTGCGCAGCAGTTTTATTGTCACCCGCGCCAAGGGGCCGCTGAACGATACCTATCCTGGCCGCAGTACTTATCGCTTGCTTGTCACGTCCGACGGTCTGCGCATCCGCAGCAAGCGTGCGGCGCTGGAACTGAGCCAGCTGCGCCCGCAGGGCAAAGTGAGCATTATCCTTTGAGCGAACCGCTTGCATCGAACGCGCAACGGCGCACGGCCATTGTCACCGGGGTTGGGCGCGGCATCGGTGGCATCGGACGGGCGCTGGCGGGACGCCTCGCCACCGATGGGCTAGCGGTCATGATGGCCGACGTCGATCCGCGTGTTGCGGAGGTGCGCGAGGAGATCGCTGCCGCTCAGGGTGGGGGCGCCGGCGAGCCCGATCGCTTTGCCAGCTTCGTAGGCGATCTGTCGTCCGAAGCCGCGGTGCGGGAATTGGTGGCGCAGACCGTGACGCGCTTCGGGCGGGTCGACGTGCTGGTCAACAACGCCGGCAGCGGCGTGATTCGGCCGTTCCTTGAACACGATGCCGAGTCGTTCGAAGCGACGCTGAAACGCAATTTGTGGACCACGCTGTGGTGCTGCCACAAGGTGCTGCCGCACATGGTGGCGAACAATCACGGCCGCATCGTCAATATCGGCGCCGATTCGCTGCGCACCGGCATCCCGCGGCACGCTGGCTACAATGCCGCCAAGGGTGGCGTGATCGGCTTGATGGTGGGGCTGGCCAAGGAGTTCGCCGGCTACGACATTACGATCAACACCGTGTCCCCTTGCGTCGTCAATACCGAGCGTTACCGCAGCTTGACGCGCGAGGACCCGAAGCTGGCGGCTGCGTTCGAGCAGGTGGTGCCGAAGAAACGCGGCGTCGAGATAGACGAAATCTGCGATATGGTGAGTTTTCTGGCGCGGCGCGAAGCCGCATTCATCACCGGGCAGGACATCAGCCTGAACGGCGGCAGCGCGATGCCCTGATCCCATGTTCGGAGATCGCCCGATGATTCGTTACCAACGGCTGGGGTACCTGGCCCTCAATGTCAGGGATATCGGTAGGTCGCAGGCCTTCTACCGCGACCACGTCGGACTGCAGAGCGTAGGCGGACGCAGCGCCGATGTGCGCTACCTGCGCTGCAGCGACAAACATCACGATATTGCGCTATACCGTGGCGCCCCGGGCCTAAAGCGCGCGGGTTTTCAGCTCGAAAGCGAGCGCGAGCTTGCGCCGCTGCGCCGGGCGCTGGAAGCGGCCGGTACGCCGGTAACCGACATTCCCGCCGGGGATTGCGCAGCAATGCACCACGGGCCCGGTCTGCGGACCTGGGAGCCGGTGAGCGGTGCGACGCTGGATTTCTATGCCGCGATGGAACCCTCTGACGCGCCGCCGTTCGTGCCCACTGTGGCCAAGATTCAGAGGCTAGGCCATTTTGTGTTGCGCACGGCCGACGCAGCGGCTACCGCGCGCTGGTTCACCGAGGTGCTGAATTTCAGGATATCGGACCAGATCGACGGCGCGGTGACATTCATGCGCTGCTTCCCGAATCCGTTACACCATTCGTTTGGCGTAGGCAATGGCAAGGGCAAAAACGGCCTGCACCACTTCAATTTCATGGTGTCGGATGCGGACGATATCGGCACTTCGTTGTGGCGCCTGAAGAAACTCGAGGTGCCCGTCGTTAACGGTCCGGGCCGCCACCTACCTTCGGGTAGCATGTTCCTGTACTACCTCGACCCGGATGGGTTGACCGTGGAATACAGTTTCGGCATGGAGGAATTTCCGGAGCAGGGGGCGCGCGCGCCGCGCGTATTGCCACCGGTGTCCAAGTCCTTCGACATCTGGGAAGGGCCGGTCGACCCGCGCAAGTCCGCGGTTGGCGCCATCGAGCAGTCGCGTCCGGGCGTCCACGCGTGACGCCCGCGCCCGTCGCCAGCTGCATCGACGTACATACGCATATCGTGCCGGGGCAGTTCCCGGCATACATGGGGCGACACGCCGATGCCGCCTGGCCGGCGATGGCGCCAGCTCAGCCCTGCCACAGGCACGTGATGCTATCGGGCAAGGTATACCGCACCGTATCCGACCGCGCCTGGGACCCGACCAGGCGCCTGGAGGACATGGCACAGCAAGGCGTGGACCGCCAGGTCTTGTCGCCGATGCCGGAGCTACTGTCGTACTGGCTGGATGGCGCCGACGGCGCCATGCTGTGCCGCTACCTCAACGAGCAGATTGCGGCGATGGTCGCGGCTGCGCCGCAGAAGTTTTTTGGACTCGGTTCAGTGCCGCTTCAGGACATGGACCGGGCGCTCGTCGAACTCGAGTTCGCCGTGCGGCAACTCGGGTTTCCCGGCGTGGAAATTGGCACCAACGTCAACGGCGCGGTGCTCGGTGACCCCGCCCTGGAGCCGTTTTTCGCTGCCGCAGAAGCGCTGGGTGCAGCGGTATTCGTACATCCGCTGCGCCCAACCGGCAAGGAGCGGCTGGTCGGTCCGGCCAACCTCGAGCAGATTCTCGCCTTCCCAAGCGAAACAGGCCTTGCCGCTGCGTCGCTGTTGACCTCGGGCGTGCTCGCGCGCCACCGGTCGCTGCGCATCGTCTTGAGTCACGGTGGCGGTACTTTGGCACTGCTGCTGCCGCGGCTGCAGCACGGGTGGCGGACCTTCGAGGCGCTGCGCGTACAGATGCCGGAAGCCCCAGTCGATGCGGCGTGCCGCTTTTGGGTCGACAGCCTGGTATATGACGGCGGCACCCTCGCGCAACTGATCGATCGCTTTGGCGACGCTCAGGTCTGTGTGGGTTCGGACTTCCCGTTCCAGATCAGCGAACAAGATCCTGTGGGCCGCATCGAGGCGCTGGTGCTTGATCCGGAGGCTCGGGATCGGCTGTTGAGCGGTAACGCGCTGCGCTGGCTGGGCGTAACGCGCTGATTCCCACTAATCCTTCGAACAAAACCGATTCCGATGACGACTCCACACCAAAGCATCTGGGCCGATCTGCAGGGCGTCGCTTTCGAGCAGGCGTATATTGACGCCGGCGGCGTATGCACGCGTTACCTGCATGCTGGCCGCAAGGGCAAACCTGCGCTGATCTTCATTCACGGCACCGGTGGCCACGCCGAGGCCTACCTCCGCAACCTCGAGGCGCACGGCCGCGAGCTGGACGTCTACGCGCTCGACATGCTGGGCCACGGCTATACGGCCAAGCCCGACCACGACTACATCATGCCGCGCTACGTCGAACACCTGCGTGGCTTCATGGATGCATTGGGGCTGCAGCGCGCTTCGCTGTCAGGGGAATCGCTCGGCGGCTGGGTTGCCTCGCATTTCGCCGTGAACCATCCGCAGCGTGTGGACAAGCTGGTGCTCAATACCGCCAGCGGCGACAAGGTCAATCACGAAGCATTGGCGCGGCTGCGCGAACTGTCGATCGCGGCCGTCGAGGATCCGTCCTGGGAACGGCTGAAGGGGCGGCTTGAATGGCTGATGTACGATAAATCCCTGGTGCACGATGACCTGGTGGGCAGTCGCCCGCAAATCTACGCGCAGCCTTCGATGAAGCAGGCGATCCACCATATCCTGGCGATGCACACCCCCGAGGCACGTCAGGCCTATGCGATAACGTCCGAGCAGTGGCGCGCGATCGCCGCACCGACGCTGGTGCTATGGACTGACCACGATCCGACGGCAACGGTCGAGGCCGGCCAGCGGCTAGCCGACGTGATCCCCGGGGCGAAATTCGTCGTGATGAAGAACTGCGGGCATTGGCCGCAGTTCGAAGATGCGGAGACATTCAACCGTATACACATCGATTTCCTGCTCAATGGCTGAGATCGGCATGAGCCAGAGTGCGGAGCCGGGAAGCGCTTCGACGGTCCATCTTGCCGGCAGCGACACGACCTATTCGTGTGCACCCGGCGATACGCTGCTGCGCGCCGGCCTGCGCGCCGGGCTGGGCCTTTCATACGAATGCAATGCGGGCAGTTGCGGAACGTGCAAGATCGACCTGGTCGCGGGCGAAGTATGCGATCTGTGGCCCGAGGCGCCCGGCATCAAGCTACGCGACCGCGAGCGCGGCCGGCGCCTGGCCTGCCAGAGCGTGCCGCTGGGCGATTGCACGATCAAGAGCCGCGTCGCCGAGGTCTATGTGCCGGTGCACCGGCCGCAGCGCCAAAGTGTGTGGCTGACGGGCGCGCGTGATATCACGCATGACATGCGTGAGTTCAGCCTACGCGCTTTGACGCCGGCAACATTTCGCGCCGGGCAGTATGCCATGCTGCACTTGGCTGGAATGCCACCTCGGGCATATTCGATGTCGAACACCGCGAACGCCGACGGGCTGTGGCAGTTCATGGTGCGGAGAACGCCAAATGGCGTCGTGAGCAATGCCTTGTTCGCCCTGCCGCCCGGATCCGCGCTCGAACTCGACGGTCCCTATGGCTTGGCTGCGCGAGGATGGCCCGCGCGACATTGTTTGTATAGCGGGCGGCTCTGGCATTGCGCCCATGGTCGCTATCCTGGACGCGGCGGCGATGCATGACGAGGTGCGTCAGCGCGCAGCCTGGCTGTTCTATGGCGGGCGCGGCCCAGCCGATGTTCAGGCCATTGCCGATTTGCTCAAGCCCCATGCTTTGGAGCGCGGTCTCGAATGGCACCCTGTCGTGTCGGTTCCGGCGCTGGCCGCGGGCACCGGCTGGCGGGGAGAGGTCGGTTTCGTGCACGAATTGCTGCCGCGCAAACTGAGCAAGCCGCTCGCCGACTACGAATATTATTTCGCCGGTCCCCCGCCCATGGTCGAGGCTACGGCGCACCTGCTGGCAGCCGAGCACAAAGTGCCGCAGACGCAACTGCATTACGACCGCTTCTTCTGAGCATGCCCACGACACCCGGCGAAATCCAGACTATCCTGCCGCTATGCGCGGTGGCCGAGCTTGAAATCGGCACGCCGCGCCGCGTGATCGCGGAAGGGATGCCGCCCCTCGCGGTGTTCCGCCTCGAGGAGGGTTTTTTCGTCACCAACGACACCTGCACCCATGGAGAGGCCTCGCTATGCGACGGCTTCGTCGACGGAGACGAGGTCGAGTGCCCCTGGCACTCGGGCAAGTTTTGCGTGCGCGACGGCAGGCCGACCGCGTTTCCGGCCGTCGAGCCGATCAAGGTTTACCGTACATACATAGTGAACGACCAGGTCTGCATCGAAAAGCCCGGTAATTCGCCGCACGATGAGGCAGCTGCCCCGATAGATCACGGCGCTCAGCCCTGATCTTCGCGCTCCGGTGCCACTTTGGGGTACAGGCGCATTAAGCCGCTAATGCCGAGCTTGTCGTGTCCCAGCAACACCAGCTGGCGGTAGAACGAAGTCAGCAACGAGATCACCGGCAAGGGCGTTCCGGTCTGCCGCGCAAGATCGCAGGCGATGTCCAGATCCTTCACCATGGTTTTTGTCGAACCCTGATAGCTGTCCGCCAGCATTCTCGGCACGTAGTGGCGCAGCAGCGCCGAATCGGCCCAGCCTCCCGCGACCGCGGCGGGCAGGACTGCGGGATCAATGCCGGAGGCGCGGGCAAGATTGAGCGCTTCGACGATACCCGCCATTGCGCCGGCGCTGATCATCTGGTTGCAGGCCTTCATTGTCTGACCTGCACCTGCGGGTCCCACGTGGGTGATGCGGCCGGCGAAGGCCGCCAGAATCGGGCGTACGCGTTCGAGGTCTGCCTCTTCTCCGCCGGCCATCACGGCCAGCGTGCCCTCACTCGCACCCAAGGGCCCGCCGGAAACGGGCGCATCCACCCACGCGACCTCGTATTGCTTTGCCAGGCGCGAGGCGTAGGCGCGCGTGTGTGCGGGATGGATCGTGGAGTGGTCCACGACGATGGTTCCCGGCCGTGCACCCGCGGCGACGCCGCGCTCGCCGAACACCACTTGTTCGACCGCCCCCGAATTGCTCAGGCACAGGCAGACGACGTCACAGGTTGCAGCAAGTGCGGCGGCGCTAGTTGCAGCTCTTGCGCCGGCGTCCAGGACCGGCTGCGCCTGCAGGTGTCTCCGCGCCCACACAGTGAGTGCGAATCCTCCCGGGTGCAGCAGGCGTTTGGCCATCGGCAAACCGATTGCGCCCAGGCCGATGAACCCTACGTTCAGTTGTGGCACTCGAATTCTCCCGTTTCACTCCGCTCGCGCTGCGGTCAACGTTTCTTTTCCTTGAACGCCTGCAGCCGCGTGTCCCTGTCCGGGTTGGGCTCCATATTGGCCATGCCGCCCTTCACTGCAATGCGCTCCAGGTTCATCCCAGTGTCGAAACTCGCCCGCGCCCCATCGTTGACCAATGCTTTAAGGATCGCGATAGTATTGCGCGAATTGGCCAGAATTTTATCGGCCAGAGCGCGCGCCTCCTCATCCAGCTTTTCCAATGGAACCACGCGATTGACCAGACCCAGGCGCTGCGCCTCGAGCGCGCCGATCGGTTCGCAGGTAAAGAGCAATTCCTTGGCTTTGGCTAGACCGACGCGCCGCGGCAGGCGTTGACTCTCTCCCGCGCCTGGAATCAGACCCCAGCGCGCGTGCGAGTCCATGAATTGCGCATTATCGGCTGCGATCAAGATGTCTGCAGTGTACGCGAGCAGAAACCCGCCAGTCACCGCGTGGCCCTGAACCGCAGCAATAATCGGCTTGCCGATCGCTTCCATGGTCTCGCACACCACGCCGAAGCGGACACCGCGGCCGGCCTGGAAATCGGCCAGGCCGTCCTGGCCGAAGGTGGTTTTAAGGTCCATCCCGGCGCAAAACGCGCGACCCGCCCCCCTCAAAATCACTACGCCTATGCTGTCGTCACGGCCGGCGTCTGCGAACGCTTCCTTGAGCTCGGCCAGCGATTGCGGCGTCTGGGCATTGAGCGCTTCGGGCCGATTGAGGGTGATGGTGGCCGCGCCGCCTCGTTTTTCCACAATGAGTGACGAAAAGTTCATGTTCTCTTTTCTCCTGATGGATTGCGGGCAGGCGGCGCGACATTGCGGATCTGCGCGTCGCCGCCCTACTCAAGCTCGACCAGCAAATCCTTGGCCATCACGCTAGCCCCGGGCTTGACGAACACCTCGCGCACGACGGCGTCGCGCTCCGCGCACAGCATAGTTTCCATTTTCATCGCTTCGATAGAGACCAGCGGATCGCCCTGCGCAATGCGCTGGCCCGGTTCCGCGGTTACCGTTACCACCATGCCCGGCATCGGTGCCCCGATATGATTGGGATTGTTCTCGTCGATTTTCGGATGCTTCGCTGTTGCAGTGACAATTCCCGCCTTCGCCACGCGGATCACCCGCGCCTGGCCATTTAATTCGAAGAACAGCTTGCAGTATCCTTCTTCATCCGGATCCGAGCGGCCTTGCAGCCGGACGAGGAGCGTTTTGCCGCGGTCGATCTGGACCGCAACTTCCTCGCCGTCGCGCAGGCCGTTGAAAAACACCGGCGTCGGAATCACGCTCACATCCTCGAACACGGCGCGATGTTCGGCGAATTCACGGAACTCTTTCGGATACATCAGATAGGAGGCAAGGTCCTGATCGCTTACGTTCCCCTTGATTGCCGCGGCTGCTTCGGCGCGTTCCGCCTCGAGTTCGACTGCCGGCAGATATTTGCCAGCACGTCCCTGGAGCGGCTTTTCTCCCTTCAGGATCTTGTCCGACAATTGCTTCGGGAAACCATCGGGCGCAAACCCCATTTCGCCCTTGAACAGGGCCACCACGGAATTCGGAAAGGCGATGGCCTTGTCCGGATTACGCACGTCCTCGGCGCTAAGGCCGTGGGAGACCATGGATAGCGCCATGTCGCCGACGACCTTGGACGTGGGCGTCACCTTGATGATGTCGCCAAACAGCAGGTTCACGTCCGCATAGGCCTGTTCCACTTGCGGCCAGCGGTGATCCAGACCCATTGCCCGGGCCTGTTCGCGCAGATTTGTGTACTGCCCGCCCGGCATCTCGTGCCGGTAAACGCTCTGCGTGCCGGCGCGCATGTCGGATTCGAACGGCGCATAGTAGCGGCGCACGCCCTCCCAATACTGCGACAGTTGCTGCAGCCGCTCCAGGTTCACGCCCGGCTCGCGCCCGGTATGCGCGAGCGCAGCGGCGATACCGCCAAGGTTGGGCTGGGAGGTCAGCCCGCTCATTGCGTCCAGCGCCGCGTCCACTATATCCGCGCCCGCTTCGACCGCGGCGAGCACGCTCGCCGCCGCCACGCCACTGGTGTCGTGGGTATGGAAGTGGATGGGCAGACCGACCTCCTGCTTCAGCACCCGCACCAGTTCACGCGCCGCCGGCGGCCGGCATACCCCCGCCATGTCCTTGATGCCGAGAATGTGGGTTCCGGCCTTCTCCAGTTCCTTCGCCATATCGACGTAGTACCGGAGCTTGTACTTGGGTCGCGCGGGATCGAACAGGTCGCCGGTGTAGCAGATCGCCGCTTCAAGAACGGCGCCTGACTCCAGCACTGCATCCATGGCAACGCGCATGTTCTCCACCCAGTTGAGCGAATCGAAAATCCGAAACACGTCGATGCCGCCCTTGGCCGCCTGCTGGACAAAGTATTTCACCACGTTGTCGGGGTAATTGGTGTAGCCCACGGCATTGGAGGCCCGCAGCAGCATCTGCAACAGCAGGTTCGGCATGCACGCGCGCAGCTGCGCCAAACGCTGCCACGGATCTTCCTTGAGGAAGCGTAGTGCGACGTCGAAAGTCGCCCCGCCCCAGCATTCGATTGAAAACAGTTCCGGCGCCATATGCGTGTAATACGGCGCGATCTCCAGCATGTCGTTGGTACGCATGCGCGTGGCGAAAAGCGATTGATGTGCGTCGCGCATCGTGGTATCGGTGAGAAGCACGCGCTCCTGCTGCCTGATCCAGTGCGCGAATTTATGCGGGCCCAGCTTGATCAGCCGGTCGCGGGTGCCGCCGGGTACCGGCGCGGCGAGATCCCAGTGGGGTTTGTGCGGGTACGCGAGCGGACCATCGTGGGTTTTTCTGCCTTTCATTTCCGGGTTGCCGTTGATCGTGACCTCGCCAATGAACTGCAACAGCTTGGTGGCGCGATCGCGCCGCGGCTGGAAGCTGAACAGCTCAGGTGTCTCATCGATAAAGCGTGTTGTACACGCGCCGGAGCGAAATAACGGATGTGCGATTACGTTCTCGAGGAACTGCAGGTTGGTCGAGACGCCGCGCACGCGGAATTCCCTTAGCGCGCGGTCCATCCGCGCCGCCGCCTCGCCTGGCGAATGCCCCCATGCGGTGACCTTCACCAACAAGGAGTCGTAGAATGGGGTAATGACCGCGCCCGAGTAGGCGGTGCCGCCATCGAGACGCACGCCGAAGCCGGCCGCGCTGCGATAAGCCGTGATACGCCCGTAGTCGGGCGCAAACCCCTTCTCCGGATCCTCGGTGGTGACGCGGCACTGCACCGCATGCCCGTTCAGGCGAATGTCTTCCTGGCGCGGCAGCAATCCGTCCGGATCGCCGACCGTTGCCCCCTCGCTGATGCGGATTTGCGCTTTCACGATGTCAACGCCTGTCACTTCCTCAGAAACGGTGTGCTCGACCTGAATGCGCGGATTCACCTCGATGAAGTAGAACTCCCCGGTATCGGCGTCCACCAGGAACTCGACGGTGCCGGCGTGGGTATACTTCGCTGCGCGCGCGATCTTTAACGCTGCGCCGCAGAAAGCGGCGCGCCGCTCGTCATCGAGGTAGGGTGCTGGAGCACGCTCGACCACCTTCTGGTGACGCCGCTGCACCGAGCAGTCGCGCTCGAACAGGTGCACGGTGTTGCCGTGAAGATCGCCCAGCACCTGTACCTCGACGTGGCGTGCACGGCGCACCAGCTTCTCCAGGTAGACTTCGTCGTTGCCAAAGGCCGCCATCGCCTCGCGCCGGGCAATCTCGATGTGCCCCGGCAAATCCGCAGCGCAATCCACCACCCGCATGCCGCGGCCGCCGCCGCCCCAGCTCGCCTTGAGCATGAGGGGATAACCGACTTGGGCGGCCTGCGCCTGGGCCGCGTTGATGTCGCGCGCAAGCGCGCCCGTCGCGGGCATTACCGGCACGCCCACCGAAATCGCCAGATTGCGCGCGCTCAGCTTGTCGCCGAGCAGGCGCAACGCCTCGGGACGCGGACCGATGAACGTTATGCCGGCGCTGGCGCAGGCTTCGGCAAAATCCGGGCTTTCCGAAAGAAAGCCATAGCCGGGGTGGATCGCATCGACCTGCGCTTCCCGCCCGATGCGGATGATGTCCCCGATGTCGAGGTAAGCGGCAACGGGTTTCTTTCCCCGGCCCACTAGATAGGCTTCGTCTGCCTTCGACCGGTGCAGGGCGAAGCGGTCTTCGGCCGAGTGGATGGCGACAGTGCGAATCCCCATCTCGGCGGCCGCGCGCATGACGCGAATCGCAATCTCGCTGCGATTGGCGACGAGGATGCTGCGGATCGGGCGCTGGTGTTTCATTGTCTGACACTATAACAGTGCACCGCGTCACTTCTGTTCGGGCTTGCGCGCGTTGCTCAATTTGACGCGGTCCTGATTCAACGCGCCTCCCCAATAGATTTCCGCACGCTTCATATGCTTTAGGATCAGCGCGCAGGCGCGCTTGCTGTTGCGCGAAGCGATGGCTTCGGTTATGGCGATATGCTCGCGTTGCGACTGGCGGCAGTGCAGAGGGTTCGAGAAATAGGCGCGACGCCGAAGGCGGGAAAACCAATAGAAGGAGTTCAGAACCCTGGCGTAGATGTCGTTTTGCGTAGCTGCCGCCAGCGCCAAGTGGAATGCATGGTCCTGCTCTTCTATGCCCTTGTCATTGGCGATTTCCACCTCCGTTTCTGCGAGGATCCGGCGGATCTGGTGCAAATCCTCCTTTGTTCGCCTGCGACAGGCGAGATCGACAGCCTTCAGTTCGAGCGCGGTACGCACCTCCATCGATTGCCGGATTTCCACCGGCTTCACCGCTACGCCGGTATTGGCCTGAAGTACCAGGGCGTCGAAGCTGTAATCGGTGGCGCGCACGCGCAGGTAGATGCCGGAATTGGAGCGGACTTCAACCACCCGCAACGAATCCAGAACGGCCAGGGCCTCGCGCACCGAGCCCCGGCTGGTACGCAGCAATTCGGCGAGCTCGCGTTCCGATGGCAGGCGTGTCCCCGGCTTCAGATTGGCGAAATCTATATACGAGAGCAAACGAGCCACAGTGCTGGTGTCGGACGCCGGGTCCGCAACGCTCGTGCGCTTCATCGGGTTCTTCATCGATGTTCCTTCGGGACCGTCGGTCACGCCAACGCCGGCAAACGCCATCGCCAATTGCAGCCGGCCGGGCCCTACAGCGGGCGGAGGTAACCATAGCACATTTGCCGTCGCCGGAAAAGCTGGTAGGACCAATAATGAACTGGTAGGACCAAATGCCAGGAATTCCTTGACATTCGCGCAAAGCGCTCATAACCTACGTGCCAAGGCCGCTTCCGAACCGGCGGTGCGGCGCAAGTGCCGCGCAGCGGGACGGCGCGATTGCGCAAGCGGCACGAAATGGACTATTGGAGGCGAGGATAAATGGCTACCATCGACGAAATTGTGCAGCGTTGCCAGGACCAGGTAGGGGACCTTGCGTTCGGCTATGTGCGGGACTGGAAAAAGCGCAACCCGCAGGGGAAGGTGATGGGCTATTTTCCCGTGTATTTTCCGGCCGAAATCGCCCATGCCGGCGGGATTCTCCCGGTCGCCATACTTGGCGGGGGCAACAGGATAAAGCTCAAGCAGGCCGATGCACACATGTATTCCTTCATGTGTTCGATCTGCAAGTCGACGGTGGAGCTGGGGCTGAGCGGGCGTCTGGCGTTTCTCGACCTGTTCGTCGGCAGCCCGATTTGTGACGCGGCCCGCCATATGCCGAACCTGATGCAACGCAATGTCCCGGGCTTGACCATCGATTTGCTCTATTACCCCGGTAACCTGAGGACCGAACTGGCGATTCCCTATCTACACCGGGAGTTCAACCGGATACGCCAGCTGCTGGAATCGGTGGCAGGGCATGCGATCGACGATGAGGTGATCCGGCGCAGCGTGTGCCTCTATAACGAAAGCCGCCGTCTAGTGCGCGAGATCTACGCGATTCGCCGCGATTCGCCCTGGCTCATTCTGGCGTCCGAGTGCTATTTGCTGGTTCGCGCCGGCACCTTCATGCCGGTGGAGGAGCACATCGACCTGCTGCGGGAGGTCCTGGCGCAGATACCCGATCGCCACGCGCGCCCGATCGACAAGATCCGCGTCGTCTACGAAGGGGCGTTCTGCGAACAGCCGCCGGTCGAGTTTATCCAGGCGCTGGAAGAGGTGTGCTACGTCGTCGATGACGATTTCCTGCTCGGATCCCGCCTGATCAGGGAGGACGTGCCCGAGGACGGAGATCCATTGCTGAATCTGGCCTGCAGCTACCGCGACCGGTCGCATTGCAGCTCGGTGCAGCACGACCTGCGCCGGTTGAAGTCAGATGACCTGCTCGCGAAATGCCGCAGCGCCGAGGCCCAGGCGGTGATCCTGAGCCCGGCAAAATTCTGCGAACCCGGGCTCGACGATCAGGTCCATCACCTGAAACGCTTTGACCGGGAGGGCATTCCGTCGCTGCAGATGGAATTTCAGGAGCGCATGAAGGATTTTGACGGTGTGCGCACGCAGACTGAAACCTTCGCCGAAGCGATCCAATTCTACGCAAATTGAAACAGCCGGCGCCGCCGAAACGGAGACCGGGCGGGTGAGCGTCGATGGAAATTCAGATCAAAGGAGCAGGAACATGAGCGAGCAGACGGCAGCGCAGGTCGCGGTGAACGGTGCGCAACCGAGCGCAATGCGCGCCAAGGCGAAGACGCTGGTGAAGAACGCGTTCGGCGAGGCATGGAAGGCGAAGGAGGCAGGAAGGAAGATTTGCTATTGCTTTGTTCTCGGCCCTGCGGAGCTGCTGCGCTGCTTCGACATGTACCTGATCTACCCCGAGATCAGCAGCGCGCAGATGGCCGCGAAGAAGACCTCCCTGCCTTACATTCAGAAGGCGGAGGACTATGGCTATTCCGCCGACACCTGCTCCTACGTGACTGCGGATGTCGGCCTGTATTTGAGCGGCAACCAGCACCCGCTGGGCCATGTTCCGCCCCCGGATCTCGTCATTAACGATACGCTGTGTAATACGTATTACAAATGGACCGAGGTCATCCACGACTTCTGGAAATGCCCGGTGTTCTCCATCGATCACCCGGTGCGCCTGAAACGGGACGAGAAGTACCCTTACGACATCGAGGAAACCTACCAGCAGGACAAGCAATACGTGGTGAAGCAGCTGCTGGAACTGATCGCAGAGTGCGAGAAGCTGACCGGAATCAAATTCGATCCGGAAAGGTTTCGGAAGAATCTCGAATTCGGCAACCAAATGAGCGCGCTCTGGTGCGAAATCATCGATAAGACGCGAAATGCACCGACGCCTTTCGACGCGGTGCTCGATGGCTATGGCTATATCGCCGGCATGAACACGCACAAGGGAACGGCAGAGGGCGTCGCTTATCTCGAAGCGGTCAAGACCGAACTCGACCAGCGCATCGTCAAGGGAACCGGCGCGGTGGCCGAAGAGCGCTTTCGGCTGCTCTGGATGAGTGCGCCTTGTTATCCCTACTTTCGCAAAATTCCCGAAATGTTTCACCAGCGGGGGGCGACATTCGTCTACACGCCGCAATTCATGCAGGGCACCCGAGGCACTTATCGCTCGAAAATGTACGACCTGGAGCGGCCGCTTGAGAGCTATGCCGAAAGCATGCTCGACTATTTCCATGGACGCAATCCGAGGCAGGCACCGCAGTGGTCCATGGGATGGTGGGGGGGCAAAGACGATATCCGTAACCACCTGGACCTCATGCGTCGCTTCAATGCCGACGGCATCGTATTTCACGCGATCAAGAGCTGCCGGCTGAATTCCGGCGGGTTCGCCGATCTGCGCGAGCACCTGAGCCGCGAGGGCGTGCCGATTCTGATGCTGGAGTCGGACATCGCCGATCCGCGCTTCTTCTCCGAGGCCCAGGTGAAGAACCGCATCGAGGCCTTCATGGAAGGGTTGGAAGAAAGGAAATACTACCGTGCGCGCGCCGCCGTCTGAATTGGGCGCAATTGCGCTGGATGTTTCGACAAGTACCGACTAGGAGAGAGCAATGACTATGTATGCAGCCGGCGTTGACGCCGGTTCGACTCAGACGAAGGGCATCATATTTGACGATCAGATGCGCATCGTCGGGCGCGGCCTGGTCGATACGGGCGCCAACACCACCAAGGCGTCCGAGCGCGCCTTTCAGGCTGCCGTGCGCGGCGCCGGTATAGACCCCGGGGACGTCAAATATACGGTAGGCACTGGATACGGCCGCTACAAGATAACCTTTGGCGACACGCAGATAACGGAAATAACCTGCCATGCCAAGGGAGCGCATTTTATCTTTCCCAAGACCCGCACCGTGGTCGACATCGGCGGGCAGGATACCAAGGGGATCAGGGTGGGCCAGGACGGCGAAGTGGCTGATTTCGTAATGAACGACAAGTGTGCCGCGGGCACCGGGCGCTTTCTCGGGGTTGCGGCGCAGGTGCTGGAACTCTCGCTTGACGATCTGGGCCCCATTTCCTTGAAAGCGCAAAGGCCGGTCGACATCAGCAGCACCTGCACCGTGTTCGCCGAAACCGAGATTCTTTCCTACCTCGCGCAAAAGAAGAAGCTCGAAGACATCCTGATGGGCATGCACAAGGCGATCGCGGCACGGACCGTTTCCCTGCTGCAACGGGTGGGCATGAACGAGGAGCTGACCTTTACTGGAGGCGTTTCGCGCAACGCGGGCATGGTGGTGGCGCTGCAGGAGGCGTTTGAAATGCCGCTCAACGTGAGCGAGGAATCGCAATATATAGGTGCCATCGGCGCAGCCATCTTCGCGCTGGAGCGCGCGGCGGTAGCTGCGTGAACGCGATCGGAAAGGAAAAATTGAGGAGTCTGAGCATGACCATTACAGCAGGCATCGATCTCGGAACCAGTTCCACCAAGGCGGTCCTCGTGAATGAGCGCCGCGAGATCCTGGGCAAATCGATCAGGCGCACGGGTTCGAACCTGGAACTGGCCGCGGAGAAGACCTATCAGCAGGCGTTGGCGCAGGCCGGGATAACGGCAGGGGACGTCGACTATGTGGCGAGCACCGGTTTTGGGCGGTCTACCGTGCCGTTTCGCGACATCCAGATGACGGATCTGACGGCGCACGGGCAGGGCGCGCGCGTGCTGTTCCCGGGGACGCGCAGCGTCATGGATATCGGCGCCCAGAGCACCCGGGCCATGCGCATTGAACCCACGGGACAGGTAAAGCTTCTGCGCATGAACGATAAATGCGCGGCCGGCGCGGGGACTTTCCTCGTACGCGTGGCGAAGTACCTGGAACTGACGGTGGAGGACATCGGCGCGCTCGCGCTAAAGTCTACGCAGCCGCAAATGATTAGCTCCGTGTGCGCCGTATTGGCTGAATCCGAAATTATCAACCACGTCACTGCCGGCAAGCAGCTCGAAGATATCCTGAAGGGCGCGATGCTTTCGATCGCTTCGCGGGCGCAGGCGCTACTCAAGCGCATCGGTTTGGAGCAGGAGGTGACGCTCACCGGCGGCATCGGCCTGAACGCAGGCATGCTGCAGGCACTGGAGGAATCGATGAAGCAGAAGATCAATTACCATGCGGAGCTGGGTGCATATACTGGCGCACTAGGAGCGGCGATCCTGGCCCAGGTGCGCTTGCGCAGGCTGCGTGGCGGCGCTGATGTCGAGCGAACCTCAGCGCTAGCGGCCGCGGCGTAGGCTTGCCGAAGAGGCACCTGCGGGTCGCGCCGCAGCATGCCTCGGTCGGTGCGTCATCGCACCGTGATCGATCACACTCCCGCGACGCGGCGGCGGGGCATGGTTTCCTGCATTGTGCATTGACTTCGATTCCGCGATCGGGTAAGGTAATGGTAGAACCAATTATATAGGGGCTCCCGGACCGAATCATGATTGCCACCGACGCTCAAGTTCTGCCACCTTCTACCGGTGAGTTCCTCGCCGTCGTCCTGGCCCGCGATCTGGGCGATGGCGAGAAGGCCATCATTGGCACCAATTCGGACATCCAGCTCGCAGCCTGTAATCTCGCGCAACGCCTGCACGCCCCCAATCTTTGGTGGGTTTCCGGCCCCGGCGGGATGGTGAATCCGCGTCGCGAAATGCTGCTCTCCACCGCGGATTTCGAAAACATCGAGTCGGCGGAAGCCTGGCTGGATCTGCCGAACATGGTCGATTTTATCGACTGGCAGATTCATTTCTTCGACTTCGCCATTCTGTCGGCGATACAGATCGACCGCTTCGGCAATATCAATACGGTGGCGATCGGCGATCATGCCAAGCCCAAGCTGCGTGGCCCGGGCGTCGTCGGCATCGCAGCGCTGACCGGATTGTCGAAGCGTTTTTACGTCGTGCTGACGCGCCACGACAGGAGTGCCTTCGTGCCGAAGGTCGATTTTATCTCCGGTCCCGGCTATCTCGACGGCGGCAACTCGCGCGAGGAGCGGGGACTGCCGCCGGGTGGCCCCAAGCTCATCGTTACCCCGCTTGGCGTGTTCGATTTCGTTCCCGGATCGCGCGCAATGCGCATCAAGTCGCTTCACCCCGGAGTGAGTCTGGAGCAGGTGCGCGATTCGACCGGCTTCGACCTGGTCGTCGATGGCACGCCGCCGGTGACGCCAGTTCCCGCTGCAGCGGAACTGGAGATCCTGCGCGCGCGCGTCGACTCCAAGGGCGCGCTGCGCAAGAAATTTCCCTGAACCGGAGCAATAATGTCGCACTTCACCGACACTTATATTGCGCTGCGCGGCGCGAAGGTCTGCTGGAACCGGCGCAGCGTAGTTTCATGTCATCTAGCGGGGATGCACTAATATGTCGCGCACTTCGAAGCTTGTTTCTTTGGATCAGGCGGTTGCCGATATCGCCGACGGAGCGTCGGTGGGGCTGGGTGGCTGGATCTTCAACTCGCAGCCGATGGCGCTGGTGCGTGCGCTCATACGGCAGGGGGCGAGGAATCTGGACCTGGTGCCCTCGCCCGGTTCGATCGCGCCCGATCTGCTCATCGGCGCTGGCCGCGCGCGCAGCACGGTGTGCGTTTTCATCAGCTTCGAGCACCACGGGTTGGCGCCGCAGTTTCGCCGGGCGGCCGAGTCGGGAACGCTCAAGGTCTATGAGATGGACGGGCCCGGCATCGCCGGGGGGCTGCGGGCGTCGATCTGCGACCTGCCGTTCATGCCGATCCCCGATCTGGCGACCGACTTGCCCAGAGTAAACCCGCAGCACTACCGGCCATTGCCGACTCAGCCCGGCGAGCGCAGGCTGCTGGCGGTGCCGCCGATCCGGCCGGATATCTGCTTCATCCATGCCCAGCAGGCGGACGAGTACGGCAACGTGCAGTTTCTCGGCGGGCCGTTCTTCGACGTGATGCTCGCGCAAGCCTCCAGGCGCGTGATCGTCTCGGTCGACCGCATCGTGTCGCCCGATATCATTCGTCGGGCCAATCATCTTACCAAGCTCCCGGCGCCCATGGTCGATGCCGTGGTCGAAGCTCCATTCGGGGCGCATCCGAGCTCGAGCGCAAGCCTGTACCGCGCGGATGACGTGCATCTGCGCGAGTATGTGAAGGCAAGCGCGAAAACCGATGCCTATCGCGCCTATCTGGAGCGCTACGTCGAAAAGCCAATAGACAGTGCTGCGTACCTGAACGAAATCGGAGCGGCGCGGCTTGCGGCGCTCGCCGTCTCGGAGACCAACCTAACATGACCTCGGTTGGCTTTCGGCGCGTCAAGACACCGCGCGCGTTCGAGGAAATCGCCAAACAGATACGCAGTGAACTGTCGAGCAGGCGCCTGCGCGTCGGAGATCGGCTGCCGGCCGAGCGCAACCTGGCGGAGCAGTTCGGCGTATCGCGCAATACGCTGCGCGAAGCGCTGCGCTCGCTTGAACACGCCGGACTGCTACGGCTCAAGAAAGGCGTTACCGGTGGTTCATACATCCAAGAGAGTACCGGCGAAGCAGTGATTTCCGGTCTAAATGATATGTATGCACTCGGTGCGATCCAGCCCAAGCACCTCACAGAGGCGCGAGTTATTATCAGCACCGAGGTAGCGCGGCTTGCCTGCGCACGCCGTACCAAGGAAGACCTCGCCAAACTCGAGGAAAACATCACCGCGGCGGAGGAGGCAACTGCTTCAGGCGACCTGGAGAGGCGCGCTGAAGTCAACTATGAATTCCATCGACTGCTGGCGCGGGCCACTGGGAATCCCGTCCTGATCATCATCACCGACGCATTGATGGCGGCGACGCGAAGTTTCATTGAAGCGATCGGTTATCAGTTGAACACCTATGTGTTGCCCTCGCGCCGGCGGCTGCTCGCGGCGCTGCAAGCACGCGATGCCGAAGCAGCCGCGAATGAGATGAAAGGGATGCTCGTCCGGCTTCAGCGCTCTCACCTTGCGCGCTTCAAGGAAAACGCAGGAAAGAGAACACCCTGACGGGGCCGCTGCGGATCGTTCGGACGTCTGATTTCACTGCCGTATTGCTGTGCTCGCCGGTGTGCTTGGGCGTTCGGGCGAGAAGATGGAGCAGTGCTGAAAGGGCGGGGCACTCGAGGTGGTAGAAGGCGATTACGCGAAGATCGCAGCAGCAATTTGAGCTGACCTTGGTGTCCAGGTACTTTGCAATTTGTAGTTCCACCTAATTCCATAATTGAGGAGGACACGATGAGAAACGGAAAACTGAAGACATTACTTGCGCTTGCGCTGCTCACCGCTGCAACCCTGGCCAGTGCGCAATTCCCGGACAGGCCGATCAAGATTGTGGTGCCGTATCCCCCTGGCGGGGGCATGGACAGCACCGCACGGATAATGCAGACCGGCCTGGCCGAGATACTGGGCCAGCAGGTGATTGTCGTTAATACGCCAGGCGCTGCGGGTGTCGTCGGTACACGCGAGGTCGCGCGTTCCGCGCGGGACGGTTACACGCTGATATATACCAACAACGGGCCGGGGGCCATTACCCCATTGTTGCAGAAAGACGCAGGCTACGATCCGGTCAAGGATTTCGCTGCGGTGTCAATAGTGGCGGAAGCGCCCATGCTCTTGGTGGCGAACACCGCACAATTGCCGACAGTCCGCGACGTAAAAGGCCTGATCGAATTCGCGCGGAAAAATCCGAAGAAGGTCGAATACTCCAGCGCCGGAATCGGCTCATTCGGCCACCTCGCTACCGAGCTTTTCGCCAAGAAGGCCGGCATCGAACTCTTTCATGTTCCCTATAAGGGGGGGGGGCCATCGGCGCTAGCGGTGCTAACCGGTGAAGTTAAGATGATGATGACTACTTCGACCACTACCGCGAAAAACGGGCTCGCAGACGAAAAACTGAGGTTGCTGGGCGTGACGTCACTTAAGCCTTCATCGCTGCTGCCGGGGCCGACGATCAGTGAGACGATTCCCGGTTTCGAGATCACCGTATGGTTCGGTTTGCTGGCGCCCGCAGGAACGCCGCCCGATGTGATCGCGAAGTTGAACAATGCAATCAGCAAAACGCTCGCCCAGCCGACAGTGCAGGAGCGTTTCATCAACCTTGGTTTTGGCGTTGCACCCAATACCCCTAAGGAGTTTGGTGACAAAGTGGCAGCGGAAGTGGAGGAATGGAGAAACGTGATCCGTGATGCAAATATCCAGACGAACTAGGGGCACGATTCAAGATGCGAGGGCACAAATCCTCTCGTACTGTCGCAAGTCAGGGGCCGTTCCGGTAATTTTGAAACGGCCCGACTTTCGATTGGAAAATGATGCCATAGACCGTCGCCGAACGCGGTTAGACGCGCATGACCGATTCGAGTAAAAAGCTGCGCGAACTTTCAGAATAGGGTGTCCACGCACAAGCCGTCGCTTTTCCCCGGTGCCCGCAGGGCAAGCACCACTCAGATGCCAAGCGCTCGCCCCCGCTGTATGGCCGGCGGATCTCGTGCGCATTAGACAGCTTTTCGAGGATGATTTGACAACATGATTCACGAAGGTTTTCCTCATTTGGAGATTGAGGGCCCCCGGGCTTGCATCCGTTTCTGTCGCCCGGTGGAGCACAATCGCATCGACCCGTCGGACCTTGCCATCCTCAAGGAGCACTTGCAGCGCGTAATTGCGGACGCAAATGTCCGCGTCCTGGTGATCACCGGCGCGGGTAACAAGACATTCAGCTCCGGTTACACGATTCAGGCGATCCGTGAGCAGCTCGACGATCGGTTCGAGTCGTTCCTGGACACGCTCGAATCCTTGCCCCTGCCCGTCATCTGCGCGCTCAACGGCAGCGCTTACGGCGGGGCGATCGACCTCGCGCTTTGCTGCGACTTCAGGATAGGAGTCAACGCGAGCCGTATGCTCATGCCGGCGAGCAAGTTCGGCCTGCATTATTATCCCGGCGGCATCAGGCGTTACGTAACGCGACTGGGCCTGTCCGTGGCGAAGAAATTGTTTCTGACTGCGCAACCGGTCGAGGCCGAGGAGATGCTACGCATCGGGTTCTTGACCGAACTGGTCGAGCCCGGGCGTTTGCACGCAGTCGTGTCGCAATACGTTGCGGCGATAGTCGAGTGCGAGCCAAAAGTGCTCAGCTCGATGAAGCACTTCTTGAACCAGGCCGCGGATGGGGAGATCGATCTTGACGCTCAGCGCAGCGCGTACGAACATTTTCTCACGTCGGATGAATTGGGCCGGCGCCTCAGTGCGTTTTCCCGCGCCGGCCGGGATTCGGCCAAATGATTCTGGCCGGCGCGCGATGGACGGCGCTTCGTCGAACCGAGTGCGCAACGCCGGCGTTTTCGCGGCCGTCTCGAAATAGACGCGGCAGCGAGGAGGCGGCATGAGCGCAGAGGTATCCGGAGGATTCGAAGGCCTGCTGAAGGAACGCCATAGCTGCCGCGCGTTTCTGCCGCGGCAGGTGGACAAGGCCACGATCACGCGCATCCTGGAAATCGCGCAGCGCACGCCTTCCTGGTGCAATTCACAGCCCTGGCAGGTGGTGATCACCCGCGGCGCAGCGACGGAGCGCTTTCGCAGCGCGATCGTCGAATACGCCGCTGCGCGCAAGCCGGAGCCCGATTTCGCTTTCCCCAGGGAATACCGCGGCGTCTACCTCGAGCGCAGGCGCGAATGCGGCTTCCAGCTCTACGAGAGCGTGGGCATCGCGCGCGGCGACCGCGAGGCTTCCGCGCGTCAAGGAATGGAGAATTACCGCCTGTTCGGCGCGCCGCACGCCATGATCGTCACCACCGACGAGGCGCTCGGCGTCTATGGCGTGCTCGATTGCGGCGCCTGGGTGAACAATTTCATGCTCGCCGCGCGCAGCCTCGGCATCGCCAGCATCGCGCAGGCCGCCCTCGGGGCGCATCCAAAATTCCTGCGCTCCTATTTCGGCTTGCCCGAGGCCCGGCTCGTCGTATGCGGCATGTCGTTCGGCTACGAGGACGCGGCCCACCCGGTGAACCGCTTTCGCACCAGCCGCGCTGCGGTGGACGGCGTGGTCACCTGGGTGGACGAGTAGGGTGCCAGGTGCCCGCCGCGTGGGCGATACGCGCACGGCAGCTGATGACTTCATGGAAACATTCGAACTGCTGCAAGGAGCGCATGCCCGATGAGTTCCAGTAACCCTGCTGCTATCTGGCCGAATCGGGTCGGCCCGGTGCTGGTTCTGCGCTTCGACCGCCCGCCGGCAAACGCGACCGGCCTTGCACTGCGCCGCGCGCTCACACAAGCACTGGATGCAGCGACGCGAGACGCAACAGTGCGCGCACTGGTGCTCACCGGGACGGGCCGGTTCTTCTCGGCCGGTGCAGACATCGGCGAACTGGGGACGCCTGACAATCAGCGCGAGCCGCGCATCCGTAGCGTGATCGATGCGCTCGAGGCGTCCACCAAACCGATCATCGCGGCGATCAATGGCATTGCTTTCGGCGGCGGGTTGGAACTCGCCCTCGGTTGCAGCCATCGGGTTGCCGCCGAGAACGCGCGGCTGGCATTGCCCGAGGTAAAGCTCGGTCTGATTCCGGGGGCAGGGGGCACGCAGCGCCTGCCGCGGCTCGTCGGATTGACGGCGGCAATCGGGCTGATACTCGGCGGTGAGCCGATCGACGCAGTCCGCGCGCGGGAAATCGGACTGGTCGATGCGGTACTGGGCGAACCGTTTGTGGAAAATGCGGCCATGTTCGCGGCGCGGGCGGCCACAATGGCTGCCGGGCAATCCATCCGCAACCGCGTATGCGACCCGCAGAACGCGGACAAGATCATGGCTTCGGCCCGTGACGGCATCGCCGATACCGGCCCGCGCGGGCGTGCGCAGCGCGCCGCGCTGCGATGCCTGGAAGCTTCGATCGGCAGTGCGTTCGAAGAAGGCATGCGGCTCGAGTACGAGCTGGTGCTGGAATTGATTGCGAGCGCCGAGGCGAAAACGTTGAGGCAGGAGTTCTTCGCGAGCAGGGCGGCGAACAGGAATGGCTGAACATTTGCTGAGCACCTGGGCGAGAATCAACGCGCTCAGGTTGTCCAATCGACGATCGCGACGCTGTTGCATTGGTGCCGGTTTTCGCTGCCGGGGCCCGCGGTCGAGCCGTCCATTGGCGGACTTCTGACCTGGCGCCCGAACGCGGCGTGAACATGCCGTCATTATTGATCCGGATGCGAGCAAGGAGCATTGAATGTTCCAGTTTGAAAAAATCGAAGAATCACTGCCTTTGCACGCCAAGCGTGATCCTGGAGCCGATACCGCAATCGGTCCGATCAGGGTCATCGACTTTACGCATTTTATTGCCGGTCCGTTCGCGACGATGCTGCTGGCCGATTTCGGCGCCGACGTGATAAAGATCGAGTCGCCGGGCAAAGGTGAAGATTTCCGCTATTTCCCGCCACTGGACCCGAAGCTGGCCGCCCAAGGTGCGCCGTTTCTGTGGACCAATCGTACTAAACGCAGTGTCGGCATCGATCTGAAAAGTCCGCAAGGCCTCGAAATCGTGCGCGAACTGATTGCGACGGCCGATGTTCTGGTGGAAAACTTTTCCACCGGAGTGATGCAGCGCTTCGGTCTGGACTACGAACAGTGCAAGGCAATCAATCCGAACATCATATATTGTTCCGTTTCCGCCTATGGCAGGGAGGGCGCGTTTTCCGACCGCCTTGGATTCGACCCTGTGGTGCAGGCCGAAAGCGGATTCATGTCGATGAACGGTTTTCCCGACCGGGACGGCGTGCGCACCGCCTCCGTCGTAATGGATATCGGCACTGCAATGATGGCGTCCAATGCAATTCTTGCGGCTTTGCTCTCGCGCGAGCGAAGCGGGAAAGGGCAATGCGTTGAAGTGGCGCTTTTCGATACTGCCGTTCTGATGACCGGCTTCGCGGCCATGCAACATCTTTGCACCGGCTTTGATCCGCAGCGGACGGGAAACTACAGCCCGGACACGTCTCCCTCCGGCTTGTTCAAGGCCAAAGACAGGCCGATCTACGTCAACTGCGCGAACACCAAGATATTCCAGAGGCTATTCGCCAATGTATTGGGCATGCCGGAAGTAGCGAACGATCCGGCGCTGACCGATGCCACAGGCCGCATCAAGAACCGTAAAAGACTGTTCGCTGTTCTGAATGAAAAATTGGCCGAGCAATCGGCGAATTACTGGCAGGAGAAGTTCCGCGCCGCCGGAATTACCAGCGGTGAAGTGAGAACCCTCGGCGAAGCGTTGGCCTCCGACGAAGCGCGCGCACGCGGCGTAGCCACGCGAATAGCGCATCCCGCAGCGGGCTGGATACCCAACATAAAGCTTCCAATTCAGTTTTCGAGAACGCCGGCTGTCGACCCGGTCCCCGCACCGGCAGTCGGTCAGCATACAGCCGAGGTATTGAAGGGCCTGCTGGGATATGGAGAAGACCGAATCGCCGCCCTGACACGCAGCGGGGTCATAGGCTGACGCCGGCTGAATTCGCTCGCCGGCGTGGCCTGATAACCGGTCGGAGGAGACCTTTTTGGCAGTAGATCTCGAAAGACTGTCCGCAATACGCTTCGAAGGTGTCGAGCAGTCCTATGGCCGCAGGGACACCATGCTGTACGCGCTCGGCGTAGGCCTGGGTGCCGATCCCTGCGACGAGCGCCAGTTGCGCTTCGTCTACGAAAAGAACCTGCACGCGCTGCCGACGATGGCGATTACTCTTGCGTTCCCGGACCTGCTGGCGGCGTACGCGGATGTCGGGCTCGAGACTGCGCGCATCCTGCACGGTCACCAGGCTTTTGAGCTGCACCGGCCCTTGCCCGTCGAAGGAACGGTGTGCGGTACGACCGCGGTGACCGGGGTGCTGGACAAGGGGCCGGACAAGGGACTGATCGTGACCTACGAAACGGTGATCTCTGACCGGGCGAGCGGCGGGCGACTCTGCACCATGAATTCGAGCAGCTTCTGCCGCGCGGATGGGGGCGTCGGCGGTCCGAACATCGCGTTGCCGGTGCCGCCGCCAGTGCCGTCGCGCGCCGCCGACGGCGCCTGCGATTTGCCGACGCTGGCGCAGGCGGCTTTGATCTATCGCCTATCCGGCGATTACAACGCGCTGCATGCGGAGCCTGCGCTTGCCCGGCAGGCGGGGTTCGAGCGGCCTATCCTGCACGGCCGTTGCACCTTCGGCGTGGTCGGTCATGCGCTGCTGCGCAGCTGCTGCGACTACGATTCCACGCGGCTGGAGGCGATGTATGCGCGCTTCTCGGCACCGGTCTATCCGGGTGAGACCATCCGCACCGAGTACTGGCGCGAACCGGCCGGAATTGCGTTCCGGGCGCGCGTGCTCGAGCGCAATGCGATTGTGCTTGATCACGGCTGGGCGCGGGTCCGTCCGCTCACCTAGAACCGCGTGCCGCCGCCGCAGTTAATGGTAGACGCGCGTCGGCATCTCTGCGCTATGATTTGTCAGTCGGTTCCAATCTGCCGCTGCAGCCGTTCGACGGCATCGGCAAATTCGGTCAGCATGTCGTAGACCACCGATTTGGTCGACGTTTCTTCTTTCATGTCGCCGACAAGCTGGCCGACGTAGTAGCCCATGTATTCCTTTTTGTGCGCGCGCTCGATGCGCGCGCGAGCTTCTTCCACCAGCATGATCTGCTGCGGCATCGGCAATGGTACCGGCGCGCCCGGGGCGTCCCAGGCGTCGGTGAATTTGCTGCGCAGCATGCGGCATTGTTTTCCCGTGAACACCCGGCGTTGGATCGCGTCTTCGGATTTTGCCGCGAAGAAGCGCTCGCGCATTTCCGGGCTGAGCTCGCTCTCCCTGGTGCCCAGCCAGATCGAGCCGCACCACACGCCCTCGGCCCCCAATGCCAGGGCCGCTGCCATCTGCCGGCCGCGGCCGACGCCGCCTGCCGCGAGAACGGGTACGGGCGCTGCCGCATCGACAATTTGCGGCCAGAGCACCATGGAGGTGATATTCCCCGTGTGAGCGCCAGCCTCCATTCCCTGCGCTACCAGAATGTCGATACCTGCGTTAACCTGGCTCACTGCGTGCTCGACCCTGCCAACCAGGGCACCGACCTTTAGCCCTTTCTCGTGGAGAAGATCGATCATCTCCTTCGGCGCCACCCCGAGTGCGCTCACGACCAGGCGAACTTGCGGATGCTTCAGCGCCACCTCGATCAATTCCATGCCGCCCCGGGCAGTCAGCGTGTAGCCGGGCGACGAGTCCAGGAACCTTTGATGCTCGTCGGGCGGAAGCGGCGGAATACCAGCCTCTCTCAGGATCTTCTCGACGAATTCGACATGCTCCCTGGGCAAGGCCTTGTCGCGCTCGACCATCGGTCTGACTTTTTCCAACTTCTGCGGCAAGGCGAGATCGAGTGCGTACGGTCGCCCGTCCGTATGGCCGTCGATCCAGCGCAGTTCCGCTTCCAGTTCCTGCGGAGAAAGCCGGGTTGTCCCCAGCACCCCCATCCCGCCGGCCCTGGTCACTTCGACCACCACGTCACGGCAATGCGAAAACGCGAATATGGGCGTATCAAGACCAAACATCTCGGTCATTTTTGTGCGCATGTGTTCTCCTTCGAATTGAAGCGGGGCTCTATCCCAGCTCTTTCACCAGTTCCGGAACCACCTTGAACAAGTCGCCGACGATGCCGTAATCCGCGACCTGAAAAATCGGCGCTTCCTCGTCTTTGTTGATGGCGACGATGACGCGGCTGTCCTTCATGCCCGCCATGTGCTGGATCGCGCCGGAGATGCCGATC
>MERK01000116.1:0-4587 GCA_001770575.1 Betaproteobacteria bacterium RIFCSPLOWO2_12_FULL_64_23
CCGGGCGTCTGTGGCGCGACGCAAAGCTGTACGAAATCGGCGCCGGCACCTCGGAAATCCGCAGAATGCTGATCGGACGGGAGCTGTTCAGCGAGACCAGGTGATAGCGTGCTGCGCAACAGGGCAAAAACGCCTGCGCGAACGGTATTTGCGATAATCGCAATTGATATTTGAAAGGAGCTGCCATGAACGATCCTATTGTCATCGTCTCCGGCGTCCGCACTCCGATGGGCGGTTTTCAGGGAGAACTGAAGCAATTCGCCGCCGCCGAGCTGGGCGCCGCCGCCATCCGCGCCGCGGTGGAGCGCGCCAAGATCAAGCCCGGGCAGGTGGACGAAGTCATCATGGGCTGCGTGCTGCCGGCGGGCCAGGGCCAGGCGCCCGCGCGCCAGGCTTCGCTCGCCGCGGGCCTGCCGCTCGCCACCGGCTGCACCACCATCAACAAGATGTGCGGCTCGGGGATGAAAGCGGCGATGCTCGCGCACGATCTGCTCGCCGCAGGAACCAACGACATCATGGTCGCAGGCGGCATGGAATCCATGACCAACGCGCCCTATTTGCTGGCGAAAGCGCGCGGCGGCTACCGCCTGGGCCACGGCCAGCTGCTCGATCACATGTTCTACGACGGCCTCGAGGACGCTTACGACAAAGGCCGGCTGATGGGCAGCTTCGCCGAGGATTGCGCCGCCAAGTACAACTTCACGCGCGCGCAGCAGGACAAATTTGCGGTCACTTCGCTCGAGCGCGCGCAGGCGGCGAACAAAAATGGCGCGTTCGGCTGGGAGATCACGCCGCTGAACGTGAAAACCGGCAAGGACGAGCGTTTCATGGAAATGGACGAGTCGCCGTTCAAGGCCAATTTCGACAAGATTCCGGCGCTCAAACCCGCGTTCAAGAAAGACGGCACCATCACCGCGGCCAACTCGAGTTCGATTTCGGATGGCGGCGCGGCGCTGGTAATGATGCGCCGCTCGACGGCGGAAAAGCTCGGGCTCCCGCCCCTGGCGATCGTGGCCGGCCACAGCACCCATGCGCAGGAACCCGGCTGGTTCACCACCGCCCCGGTCGGCGCGATCAAGAAGCTCTACGACAAGACCGGCTGGAATACGGGCATGGTGGATCTGTTCGAAATCAACGAAGCCTTCGCCGTGGTGACCATGGCGGCGATGCAGGAGCATGGCCTGGCGCACGAGAAGGTCAACATCCACGGCGGCGCCTGCGCCCTGGGCCATCCGATCGGCGCCTCCGGCGCGCGCATCCTGGTGACGTTGATCGGCGCCTTGCGCAAGACCGGCGGCAAGCGCGGCGTCGCCAGCCTGTGCATCGGCGGCGGCGAAGCCACGGCGATGGCGATCGAACTCGTCTAGAACTGATTGATTACCCGATGGGGGTGCCATGATCCTGTCCGAAGAACAGCAGATGCTGCGCGACGCGGTGCGCCAATATACGCGCGAGCAGATCGCCCCCAACGCCGCCGCCTGGGACCGTGACGGCACGTTCCCGCAGCAGGCGCTCAAAGGCCTGGCCGCGATGGGCCTGTACGGCATAGCGATCGCGGAGGAATGGGGCGGCGCCGGCATGGACCATACGGCGCTCGCGCTGGCGCTGGAGGAGATAGCCGCGGGCGACGGGGCGACCTCCACCATCGTCCAGGTAAACAATCTCGCCGCCGGAATACTCGCCGGCTATGCCACGCCGGCGCAAAAAGAGCGCTACCTCAAGCCGCTGGCGCGGGGAGACCTGCTCGGCGCGTTCGCCCTCACCGAGCCGCACACCGGCTCCGACGCCAGCGCCATCCGCACGCGCGCCGAGCCGGTGGACGGCGGCTACCTGCTCCACGGAGTGAAGCAGTTCGTCACCTCGGGCAAGCACGCCGACATCGCCATCGTCTTCGCCGTGACCGACAAGAGCGCGGGCAAGAAAGGCATCAGCGCCTTCGTCGTGCCGACCGCGACACCGGGCTACATCGTCGCCCGCATCGAGGAAAAAGCCGGACAGCATGCCTCGGATACCGCGCAAATCCTGTTCGAGGGCTGCAGGGTTCCGGCCGAAAACCTGCTCGGCCACGCGGGCGAGGGCTACCGCATTGCGCTGTCGAACCTCGAATCCGGGCGCATCAACGTCGCCGCGCAATCGGTAGGCATGGCGCGATCCGCGCTGGATGCGGCGCTGGCCTACGCGCGCGAGCGCACGACTTTCGGCAAGCCGTTGCTGGAGCACCAGGCAGTGAATTTCCGTCTCGCCGACATGGCGACGGGCGTTGAGGCGGCGCGCCAGCTTTACCTGCACGCGGCATCGCTGCGCGACCGCGGGCTGCCCTGCCTGAAGGAAGCCTCGATGGCGAAACTGTTCGCCTCGGAAGCGGCGGAAAAAATCTGCTCCGACGCGATCCAGATTCACGGCGGCTACGGCTACGTGCGCGATTTCCCGGTGGAGCGCATCTGGCGCGACGTGCGCGTTACCCAGATCTACGAAGGCGCGAGCGACATCCAGCGCATGGTGATAGGACGCGCGCTCGCCGGTGGCTGAAATCGAGCCGGCGCGCATCGCCTGCGCATCCTGCCCGCTGTGCGGCGATGCGGTGATCCTCGACCTGCGCGAGGCCAATTGCACGCGCCACCGCTGCGGCCTGGATGTCATTGCCGGAAAGCGCTGACCGTTGGCGCCGCGACGAGCATGCTGACATCGCTGCTGAAGTACTTGTTCCGCTCCCGGGCTCCCGTTCCCGCTTCCGCCGAAGCGTCGCTCGGCGAAGCGCTGGATCACGCCATCGCCGCCTGGCAGCAGGGCGATCTGCCTGGTGCCGAGACGGGGCTGCGCGCGGTGCTTCGCGACCAGCCGCGCCACGCCGCTGCACTGGCGAATCTGGGCATGGTGCTGTGCGAGCGACAGCGCCACCCGGAAGGCCTCGCCATGCTGCGTCAGGCGGTGCTGATCGATCCGCGCATGGCCGGAGCGCACTGCAACCTGGGTATCGCGCTGGCGCAGGGCGGTCTGCTGGAGGAAGCCAGGCAGCACCTGGAAGAGGCGCTGCGGCTGGAGCCGCGTGACGGGCTGTATGCCAATCTGCTGCCGATCTGGCAGCAGCTCTGCGATTGGCCGGCGCTGGAGCGTTTTGTTTCCGAACTGCGTGCCCTGGCGGCGCAGTCACCCGCAGCCGCATGGGCGGCCCGCCTGTCGCCCTACGCCGCAACGCTGCTGCCGCTCGGCCGGGCGATGAACCGCGCGGTGGCCGATTTTCATGCGGCACGGATGCGTGCCGCCCACCCGCCGCTCGATCCGTCCTTGCGCGCCAGCCGGCCCGCTGGCGGGAAACTGCGCATCGGCTATCTGTCGGCGGATTTCCACGATCATGCTACGGCGCATCTCGCCGTGGGCCTTTTCGCCGCGCATGACAAGTCCCTGTTCGAAGTGACCGGCTATTCCTACGGCCCGTTCGACGACGGCGAATACCGGCGCCGCATCGTGGCCGGATGCGACGCCTTCGTCGATGTATCCAGGCTGAGCTTTCGCGCCGCGGCGCGGCGCATCGCCGAGGACGGCATCGACATCCTGGTCGATCTGAAAGGGCATACCGGCGGCGGCCGGCCGGAGATCCTCGCTTACCGTCCGGCCCCGATCCTGGTGAATTTCCTGGGTTGTCCCGGAACCCTCGGCGAAGGCCTTGCCGATTACTTCATCACCGACCCTGTCGCCACACCGGTGGGAGGCGAAGCGGAGTTTTCCGAGCAGCTCGTCTACCTGCCGGCCAGCTACCAGGTGAACGATGCCCTTTACGCACTGCCGAACTCCCCGGAGCGCGCCGCGCTGGGCCTGCCGGAGACGGCTTTCGTCTACTGCTGCTTCAATCAGCTCTACAAAATCGAGCCGGAGATTTTTTCCGCCTGGACTCGCATTCTGCGTGAAGTTCCGGATGCGGTGCTGTGGCTGCTGGGCGGCAACGCTTACGCGGAGGCCCGGCTGCGCCGCGGCTTCGAGGCCGCCGGCGTCGGACGTGAACGCGTGCTGTTCGCGCCAGGCAAACCACGAAACGAACATCTTGCACGCATGCGGCATGCCGGACTGTTCCTGGATACGCACTACGTCAATGCGCATACGTCGGCGAGCGACGCCCTGCGCGCTGGCGTGCCGCTGCTGACTTGGCCGGCAGAGCATTTTGCCAGCCGCGTCGGGGCAAGCCTGGCCACCGGCGCAGGCCTTGCCGAACTGGTGGTGGCGGACGCCGACGCCTATGTCGATCTGGCCGTGCGACTGGCGCGCGAACCGCACCGACTGGCCGCATTGCGTGCAAAGCTTGATGAGCGGGCCGGCACGACGCTTTTCAATACACAGGCTTACGCCCGCAATCTGGAGCAGGCATACGACGCGATGCGGCAGCGCCACCGGCAGGGCCTGCCGCCCGCTGTCATCCGCATCGGTACAGCCTGACTCGGATTCTCCGTGGCCAGCAGCGAATCGAGAAGTGGCTCGCCAGCGGCGGCTGGAAGTACTAATTCCATTTCTACTTCAATAGGGCATTAACGATCCAGTCCCAGGCAACGATGGACTTGACCTGGGGCCTGTCGTTCTCCAAAGCCAGCAAGCCCG
>MERK01000116.1:4602-10968 GCA_001770575.1 Betaproteobacteria bacterium RIFCSPLOWO2_12_FULL_64_23
ACTAGCCGCGCTGGCGCGCGAGGTCGGCCTGAGAGAATTCCGCGAGCCCTTGTATGACGCCGGCCGGCTCCGCCCCCGTGTGCCTATTCCTCATTCGGCACCACCACCACGCGCACCACGCCGCGGCTCGCCAGGTGGCGCAACGCCGCGTCGGCCTGCGCCAGCGGGTAGCGCGCACTGATCGATTGCGCCAGATCGAGACGGCCCGCCGCGATCAGTGCGAACAGATCGACGATGTCGCAGCGGTCCATGCCGAACGAGCCGATCACCGCCTGCTCGCGGCCGACGAAGGCGAGCAGCGGCGGCAGCGCCGGCCGGCCAGTGCCGACGCCGACCACGACCGCCCGCCCACCCTTGCCCAGGACCCGCAGTGCCAACTCCACGGTCTCCGGCGTGCCGACGAACTCGAGCGCGAGATCGACTCCGCCCAAGCGTTTGCGCACCGCCTTCGCCGCATCCTCCTCAGCCGGATTCACTGTGAGGTCGGCGCCGAGCGCGCGGGCGCGCGCCAGCGCCCCCGCGTCGACGTCGATCGCGACGACGCAGGCCGCACCCATCAGCCGCGCCAGCATGATGGCGTGCGTGCCCAGACCGCCGCAGCCGATCACCGCCACCGTTTCGCCTGCGCGCAGCGCGCCGCGGCTGCGCAGCGCGTGAAACGGCGTCGACACGCCGTCAGTGACGATGGCGCCGATGTCGAACGGAACTGCGGCCGGTAACGCAATAGTGCTTCGAGCGGGCGCGGCGACATACTCCGCGAGCGCGCCATCGCGCGCCATACCGTAGACTTTCGATGTATCGCACAGCGATTCACGTCCCTGCAGGCAGAATCGGCACGCGCCACAAGAGGCCGCCGGAAACAGAACCACGCGATCGCCCTCGCGCAGGCCGCGGACGTCGCGCCCCAGCGCGGCGACCGTTCCCGCACCTTCATGGCCGAGGGTGATCGGCGTGCGCTCGACCGGGATGTCGCCGGCCACCGCCAGGTGCAGGTCGGTGCCGCACAGGCCGCATGCGCCGACCTTGACCAGCACCTCGTCGGGCGCGGGCTCCGGCACGGGCACCTCGTCGATCGACAGCGGCAACCCGGCCTTGATCAGGCGCGCAGCGAGCATGGTGTTCATCGTTTCCCTCCTGCGTCGCCGGTCTCCAGCAGGCCGTTAAGAAGCGTACTCAGTACCGCCGACAGTTCGCGCTCGGTCGGATGGGCCCGGCTGCCGAGATTGAGGCGCGCATCGCGCAAAGTGATCAGCCCGAGAAAACTCGCCCACAGAAGCTCGGCGGCCAGGCGCGGATTCGCCCCCCCGAGCGCCTTTTCCATCAGCCCGGTCAGGCGCGCGAAGTTTTCGCCCGAGCGGCGCACGAGTTCGGCTTTCACGTCTTCGGCGAGGTCGGCGGTCGCGCGCGGATGCGACAGGTAGGTCGATAGAAAAAAATACTCCGGATGCGCGTCGCGCACCTCCAGGAAGTACTTCCATATCCGCGCCAGCAGTTGCTCCCGCGGCAGATCGAGCGCGCCCAGCTTTTCCAGGCCACGCCCCCAGAAGTCGATGCCTTCGAACAGCAGCGACATCAGGATCTCCTCCTTGCTGCGGAAATAGAAGAACAGCGTCGCCTCCGACAGCTCGCAGCGCTCCGCGATCAGCTTGGTGGTCGTCCCGATGAAGCCGCGTTCGAGCAACAGCGTGCGCGCCGCATCGAGCACCGCACCGCGCCGAGCGTCCCGCTCCCGTTCCCTGCGTTCCGCAATTCCCATGTCTCAGATCCCCAGGCTGCGCGCGATCATCTCGCGCTGGATTTCGCTCGTTCCTTCACCCAGCTCCAGCACCTTGCAGTCGCGGTAGAAGCGCTGCGCAGGGCTTTCGCGCATGTAACCCTGCGCGCCGGATAGATGCAGCGCCCGCTCGCAGGCCCAGGTGCAGGTTTCGCTCGCGAACAGCTTCGCCATCGAGGCTTCGCGATCGAAGGGCGATCCGGCGTCGATCAGGCGCGCCGCGTGCAGCGTGAGCTGCCAGGCGGCCTCGAGGCGGGTCGCGATCTCCGCGAGCGTGAAGCGCACGAACTGATGCTTCGCGATCGCCTGCCCGAACTGCACCCGTTCCCGGGCGTAGGCAGCGGCGGCATCGAGCGCCGCCTGTCCGAGGCCGACGCCGAACGCCGCGCTCGCGACGCGCCCGAGGCTGAGCACCTTCAATGCCCGCAGGAAACCCTGGTTCTCGGCGCCGAGCCGATTTGCCGCAGGCACGCGGCAACCGTCGAACACGATCTCGGCCATCGGCGACGCGCCCATGCCGAGTTTCCTGATCGGCGCTCCGACCGCGACGCCCGGCGTGCCGCGCTCGACGATGAACAGCGACAGGCCCTTCATGCCCTGACCGGGTGCGCTCGCCGCCACTACCACCATCACATCGGCGAACGGCGCGTTCGTGATGTAGAGCTTGGCGCCGTCCAGCACGTACTCCTCGCCCTCGCGCCGCGCGCGCGTCGCTACCGTCGAAACGTCCGCGCCGGCGCCTGCCTCGGCGTACGCCCAGCAGCCAATTTTTTCCCCGCGCAGCATGGGTGCGAGAAAGCGGCGTTGTTGCGCTTCGTCGCCGAGGTGCAGCAGCGCCGCGGCGGCCAGCGCCGTGTGCACGTAGATGCCGAGCGCTACCGCCGCCGAGCCGCGCGCCAGTTCGGCGCACATCAGCGCGTAATGCACCGCGCCGCCGCCCGCGCCGCCGACGCCTTCCGGAAACGCGGTGCCGAGCCAGCCGAGCTTGCCCAGTTGCGGGAACAGCTCGAGCGGGTAGGTCTCGGCCAGATCCCAGCGCGTCGCATGCGGCGTGATCTCGCGCTCAACGAACACGCGCACCGCATCGCGAAACTGGCGCTGGTCATCGGTAAGCAGGGCGTCGTTCACGTGCCACTGCCACCGAAGCGCGGCGCTCGCCGCTCGTTGAAGGCAGCGACACCTTCACGGTGATCCGCACTTTGCAGGCACTGCACCTGCGCGAAGATCTCGTAGTCAAACTCGGCCGTCATGTCGCGGTCGAGCGAGCGGCGCACGGCGCGTTTGGTCACTGCGAGCGCGTCCGCGGGCCCCGACGCCAGGCGCCGGGCAAAGTCCTTGACCGCCCCGTCCAGATCCGCCGCGGCGACCACTTGCGTGACGAGGCCGATGCGCTGCGCCTCATCGGCATCGACGAAGCGACCGGTCAGCATCAGGTCCGCGGCTCTGCCCTGGCCGATCAGCCGGGGCAGGAAATAGCCCGCCGACATGTCGCAGCCGGCCAGGGCCAGCTTAATGAACGGCGCGCAGAAGCGCGCCTTGGCATCGGCAATACGAAAATCACAGGCGAGCGCCAGGCCGAACCCTCCGCCGACGACGTCGCCCTGCAAGCGCGCGATGACCGGCTTGTCGAGCGCGCTGATGCGCCGAATCGGATCGAGATAGCGATCGACAATTCGCTCCCACTCCTGCGGCGAGCGTTCGACCATCTGCCCGATATCGGCACCGGCACAGAAGGAGCGCCCGCTGCCGGCGAGCACGACGGCACGCACCAGGGGATCTGTCCCCGCCCGGTCAAGCGCCGCAATCAGGTCCTCCAGCAAAGGCATGTCGATGGCGTTGAGCCGCTGCGGGCGATTCAGGGTCAGCGTAGCGACACCCTCGGCAACTTCGACCATCAAAGTCGAACTCATGGTTTCCTCCGTCTCAGCGCATAGTCGAAGCTGCCGGTGAAAGCCGTTTCGCCATCGGGTGTAGTGACGACCACCTCGATCGTGATCCCGGCCCGGGCCTCGGCTTCGAAGCAGGCCCGCGCCGCCGCAGCCTGCGCGGCGTCAACGCGCGCTATGGCGTCGGCATCACCCTCCACGCGCCGCGTGTAGCGCACGCTGGCCCCGCTCAACAGGATAAATCCACCAAGATGCGTCACCAGTTCATTCGCGACGATGCCGGCGGCGGTTTCGGCCAGCGTGTAAATCGCCCCCGCATGTACGATGCCGACGTAGTTGGCCAGCGCCGGGCGAAACGGCTGATGCACGGTGACCGATCCGTCCGCCGCCCACGCCGCCTGCAGCCCGTGCGGCGCGAGGTAAGGAATCCGGGCCAGTAAGGCTTCCAACTCGTTCATCGCTTGTCCAGCCTGAAGGCGCGCACCGCGTTGTCGCGCACCACTTTGCAAAAAACATCCTCCGAAAGCCCCAACGCTTCCAACTCGGTCAGGGTGCGGTCGAAACCGAGCAGCGGGTAGTCGGTGGCCCAGATTACCTTGTCGCGGCCCCACCCGCGCGCGAATTCGACGAATGACGCCGGCCAGTGCTTGGGCCCGCGCGCCGAGGTTTCGACGTACAGGTTCGGATGCTTCCAGGCGAGCGTCATCATCTCGTCGTGCCAGGGTTGGCCGAGATGACAGCCGATGATGGTCAGCTCGGGAAATGCGAGCGCCACCTCGTCGAGGTAGATCGGCCGGCCGCACTCCGAGGGCAGCAGCGGACCGGTGTGGCCGATCTGAATGCACACCGGCACGCCGAGTTCGCTGCACTTGATGTACACCGGCCAGTAATGCTTGTCGTTCGGCGGCAGTCCCGTCATGCCGTCGCCGTACATGTACGGCTCGAGCCGGATCGCCACCATGCCGAGTTCCTTCACCTGTCGCTCGACCTCGCGCGCGATGTCCATCGGCCGCCTGAGCACGTTCACGGTGCCGGCGCCGACAAAGCGGTCAGGATACCGGCGCACGAACGCCGCCACCTGGTCGTTGGTCACCACCGCCACGTCCTTGTGGTAGAAGGCCGAGAGCACGACGCGGTCGACGCCGGCCGCGTCCATCTCGGCGATCATCGATTCGATCGCCTGGCCCTTCACCATGATGTCGGGGCTGCGGTACTTGCGGAAGATGTGGTGAAATTCCTCCGGCCAGAGCTTGGCCCCTTCCGGGCTGATGTACGACGCCCACGCGTCGATGGCGATGCGCTTGCGGCTCATGCTTCGTTCCTCCCTGTAAGATTCAGAATCACGCGGGCCTCGCCGGAACTTGCCGGCTCGAAGCCGATATCGCGCACGATGCGGACCGCTTTGTCGACGATCTCGCCGTTGCCCTGTGCCAACCGCCCCGGCGACAGGTAAAGGTTGTCTTCCAGCCCGACGCGCACATGCCCGCCCATTGCCAGGACGGCGCCGAGCATGCGGAAGTGGTTGCGCGCGCCGATCGCCGAGACCAGCCACGCCGCGTCCGGCGGGATTCCGTCCACCAGGTACACCAGATTGCGCACCGTCGCTTCGGTGACCTCGCCGGGAATGCCCATGACGAAGTTGACCAGCAGCGGCTCGGCCAGCACGCCGCGCGCCCTGAGATCGCGCAGGTTATTGAGCATCCCGGCGTGATAGACCTCGAGTTCGGGACGCGTGCCATGGTCGCGGAAGACCCGCGCCACCCGCTCCAACTCGGCGTGCGACGCGAACAGCGGCACGAAGCGATCGTTGACCCACTTCCCCGCCGCCGTGTCGTAACGGCCGAGCAGACTGCCGCCGCCGACGCTGAACGAGGCGATTTCGGGCCGCAACTCGGGCACCACCTTCAGCCTTTCCTCGAGCGCCAGCCCCGCGACCGCGCCGCCGGTGCTCAGATTCAGGATGGCATCGCAGCCGGCCGCGCGCAGCCCTTCGACGATGCGCCGAAAAACCGCGACATCGCCCGTCGCCCGCCCTGACGCGTCGCGCGCGTGCAAGTGCAGGATCGCCGCACCCGCGCGCCAGGCCGCCAGCCCCTGCGCGATGATCTCGTCGGGCTGCTCCGGCAGCGCCGGATTCGCCGCCTTGCCTTGCTGCGCGCCGGTCAGCGCGCAGGTGACGATCACGCGCTCCATGTCATTCCCCCTTGAAACGCGCGCGGCGCTTGGCGAGGAAGGCACCCATGCCCTCTTTCTGGTCGCGCGTCAGCCAGTTGAGCACCACCGTGTTAATCGAAAAGTCGATCGCCGACTCCAGATCGGTGGTCATCCACTTGTGGATGATCTCCTTCTGCGTGGCCAGCGCCGGCGGGCTTTTCTCGGCGAGCTTCGCGCACAGCGCCTTCGCCTCCGCAGCGAGGCGTCCAGCCGGCACCACCGATTGCACGAGGCCGCGGCGCTCGGCCTTCGCCGCATCCCAGAATTCGCCCAGATAAGCCATCTCGCGCGCGCCCTGGATGCCGATCGCCATCGGCAGGATCGCCGCCTCGACGATCGCCGGAATGCCGCGATGGATGTTCGGCAGCCCGAAACGCGAGCGCTCGGTCGCGATCATGAAATCGCAGGAGACCGCCAGTTCCAGCCCGGCGCCGAGGCACAGTCCGTCGATCGCCGCCACGATCGGTTTCTCGGTGGTGCGCAGCGCAAGAA
>MERK01000117.1 GCA_001770575.1 Betaproteobacteria bacterium RIFCSPLOWO2_12_FULL_64_23
TCCTGAAAGCGGGTCCACCAGTTGGCGAGTTCCATCGGCACCTCGCCGCTTTCGGCGCGCAGCAGCATGAAATCGTAGCCGGCGCGAAAGCGCGGGTGGGTGAGCAGTACCAGGGCGCGCTTGCCCGAGCGCTGCTCCAGGCGCGGCTGCAGCGCCCAGATTTCCTTCATCGTCGTGGTCAAACGCCGCGGAATCGACAGCTTGTCGGTCTGCGCGTCCAGCACCTGGTCCATGGCGAGGTACAGGGCGGGGATGCTGCGCATGTCCTTGCCTTCGTTGGTCTTCCACGCAGCGAGCACCTCGTGCCAGAGCAGGGCGGCGAACAGGAAGGCGGGTGAAACCGACTTCCCGGTGCGGATGCGCGTATCGGTCTGGTCCAGCGCGAGGCGCAGGAAGCGCTCGCCCAGCGGCTGTTCCACGATCACGTCCAGCAGCGGCAGCAAGCCGTGGTGCAGGCCTTCCTTCCGGAGCTTCGCCAGGCAGGCCGCGGAATGGCCCGAGAGCAACAGCTTCAGCATTTCCTCGAACAGCCGCGCCGCGGGCACGTTCTCGATCAGGTCCGCAAGCTCGTGGATGGGGGCCCGCGTTTTCGGGTCGATGGCAAAGCCGAGCTTGGCGGCGAAGCGCACCGCCCGCAGCATGCGCACCGGATCCTCGCGAAAGCGCAGGCGCGCGTCGCCGATGATGCGCATGGTCTTCTTGCGCACGTCGGCGAAGCCGCCGTGGTAGTCGAGCACGGTCTCGTCGTGCGGGTCGTAATACAGGGCGTTGGCGGTGAAATCGCGGCGCGCGGCGTCCTGCACCAGCGTACCGTAGACGTTGTCGCGCAGAAGCCGCCCGTGCTCGTCCGCTTCCCCGCCTTCGCCGGCGCGGAAGGTGGAGACTTCGACCGTCTCCTGGCCGAACAGCACGTGCACCAGCTTGAAGCGCCGGCCGATCAGGTGCGAGCGGCGGAACAGGCGGTGCACCTCATCCGGATGCGCATCCGTGGCGACGTCGAAGTCCTTTGGAGCGACCCCGAGCAGCAGATCGCGCACTGCGCCGCCGACGATGTAGGCGGAGTAATCATGCGCTCGCAAAATCTCGCACACCTTGAGCGCCCCATGGCTGATGGAACCGCGGGCGATGCCGTGCTTGTCGCGCCCGTAGATCCTGGGCTCGGGTTCGGCGCCCATGTTGAACATGCGGCGGATGAATTTCTTGATCAAAGTGCGGAATTTGACGGTTTAGAGCGGGACCTGCCGGTGGATTCGATCGTGCATGGATTAGGGCCTACAGATCGCCCTGGATACGCAGATCGGACGCAAGGCCACTGTGGGCGGCATGATACTCCAACTTAAACAGGCGGGAGGCCGCATCTCCGGCCGTGGAAAAGCCCTACTCCCACGAAAGGGGGGCACCCCCTGCTAGTCGAGCGCAATGACCTCCCAGCCGCGCGCCAGCGCCGTCTGCTTGAGCGGGTGATCGGGGCGGACCGCAATCGGGTGCGTGACCCGCTCCAGCAGCGGCAGATCATTGTGGGAATCGCTGTAGAACCGGGTCTCCGAGAAATCGTTCCAGTGTCTGCCCTGCGCCGCCAGCCACTGTTCTACGCGGGTAACCTTGCCCTCGCGAAAGCACGGTGTGCCGCTTACCTTGCCGGTAAATCTGCCGCCGATCTGCTCGGGCTCGGTGGCGACCAGATGCGCCACGCCGAACTCGCGCGCAATCGGCGCGGTGACGAAGGAATTGGTGGCGGTGACGATGGCGCACAGATGCCCCGCCTGCAAGCTCCGGCTAACCAGCCGGCGCGCAGCGCCGGAGATTATCGGCAGGATTTTCAACGCCATGAACTGCAGATGCCAGGCATCGAGCTCGGCGCGCGGGTATTGCGCCAGCGGCGCCAACTGGAAGTCGAGGAAAGCGTGGATGTCGAGCCGGCCGGCCTTGTACTGGTCGAAGAAATCCTGGTTGCGCCGTTCGTAGCTCGCGCGCTCGAGCACGCCTTGTTCGATCAGGAACTGCGCCCATTCGTAGTCGCTGTCGCCACCGAGCAGCGTGTTATCCAGATCGAATAGAACCAGTTCCAATGCGCTTCCCTTATTTTCGGTTTTGCGCGGACGAGAAACCGTCCGCGCGGATCGTCGATTGCGCACGGATGAAAAGCCATCCGTGCGCAATCGACGATCTCGATAAAAGCAACTCTAAACTGTTTTTATCCATAACCGTGTTTTTGGTACGGATGTTTTCTTATCCGTACCAAAAACATGGTTGGCGCGCGCAGCGCGCAAGTCCGCTCGCCGCATGCGACAGTACTCAAGACGCCGTATATGGTTTGTTTTTCATCGATTCCAGGGCGTCCCTGACCAGGGGCAGGGTAACCGGGCGCTTTTTTTCGAGCGAGTAGCGGTCGAGCGCATCGAGGATGCCGATCAGGTTCGCCATGTCGCGCCGCGCGTGCTGCAACAGGTAGGCGATGACATCCTCGCCGAGGTCGAGCGCGCGCCCGCGGGCATGCGCGCGCAGCGCCGCCGCTTTTTCCGCATCCGACAAGGGGTGCAACTGGAACGCGAGGCCCCAGGCGAGCCGGCTGCGCAAGTCGGCGCGCAGCGCGAGCTGCGCCGGTGCGGCGTCGCCGCTGGCGACAAGAGCGCCGCCGGTGGCACGCACGCGGTTGTACAGATCGAACAGCTTGATCTGATCGCCTGCCGCAAGATTCTGCACATCATCCATGGCGATCACCTGGTCCTCCGCTGCGCTGGCGTCCGCTGCGCCGCTGAAATACAGCGCCTTGCGCGCGTCCGCGGCCTGCGCCAGGCCGCGCAGCAGGTGCGTGCGGCCGCTGCCCGGCTCGCCCCACAGGTAGACGAAGCGTTCGGCGCCGGTGCCGCCGGCGATATCGCGCAGCGCCTGCAGCGCGGCGCCGTTGCGCCCCGGGACGAAGTTGTCCAGCGTAGGCGCGGGCGGCGGCGCCAGTTGCAGCAGCAGTTGGCGCATCACTTATTGTACAAGCTGCTGTTGAGATAATGGCTGCGCAGATGGCGCAGGCCCACCAGCAAGGCAGCGCTCGCGGGCAAAGCCAGCAGCACGCCGAAGAAGCCGAAGATCTGGCCGAAGGCGAGCAGGGCGAAAATCACCGCCAGCGGATGCAGGCCAATGCGCTTGCCCACCAGGAGCGGCGTCACCAGCGCGCCTTCCAGCGTCTGGCCGATGCCGAACACGATCCATACCGGGATCACGCCGCTTACGCCGGGAAACTGCATCATGCCAACCACGGTCGCGAGCACCAGGCCGGTGAGCATGCCGACATAGGGTACGAACACCAGCATGCCGGTGATGATGCCTATGGGCAGGGCGAATTCCAGTCCGGCCAGCCACAGGCCCAGGACGTAGAGCACGCTCATCAGAAGCATTACGGCAATTTGCCCGCGCAGGAATTCGGCCAGCACGCCGTCGATCTCCCTCGCGATGCCGCTCAGCTGCCAGTGCCAGCGTCGCGGCAGCAACCCATTGATCCGCGCCAGCAGCGTGTCCCAGTCGCGCAGCAGGTAAAACAGCACCACCGGCAGCAGCAGCAGATTGACGACAAAACCGAGCAGAGCGAGGCCGCCGATTTTGAGCGAGGCGAGCAGTTTCATCCCCAGGCCGTCCGCGCCCTGCAGGTTTTCGTGAATAAGATCCTTCAGCCCGGCGAGGTCGAACTGCAGTTCCACGTCGAACTTGGTCTTGATCCAGGGCAGCAGATGGTCATTGAGCCGGGCGAGGAAACCCGGCAGCCGCTCCGACAGCAGCCCCAGCTCCTTGATGAACAGCGGCAGCAGGATCAACAACAACAGCAGCAGCAGTCCGCCGAGGAACAGCATCACCAGTACCGTGCCCAGCGCGCGGCGCACCCGGTGGCGCGCCAGCCAGCTCACCAGGGGGTTGCTGATGTAGGCAAGGATGGCGGCGAACAGGAAGGGTGCAAGGATAGGGCTGAGAAAATACAGCAGCGCGACAAGCACCGCGGCGGGGATAAACCACCACAGATTGTTCGGCTCGGCCGGGATTTTTGCTGTCATTTCAAGTAGACTTCGCACTGCAAGGCCCAAAACTGTAGCCGTATCTCGCCAAACATACAAATCTTGAGCATTTCCCCCAAAGAATCCTTGTCTTACCGCGACGCGGGCGTGAACATAGACGCCGGCGACGCCCTGGTCGAGGCGATCAAGCCTTTCGCCAGGCGCACCATGCGGCCCGAGGTGCTGGCCGGCATCGGCGGCTTCGGCGCGCTGGTCGAAATTTCGAAGAAATACCGCGAGCCGGTGTTGGTGGCCGGCACCGACGGCGTCGGCACCAAGCTGAAGCTCGCGTTCCAGCTGAACCGCCACGATACGGTGGGCATAGACCTGGTGGCGATGAGCGTCAACGACGTGCTGGTGCAGGGCGCCGAGCCGCTGTTCTTTTTGGACTACTTCGCCTGCGGCAAGCTCGACCTCGCCAGCGCCACCGAAGTGATCAAGGGCGTCGCGCGTGGCTGCGAACTCGCAGGCTGCGCGCTGATCGGCGGCGAGACGGCCGAAATGCCCGGCATGTACCCGGCCGGGGAGTACGACCTCGCGGGTTTCGCCGTCGGCGTGGTGGAGAAAAGCGCGATCATCGACGGCAGATCGATTGCCGCCGGCGACGCGGTCCTGGGGCTTGCATCCAGCGGCGCACACTCCAACGGCTATTCACTGATCCGCGCCATTATCGAACGCGCGAAACCCGACTTGCGCGCGGACTTCGACGGCCGGCCGCTCGGCGAGGTGCTGCTCGAGCCGACGCGCATTTACGTCAAACCGCTGCTCGCGCTGATGCGGCAAGTCAAGGTCAAGGGCCTGGCGCATATCACCGGCGGCGGGCTGGTCGAGAACGTCCCGCGCGCGCTGCCCGAGGGCGTGACCGCGGTGCTGCAGAAATCCGCCTGGCCCATGCCACCGCTGTTCGACTGGCTGCAGCAACATGGCGGCGTCGCCGATGCGGAAATGCACCGCGTATTCAATTGCGGCCTAGGCATGACCCTGATCGTCGCCGAAGCGGACGCCGCCGCGGCCCTGCGCCTGCTCACCGAAGCCGGCGAACGCGTCTACCGCATTGGCCGCATCGAGGCACGCGCGCCGGGCCAGGCCCGGACCGTAGTGGTGTAGAGCATTATCGGCGGTTATTCCGGCTGCATTCGTTTGATGTGGCGCGCTCGCCTGCTAACTTCCGCGCTTGGCCAGGTAGATGCCGGCAAGCACCACCAGCCCCCCCAGCATCTGCACCGGCCCGACCGCCTCGCCGAGCAGCATCCATGCGTACATCGCGGCCAGCACCGGCTGCAGCAACAGGCTTACCGAGGAGAAGGACGCCGGCAGATGCGCGAAGCCGTAGGCGATCAGGCTCTGGCCGGCGATATGCGGGATGAGCGCAAGGCCGACCAGCACCAGCCAGCCTGCCGACGATTGCGGCAGGAACACATCGGCAGTGGCGAGGGCGTAGGGAAACAGGGCGAGGGCGGCGATGCCGGTGCTGACGGCCATGATGCTCGCGGTGCCGGTGCGTTCGCTGGCCGCTTTGATCGCCAGCATGTAGCCGGCATAGAACACCGCAGTCAATACGCCGAGGGCGTCGCCGAGCAGCGCGCGGCCGCCGAGCGCGAAGTTGGGGCCGATCAGCAGCGTGGCGCCGCCTAGGGTTACGGCGAGGGCGATCAGGAACAGGCGCGACACGCGCTGGCGGAACAATAGCCAGGCACCCAGGGTCACGAATATTGGCGCGAAATTCGCTTCCAGGGTCGAGTTGGCGACCGAGGTGTACATGATGGACACATGCCAGGCGCCGAGGTCGCCGGCGAAGCACAGCCCGGCGATGAGGAGCGGCTTCCACGGCAGGCGCGCGGCGGTTTCGGCGCGCGGCGACAGGCGCAGCCACAGCCACAGCGGCGCCGCCGCCAGCGCAACGCGCCAGAATGCGCTTGCGGTCGGCCCGGTGTCCGCGAGGCGCACGAAAATCGGCGCGAATGCGATGGCCGCGGCGCCGAGGAGCAGGGCGGCGAACGCGAGGGTTTTGCGCGAGTCAGCCTGGCTCATGCCGCGAGTCGCGGCTGGGCGCGGCGCAGGTGGTCGAGGGCGACGAATCTATAGGAGGAGATGTTGAGGATACTCATGGCACTCCCGCGCCCGTAGCGTGGTCGAGCGGGGGCCGCAATTATACAAGGAAGCAGGAAATTCACCGCGCAGCGCCACCCGATTTGGCTTGGGTGGCGCTTGCAGGCTGTTGATTTATCTCGAACGTCCTGCCGGTCGATGTGCCGGTGGTAAAATTTCAGCCACAGATTGCTGCGCTTCCCATGACTCCCGTCTTCGTCCACTTACGCCTGCACAGCGAATTCACCGTCACCGACGGCATCGTGCGCATCGACCAGGCGGTGGCGCGCGCCGCAGAAGACGGCATGCCTGCACTCGCCATCACCGATCTGGCCAATCTGTTCGGCATGGTGAAGTT
>MERK01000118.1 GCA_001770575.1 Betaproteobacteria bacterium RIFCSPLOWO2_12_FULL_64_23
GGCTCTGGAGAACGACAGGCCCCAGGTCAAGTCCATCGTTGCCTGGGACTGGATCGTTAATGCCCTATTGAAGTAGAAATGGAATAAGACCGTCATTCCGCATTAAACCGACTGGCAGCGCCACCCTTCTTGCGTAAGCCTTAGAGGCTGGAACGAGGCAGGGAGGAGATTGCATGGCGGCGTCAGAGAGCCTGTCAGGGCAGGATTTCATCTGGGTCTTGGGCAGCCTGTGCCAGCTGTACCGCATCCCTTTTGCCCCCGCGCTGCTGCAACAACAGTTTCCGCCGCCCTACGACCGCGCCGCGCTCCTCGGCGCCGCGAAGGCGCTCGACTTCAAGGTCGGCGAAAAAACCGTCAGCGCGAAAGAGCTGGCCGCGCTGCCGCTGCCCTGCCTGATGTTCCTGCGGCAGGCGCCCGCCGAGCCGGAGCTCGCGCCGGCCGCCGACGCCGACGCTGAAGTCGTCGCGCCGCCGCGATCCAGACCCGTCCTGCTGGTCCGGGCCAGCGACACCGAGCTGCTTTACTTCGAAGCCGGCGCGAGTACTCCGTTGACGCTGCCGCTGGCCGAATTCGAGTCGCGCCTGGAACCGGGGATCATGCTGTTCGCCCGTTCGAGCGCCGAGGCAACGGACGATGACATGCCCGCTGTCGCCCAGCCTTTCGGCTTCAAGTGGTTCATCCCCGAGCTGCTCAAGCACAAGAAAATCTGGCGCGAGGTGCTCGCGGCCTCGCTCGCGATCCAGTTGGTGGCGCTGGCCACGCCGCTCTTCACCCAGGTGGTGATCGACAAGGTCATCGTGCATCACACCCGCAACACGCTGTGGGTGGTGGGCATCGCGCTCATCATGTTCATGGTGTTCTCCGCGGTCATGACCTGGATGCGCCAGTACCTGGTGCTGCACACCGGCAACCGCGTCGACGCGGTGCTGGGGCAGACCGTGTTCCGGCACCTGTTTCGCCTGCCCATGCCTTACTTCGAGCATCGGCAGACCGGCGTGCTGGTGGCGCGGCTGCACGGGGTGGAGCAGATCCGCGAGTTCGTCGCCGGCGCCGCGGTGACGCTGCTGCTCGACTGCCCGTTCTTGTTTATTTTCCTCGCGGTGATGTTCTGGTATAGCTGGCAATTGAGCCTGTTCGCGCTCGCCATCCTCGGGCTGATCGTGATCCTGAGCCTCGCCGTCTCGCCGATTTTCCGTCTCAAGCTCAACAAGCAGTTCCTGGCCGGCGCGCGCAACCAGGCGTTCGTGACCGAATACGTCTCCGGCATGGCCACGGTTAAGTCGCTGCAGATGGAGCCCGTGCTGGAAGAGCGCTACGGCGACCTGCTCGCGCGATACCTCGCCGCGGGCTTCGAGACCAAGCAGCTCGCCAACAGCTACAACGTCATCGCCAACGCGCTGGAGCAGGTGATGATGCTCTCCATCCTGACCATGGGAGCGCTGCTGGTGATCGACAGCGCCGCCAACGCCGCCAGCGGCGCGTCCACCTTTACCGTGGGCATGCTGGTCGCGTTCCAGATGTTCGCCAGCCGCATGAGCCAGCCGATGCTGCGCCTCGTGGGCCTGTGGCAGCAGTTCCAGCAGGCCAACATCTCGGTCCAGCGCCTGGGCGACGTGATGGACATGCCGCCCGAGCCCTACGCGCTGGTGCCGCAGCGTTCGCCCGAGGCCGACGGCCGCGGCGGGCGCATCGACATCCAGGCGGTGTCCTTCCGCTACTCCGACAAGCACCCCTGGCTCTACCGCAACCTCGACCTCGTGATCGAGCCCGGGCAGCTCACCGTGCTCGTCGGTCCGAGCGGCTGCGGCAAGAGCACACTCGCGAAGCTCTTGCTCGGCTTCTATCCGCCGGGGGACGGCCGCATCCTCATCGACGGCCAGGACAGCGCCTACATGAGCGCCAACGAATTGCGCGCGCGTTTCGGCGTGGTGCCGCAGGAGACGACGCTGTTCTCCGGCACGGTGTACGACAACCTGCAGATGGCCAATGCGCACGCCGATTTTGCGCAAATCGCCGCGGCCTGCCGCATGGCCGAGATCCACGAGGTGATCGAGCAACTGCCGCAGGGCTACCAGACGCCGCTGGGCGAGCACGGCGTGGGGCTCTCCGGCGGGCAGCGCCAGCGGATCGCCATCGCCCGCGCGCTGTTGAAACATCCGAGCGTGCTGATTTTCGACGAAGCCACCAGCAACTTGGACCAGGCGACCGCCGAGAGCTTCGCCCAGACCGTCAACCAGTTGAAGGGCAAGGTGACCATGGTGTTCATCGCCCACATCCTGCCGCGCGGCCTGCTGGTGGACGAAGTGATGCAGTTCGGTCCGTTGCCCGCGGCCAAAGGCGGAGCCGCCGGCGACCCGCAGCCGCCGAAGCAGATGCACATGGTCGAGGAAGAGAAGGCGAAACCGTGAACGGCATCGGAAAGAAAACGCGCAATCCGTTCAACCATTTCATGCGTTTGATCGTCGGCAGGCTACAGCGGGATATCGAGCGGGAACGCTCGGCCCAGACTGCCGGTTAAGAGTCCTTATTTGCTACAGAAAAACAAGGTGTCAATACATACTTTTTGATGCGTGATTCATGTATAATTTTTCATGTCAATGTTGCGGATGGAGAGGCTCATGAAGGCCATAGTCGCGGAGAGGGGGCAAGTCACCATTCCGAAATCGTTGCGGGACAAGCTTGGCATCTGTCCCGGGACGGCGCTGGAGTTCATCGCCAAGGACGGCACGCTGGTTGTCCGGAAGGCCGAAACCGACCCGGTTTCCCAGGTGTTCGGTTGCATTGGCGGCCGGATCGACACCGATAAATTCATCCGCGCCCTGCGCGGCACTCCCGCGAAATGATCACGGCGGTGGACACGAGCGTCCTCATCGACGTGTTTGGCGCCGACCCCCGATTCGGCGCTGTCTCGGCATCGGCCTTGCGCGCCGTGCTCAACGAGGGCGCCGTCGTCGCCTGCAGCATCGTCTGGGGCGAAACGCGCGCCGCGTTTGCGAGCGACGAGGAATTCGCGCGGGCCATGCGTGCCCTGGGAGTCGCGTTTTCCCCGATGCAGGAGCAAGCGGCGACGCTTGCCGGCGTTACCTGGAAGAAATACCGGGCCGCCGGAGGAAAGCGCGACCGCGTAATCGCAGATTTTCTCATTGGCGCGCATGCCGCCAGGCAGTGCGACCGTCTTCTGACTCGCGACCGGGGCTACTACAAGAAATGCTTCAGCGGCCTGGTCATCGTGGACGCGTCGGCATGAGCTGATACCGGACCCGCGCGCCGGATAACATTTTGCGGTCTTAGGCAAGCCAACGGCGACCTGCCGCCAAAGCTCTTTACGACACCGGACGCTATTTCGGTTTTCCCGGCGCCGACGGCAAAGGGGTCAAAAGGGGTCAGAGACGAATTCTTTTTACCGGCCAAGCCCATGCTTGTGATGTAGCTATATAGCTGCCTGACAAGATGAGCCCGGACCAACACCACGGGTCAAAAGGGGTCAGAGACGAATTCTTTTTAACGGCCAAGCCCATGCTTGTGATGTAGCTATATAGCTGCCTGGCAAGATGAGCCCGGACCAACACCATGCCCCGCCGACCGCGCCTGAATCTCGCCCGAGTGCCGCTGCACGTGATCCAGCGCGGCAACAACCGGCAGGCCTGCTTCTTTGCCGAGGAGGACTATCGCTTCTATCTGTACTGGCTCAGGAAGGGCGCGCAGAAGTACGGGTGCGACATCCACGCCTACGTGCTTATGACGAACCACGTGCACCTGCTCCTCACCCCGCACGGAAAGACGAGCGCATCCGGGCTCATGCAAAGCCTGGGGCGGCGCTACGTGCAGTACGTGAACCGCATCTACAAAAGAAGCGGCACCCTATGGGAAGGGCGCTTCAAGGCGAGCCTGGTGAATGCCGAGGAATACCTGCTGCTGTGCCAGCGCTACATCGAACTCAATCCGGTGCGGGCGGGCATGGTGCAGGACCCCGGGGCGTACCCCTGGTCGAGCTATCGCAGCCACGCTCTGGGAGAGTGCGACGAACTGATCCGCGACCACGATCTGTACCTGGCGCTGGGAACGCAGGCGTCCGAACGGCAACGCGCGTACCGGGAGTTGTTCAGGTCGCATATGGACGAGGAAGCATTGACACAGATCCGCAGGGCTGCAGGCCGGGAGTTGGTGCTGGGAAGCGAGCGCTTCAGGCGGGAGATTGAGCAGGCGCTGGGCAAGCGCGTGGAGCCGCAGAAGCGGGGCCGGCGCAAGGGCATGGGTGGAATAGAGGGCGAACAGATCGGGCTCGACTTTGATCAACGGTGAAAGGTGGTGTTGCCATGAAAATCAATTCGTCTCTGACCCTTTTGGTTGCTTTTGGTTGCCTCCCGGGGTTCGCGTGTCGATGAGTGTGCAATCGGCTGAAAAGCCAGGACTGGCGCGGTTCTTCGGATGGTCTGTCGCATTTGAGTGATAGGAATGGCCGGAGGCGGATGACGGTTTTGGGGATTAGAGAATCCTTCACAACGCATTTGAAGCGCTGTGATCAAGGTCCCGACAGGACGATGTTCGATTGAATGGAGGTAAGAATGATGCTCCTCAGAAGTGAATCGTGTTTGACCCCTTGGATCTTAAGAACTAAATTGACTCTGACCCCTTTCGTTGTTCCTTTCGTTGTCTTAAATAAACGATTGTGTCAGTTGCTCGGCCTGCTGCTGATGGCCGTAACCCCACTCATGGCTTGCTCTCAGATGAAAACAGTCAATTGGAAAGAGGAAGTTAAGTTAACAAACGGTCAGGTGATTGTCGTCGAGCGGTCCGAGGATTATCGTCAAGTTTACGCAGGGGGGGGCGGGCCGGGATGGCTATTCCAGTATGAACGACTACGAACCACGCTGCCCCTCCCCAACGGAGAGATTGCTTGGGATGGAAGGCTAAAGCCGTTGGTCCTTGACATTACCGCAGATGGCGGGGGGGTTTACCTCATCGCTGTGGTAGCCGAAGCTGCCGGTCGAAAAGAGTACTCGTTACCTGATGGAATTAATCACGTTGCTTTCAAGTATTCCGCCAACAACCAATGGCAACGCGTACCAATTTCGACCATACCGCGCGAATTGCGTCCCAATTTGTTGGCCAGTACGCAGGGATTATTCATCGACCAACGTTCAACAACGAAGTTTGTCGATCTTGCGCTAAAAGAAACAGTAGATTCAGACCCAAGGCTAGATTCACGTTACCGTAAATGGCCTACGCAGTAATGTGCAACTGCGATTTTGAATTGAACTGTAGGGAGAGACTTCCATGATTTCCGCTCTTATGTATGCTCAGCTTTCCGCTTTTACTTATAATTCCATTTCTACTTCAATAGGGCATTAACGATCCAGTCCCAGGCAACGATGGACTTGACCTGGGGCCTGTCGTTCTCCAAAGCCA
>MERK01000119.1 GCA_001770575.1 Betaproteobacteria bacterium RIFCSPLOWO2_12_FULL_64_23
ACCAGGTTTTCTATGTGACGAGACCGCGGAGAATGAGAGCACGCGCGGCTGCCAACTCATCGGGCAACTTTGCAAGCTCGCGCCTGAGCCGGGTCCGCCAGGCTGCCGGCCGCTTGTTCAGCGCGTTCACGGCCAGCCCGAGATCGCCGCGCCTATCCTCGTGGAGCACGGCGATGAGCTCCGCCGCCTGCTGCCGGTCCTTGCCCGCCTTGGTCTGCTCGAATACCTGCCGGCGCCCGCTCACCATGAGCTTGTGCAGCGCGAAGCGCGCCGGGTCGGGGACGTTGACCAGCGTCGCGCCGCCGTTCACCAGCGGCGCCGGGACGGGCGCCTCCAGCAGATAATCGAGCAGCTCCAGCGGCTGCGCGGCCGCCTTGAGCCGCGCGATGACGACCGGCTTGCCATCGCGGACGCCGCGCGCCGGGGTGAGCAGGTCCACGCGCAGCGCCTTGCCGCGCACCTTGAACGAGGTTTCCGGCGACTTTGGATTAAGCCCCGGCACGGGCAGGAACCCCATCTTGAGCGCATCCAGCGCTTTGGGCAGATCGGCCTCGGTCTGCGGCACGATCACCTGCAGCACGCGGCCTGCGGCGAGGTCGATGTCCTGCGTGCGCAGCGCCGACTCCCAGCGCACGCCGAGCAGGTTGCCCAGGGCGATAAAGGCGTGAGTGCCGACCAGCACTGCGCCCAGGCGAAACGCGCCCGCGCTGGCGAGGCCGGCGATGACCCGCGCCGAAGGTGTATCGGTGAGCATCGCCCCGCCTTGCCGCAGCATGGCGCACAGGCGCTCGACCTGCGTTAGCGCAGCCTCCGCCTCGGCACGCCCCGCGGAGTAGGATTTCATGACGGCGCGCGTCGCGCGGTCGTCCGGACCGATGAAGTACTCGCGCTGTCCGGCGGCGCCCTCGCTGGTCTTGAAGTACCAATAATCGCCGTCGCGCACCTGCTTTTTCGCGAACGTGCCTGAAAGGCTGGCGAACGAGCGTGCCACCTCGAGCGCGCGCAAGCGCTCGGACAGTTCGGCATACAGGGTCTGCGTTTCGGCGGGCTGGCGGAGCATGCCGGCATTATACCTAAAGTAAAGGTATTTTAGGTATAACGAAAATCTGCAAGTTCATAGGGAAAAATCCGGAGCTCCGCGCGGATATTGGCTCTCCAGCCGATTTGCGGCGGGTCCTGCCGGCCGCGGACCACGCCCCGTCCTCCCCCGTACACGGTAAAATCCGACCATGCCGATCTACGAATACGCCCCCGTCTCCGGCCGCTGCGAACAATGCAAGGGCGTGTTCGAGGTGATGCAACGCCTCACCGACGCCAAGCTCTCGGCGTGCCCGACCTGCGGCCAGCGGTGCGAGCGCCGCATCAGCGCGGTCGCCCTGGGCGGCACCTACTCGGTGTCCGACGACAAGATCAGGAACTCCGGTCTCACCAAGTACAAAAAAGCCGGGGATGGCGTCTACGAACGAACCGCGGGCACGGGCGGCCCTGAAGTCATCATCAAAAAATAGCCGCCGGACGCGGCCTTGATACGGCATGCGCCGGCCTGTGAATTGACCCCTTCCTTCAGCCTTCGGCCTCAATCATGACCATCTGCACTTGTCTCGATATTCTCTCCGGCCGCGCCGCGCAAGACGCGCCGGTCACGCTCAAGGGCTGGGTGCGCACCCGCCGCGATTCGAAGGCGGGGATTTCCTTCATCCATGTTTCCGACGGCTCCTGCTTTCATCCGGTGCAGGTGGTGGCGCCGGCGACGCTCGCCAACTACGCCAGCGAGGTCATGCATCTGACCGCGGGCTGCGCGCTCGAGGCCACCGGCAGCATCGTGCCCTCCCCGGCCAAGGGCCAGCCCTTCGAAATGCAGGCAAGCGAGATCAAGGTGCTGGGCTGGGTGGAAGATCCCGACACCTATCCGATCCAGCCCAAGCCGCACACCATGGAGTATCTGCGCGAAGTGGCGCACCTGCGGCCGCGCACCAATGTCATCGGCGCGACCACGCGCGTGCGCCACAGCGTGGCCCAGGCGATACACCGCTTCTTCCACGAGAACGGTTTCGCCTGGATCAACACGCCGATCATTACGTCCGCCGACGCCGAGGGCGCGGGCGAGCTGTTCCGCGTGTCCACGCTGGACCTCGCGAACCTGCCGCGCACGCCCGAGGGCAAGGTCGATTACGCGCAGGATTTTTTCGGGCGCGAGACGTTTCTGACCGTGTCCGGACAGCTCAACGTCGAGAGCTACTGCCTGGCGCTATCGAAGGTCTACACCTTCGGCCCCACCTTCCGCGCCGAGAATTCCAACACCAGCCGCCACCTGGCGGAATTCTGGATGGTCGAGCCCGAGATCGCGTTCGCCGATCTTGCCGATAATGCGACGCTGGCCGAGGCCTTGCTCAAATACGTGCTGGCGGCGGTGCTCACCGAGCGCGGAGACGACATGGCCTTTTTCGACGAGCGCATCGAGAAAGGCGTCATCGCCAAGCTGCAAGGCATCGTCGACAAGGCATTCGTGCGCATGGATTACACCGAGGCGATTTCCATCCTCGGCGCAGCGAAGGCCAAATTCGAGTTCCCGGTGCAATGGGGCATGGACCTGCAATCCGAGCACGAGCGCTACCTCGCCGAACAGCACGTCGGCGGCCCGCTGGTGCTGATGAACTACCCGAAGGAGATCAAGGCGTTCTACATGCGCCTGAACGACGACGGCAGGACGGTGGCGGCGATGGACGTGCTCGCGCCCGGCATCGGCGAAATCGTCGGCGGCAGCCAGCGCGAAGAGCGTCTCGCGGTGCTCGATGCGCGCATCGACGAGGCGAAGCTCGACAAGAACCACTACGGCTGGTATCGCGATCTGCGCCGCTACGGCAGCGTGCCGCACGCGGGCTTCGGGCTCGGATTCGAGCGCACCGTGTCCTACATCACCGGTCTGGCCAACGTGCGCGACGTGATCCCGTTCCCGCGCACGCCCGGAAACGCGCGCTACTGACGCGCGCGGCGGCGGGCAAACCTCCAGCGCGAACTTGCCGCGGGATAAGTGAGGTTGTCAATTTTGGCCCACCCGCAATGGCTGGCCCTGCGCATCCAGAATCATTGCCTTCATGCGCCCTCCGGTAAATGCGTCGTCCACATAGAATGGATGGCGGCATTCCTGTCACCAGCCGTTCTTCCCGCGCTGTTAAGCATTAACTCAATACGCTCCGGGAGATCCAGATGTTCAACGAACGCGCTCTTTGCAGCAGCCATTGTTATGCCGCGCTGCGCAGAGTCCGCCGTCAAAGCAAAGAACATAGCGTCGGCCAGGTCCATGGGCGTTTTCGCAACTACCTGAGACAGCAGAAATGCTTCAAATTGAACATCGTTCCAAGCGATGTTGGCGCCGTCAATCATGGCCGGACATTTTTTTTCGACGAGACGCGGACCTTGTGCGCGAGGTGCATTGCGAGGGCGAACTGATCTGGCAACGGCCCGAACCGCCTGCTATGTTGGCTTGCCGGAGATCAGCAAGTCACATGAAAAAGCCCGATGGTCGAGCCTTTAGCTTTGTTCCAGCGGTGAATGGCTTCGGGGGTGGGCGAGAGGTCAACCCGAACCCCCTCTTTCCCGAAATATTCGGCCGCCTCTATGGACAGCGCGACCATGCCATTGTGGCCCGAGCCGACGATCAGCCTGTTGGCTCCCTTTTCGAATATGTACTCGGCCTCTTCGAGTGAGATGGTATGTGAGGTACCGAAAACCGCCTTGGACAGTTTCTTCTTTCTCTTCTTGATCTCGCCAGAAAGCCGGATCAAAACGTCATGTTCGATGTCAGAACCATCTATGGTGATGGAGCCAAATCGGGTGCCGTCTATTCTGGGTCTCATGATGCCCCTCCTTTGGTGAATCTCCGAGTCGACACGTTAAACGTCTTCGCCAGCTTTGTTTTGAGGAATGTCAAATGACGTCATGGCCGCGCCTCCTTGGAGGACGAAAAACAGAGGGGGATGCATTAGGCCAAGAACCGCAGCCGACTGCAGGCGTATTCCCGGCTTGCACTTGTGCCGCACAGGTTAGAATTGCGCCGATGAGCAAGCCGGAATCCCCGGCGGGGGCGCCCACACCCCGATGATGCAGCAGCTAACGCGCTGACACTCACCACCAAAGAAATACGCTTTGCTTCAATAGGTTGTATAGCAGTACCATTTGCATATTTATCCTCACATACGGATTACACATTTTTTCGGCGTCTAGTGCTTGCGCTTGCATGATGGACAACAGCAATCTTTCGCGGTCAGGAGCAATATGGAAATCGACCGATCGGTATAGACGGTCAGCCACGTCGTCACGAAAGCGCGTTCCTCGGCCCGAGTGGTCGTTGGCGATTTGCCCAAGAGGTAATCAGGGCAACCGGCTGGAATGTCCGGATTTAATGAGATGGCGCTGTCGACCCGTTGCAGTCGCTAGCTCCACGCGATGGCGTACTGTCGGCTAAGTGCCTCCACTGTACTGAACAAGGCGTCGTTGCACATATATAGGCGTAGCATTGCAGAACAGGACTCCGTAAGGGGAAACAGGCATCCGGATCTCACATGGCGCCGGCGGCTCTACACTCGAACGGTGCCATTCGACAGGGAGAAAGCCGATGAAAACAGTGGCGCAGATGTTGGAGCTGAAACCGGCCGGAGTAATCTCCATCAGGCCCGATGTGCCGGTGCTCGACGCCCTCAAACTACTCGCGGACAAGGACGTAGGCGCGGTGCTCGTCATGGATGGTCCACGACTGGTGGGGATTCTCTCGGAGCGGGACTACGCGAGGAAGATCGCGCTGAAAGGCAAGTCCTCAGCCGATACGCCCGTGAGCGAGATCATGTCACGAGAAGTCGTTTGCGTTACTCCGACCAGGACCAACGAAGAGTGCATGGCGCTCATGACGGACAAGCGCACGCGGCACCTTCCCGTGATCGACAACGGCCGGGTAGTAGGCGTTTTGTCCATCGGCGATCTTGTCAAAGACGCCATTTCCGAACAGCAATTCATTATCGCCCAGCTCGAGCATTATATTCACCACTGATCAAGGCCCGATCATCGCACTCGTCCAATGTCGACCCCGACATCGACAGCCACGCCCTTAGCGGGCAAGGCCGTAGGGCGCCAGGGTGTCCAGATAAGTGCCCTTTGCCTGGCCGCCTCTGCTTCCCGATAAAGCACTTTGCCGATCACTCCGGCCGGCGCTGACCGGCAGCTCTCGTTTGGCCGGTCAGCGACTGCCAGCACGCGACCGTTCTGTTCGCTCAGTTGCGCCCGCCTCGTCGGCTTGGGAAATTTATGGTGTACGGCTAGGGCCTGTTGACATTCAGCACATGAGCGCGACGGGGGTAATTTGGGATGCAGCGCAAGGCGCGAGGAGTGCCGTTTGGTCATTCCA
>MERK01000120.1 GCA_001770575.1 Betaproteobacteria bacterium RIFCSPLOWO2_12_FULL_64_23
CGCGACATTTCCGCAGCTCCGGCTTCCCTGCTGGACGGGGTGGTGTTCCTGCGCCGGGACGCGCTGCGCCGCTGGCTGTGGGAAAAAGTGGAGATCTGGGGCGTGCGCAAGGCCGACGGTGCACTAAAGTCGGCGCTTGAGTGCCACGGCTTCGCAGCAGACGCGGAGTCGGGGTTCGAGCGCATGGCCGAGCAGGAGGCGGAGACGCTGATCCTGCACGAACTCGGGGAAGCGATGGCCGAGCCGCTGCTCGGCAATGCGTGGCGCGATCTCATCGCTTCGTTCACCGGTCGGCGCGCCGAGGTCCTCGCGCGCGCGGTGCGCGACAACCTGGCTGACTGCCTGTCGACCCTGCCGCGGCTGATCGAGCGCGACGCAGCCGGCTCGATCCATTTTTATTTCGCCAACTTCGAGGGTATGCGCGCGAACCTGTTCCCGACGCTGGATCGAGCCTACCGATGCTGGGGCGAGACCGGGACACCGGATGCCTTGCGCGCGGCCGCCCAGGCCGGCAGCGCGCACTGGCATGAGGCCGCGCTGCGCCTGCTGCGCTTGCGTCGGGCCGATGCGGCCGCTGCCGAGGGCATTATCGCCGCCTGGACCGAGGATCCTGCCGCGCTCGTGCTTTGAACCGGATTTGCGGTCGCCCGCCAATGAGCGCGCAGGCGGCGTCTCGCCACTTTCTCTCTGAACTGCTTCTTGATCACGCCGCGAGCGCTTGCGCAAGCGAGTGCGTCAGGTCGGGCGCGGCGGCGCGCAGTTTCGCATCTTCGGTCACGAGTTTCACACCCAACGTATCCGCCACCGCGAGAAAGCGCGCATCGTAGGCTGAAACGGCGAAGCGCTCGGCACAGCGCAGGGCGCGCAGGTTAGGCACGTTCAACAGCTCGCGTACGCGGCTCGCGGCCTCGGCAAGCAAGGACTCTGTCTGCTGGCTGCCCAGGGCATGCATGCGCCTGTACGTCGCCAGTATGTTGCTGAATTCCACCAGGAGAAAGGCCTCGCTGCGCCAGTCGGAATCTTTCGCGAACAAGGCCTGCGCCTGCTTGGTGCGATCACCTTCGATCAGCAGGTAGGCGAGAATGTTCGTATCGACGACGACCATTCGGCGGAACCGGCTAATCGCGGCCGGCGGCTATGGCGGCTTCGATCGCGTCGATTGTCAGCGGCGCCTGCTTTTTCAGCCGCACCGGCCTGGGTGGGCGCGCCGATGGCTCGGCCGCCGGCAGCGCTGCAATGCCGGCTTCCAGCAGCTGCGCGACGGCGTCTTTCAGTTTCTGGTTGCGATGAACCGCGCGCAGCTTGACGCGGCGCATCAGCTCGTCCGGCAGTTCAAGCGTCGTTTTCATGCTGCCCATATTACCATAAAACCGCTTTTACGCGGAAATCCAGACAGCCCGGCTTCTTTCTACCAGTAAGCGAGCAGGCGGCCCTTCTCCACTTTCGCTTCGAAGCTTTTCAGCGGCTGGGTTCCCTTCTTTACGCAGGCGCCGGTGGTGAGATCGAACGCCCACTTGTGTTTGGGGCAGGTCAATTCAAGGCCATCAATCGCCAGATGCGGGATGTTGGTGACCTGGTGCGGGCAGCGGCTGTCGTAGACACGATAGGCTTTGCCCTCGCGGTAGACGAACAGCCCGCGGCCGTCGCAGTCCAGCCGCGCCACCTCGCCATCGCCGAATTCCGCCGCCGGCGCGACATCGTGCCAGCGCGCTGCGGCGCCGATGTTCTCCGCGCGGAACTCGGGCAGGTCGAGCGCGAGGATGACCTCTACCGCCCAGACGATTTTCGCCAGCCCCAGCGCCGGGAACGCCATCAGCAGCGCATCGAGCACTTCCATCGGGCTCGCCCCCTCGCGCAGCGCCCGCAGCAGGTACTGGCGCAGGCCGGTTTCGGTCTGCGCGTAGACCTTGGTGATGACCGAGATCAGCGCCCGCGTCTTGGGGTCGAGGTGCTTGCCGCTCTCCTTCAGAAACCTGAAGTAGTGCGGAATCGCATCGGAGCGCACCTTCAGCAGATAATCCAGAGCGTCGCTCATTGCATTCAGCCTGTCGTCGATTGAAGAACTGGCATTCTACCTTCGGCCGGGATGGCGGGAGCGCCTGCCAGGTCAGAACTCAGCCGGCGCTGACGCGCTGGTAGTAGCGCGCGCGGTAGATCAGCCGCCGATGCCCGGGCGAGTCGGCGAAAGGCGTGCGCGTGTGCAGCACGTTATTGCAGAGGAGTCCCATGCCCGGTTCGAGGCGGCCGCGAAACACCCAGGGCGAGGTCGTGCCGAGAATATCTTCGAGGGCCGCGAGCGCGGCCTGCGTGGCGGCATCTTTGTTCCACTCGATGCTCACCGCGCGCGCGGTGTAGCGCATGTGCAGGAAGCCCGCGGCATCGACGGAAAACACCGGACCCGCCTGCGCCGCTCGCTCGATGCGGTCGCCCTCAAAGCGCGCCGGGATGGTCATCGCGTCCTTGGCCATCAGCGCGCGTATGTGCCGCGGGTTCAAATCGCGCAGCTGGATGTAGGCGATCTCGTGGTCGAGCAAGTCGTTCTCGCCGCCGCTCTCGGCGCGTTCGACGCAGTGCAGCAGCACGGCGCGCACCGTGCGCTCGCCCGGGTTGTAGTAGCCGTCGGTGTGCCACTTGATGCCGCGATTGGTGTAGGGGATGAATTCGCCGCGCGTGCCGCGCAGGGCGACCGCCAGCGGCGAAATGCCGTCGTCGTCGGCGAGATAATTGGTATCGAGGTCGCGCAGGCCGAGTTGCAGGCCGAGCCGGCGCGGAATCTCCTTGTCCGGGTCGCCGCCGGCGGCGCTCGCGTAGATAGCCATGTTGGCGCGCCCGCAGCGCTCGAGCAGCGCCTGCAGTTCGGCTGAGCTGAGCGCGCGCGGATCGCGCACTTCGACCACCAGTTCGCCCAGCGTTTTCGGAAAACGCGCGAGTTTCTCTGCGCGCCAGGCTTGGTACGCGGCTTCGTCGGCAAGATCGAAGGCGGCGCCCGCGCGCGCATTCGCGAGCAGGCTCATTCGCCGACGTTGCGTTCACGCCGCGGCCGGCGCGCTTCGCCCGGAGGCGCGAATAGCCCTGCGAGCGTGCTCTCCAGCGCCTTCACCGCCTCCGGCGCCTCGATCTCCATGATCTGATCGATCACCCAGGAATGGTCCTTCTCCGGGACGATCTCGAGCAACCGGCTGCCGAAAAAACGGCGGAAACCGAAATCGGGCCCTTCTTTTTGGTCGTAGGTGAAATCGGCGTAATCGGCGCCGCGCTCATTGGCGAGGTCGATGAAATGGCGGCGGCAGCGACCGGGCTCGGGTTCTGCCATGAGCATGTCGCGGTTGTCCTCGACCACTTCGGCCAGTTTCAGTGCGAGCGCGGTCGTGAACGCGACGCGCTTGTCGGCATCCAGCGCGCGATAGGCGAGGCGGTCAGCCGCGTGCAGCATGAACGCGAGATACTCGCACACGAAATCGAAGTACTGCGTACCGATGTCGATGTCGAACTGCGCCGTGCGCATGCGGCGGATGGCGTCCTGCGACAGCTTCCAGCCGAGCATGGCGATGACGCTGGCGAGCTCGGGCATGGTGCGTTCGCCCGCTCCTTGATGGAAGTGGCTGCGGATGCGGATGGCCAAGAGGCGTGCCGCTTTATCCGGCGCGCAACGCTAGTACCGCGCCACGCAATCGTCGAAGCCCACTTGCCCTGTGGGAGCGAGCTTGCTCGCGAACGCAATTCGCGAGTCCCCCAAGGGGATTTCCTTCGGGGCACAAGCTCGCTCCCACGTTGTTTCGCAAGCAATGTGCCATCGTACTAGTAGCCACCTTTGCCGAATGGCTTGGGCAAACCGGCGACGCGCGCGCCCTGTTTGGCCGGGCCGAGCGGAAACAGGTCGTAGAGCGCCTTGCTGTCGCAGCCCGGCATCAGGGCGGCGATGTCTTTCAGCATGGTGCGGAAGTTCGGCGTCTGGCCGTGTTCCTTGTGCTGGTCGCGCAGGTATTGCACCACTTTCCAGTGATCGTCGTTCAGTTCGATGCCCTCTGCCTGCGCGATTACGCGCACGGCTTCTTCGCTGTAATCGGGCGCGAGCAGATAGCCTTCCACATCGGTCTCGAGTTCTACGCCGCTTACCGTATAAGCCATGTTGCTATCCTCCGTTTGACTGTCAAAGGCCGGTCGTGCCGGCGGGTGAGATCCCTCAAGTGCGCCTGACAGGATTGTCGTCAGGCGCCTGATTTCAGGGGGCCACGGCGGGCGCGTCCCCCCGTCCCGTCATGCACGCTATGTGTTGCGGACGAAAAACTCGTGGGTCCCCGGCGCCACTTCGTGCTTGGCGAGGAGTTCGAGGCCGGTCGCTCTTACCCACGAATTGACGTCGTCGGGCGAGCCCGGGCAGTTGCTCACCAGGAGCAGGACTTCGCCCGGTTTCATGCCGTCGAGCAGCTTCTTCGCCTCGATGATCGGACCGGGACAGCTGACGCCGCGCATGTCCAGCGTCACATTCGCCACCGGCCGTTTTGCGCCGGTCTCGCCGCGCCTGATGGTATAGGCCACCCTGCGTCCGCCGAGCCTGTCGGTGGCGATCACCTCGTTGCCGGTATGGCGGCTCCAGGCGAACAGGTCGTCGGGCGTGCCCGGGCAGTCCGAAATCAACTGCATCACCTGTCCCGGCCGCAGGTCGTCGATCACGTGCTTCGCGCCCAGCAGCGGCGCCGGGCAATTCAGCCCGCACAGATCCAGTGTGACCAGGGGCTTGTCAGAACTCTTTTTCGTGCTCATGGCAATTCCTCTTGCTTGTGCGAACATTCCGGCATCAAACCCCGCGCCCATCAGGCTCCCACCGCCGCGGCCGATTTGTGCGGAACGAAAATTCCGCAGCCGAGCTTGCGTCCCGCACCCAGGCCTGCTGCCTGCATGCCGAGAGAATGCTCGGGCGAGAGTTCGTGCAGCATCAGGCTAAAGCCGGCGATCTCCCCGCCCTGGGTCTGCGCGCGGCGCGATTTGCCGCAAATGATTTTGCATCCAATCCCGCCGCTCTGCAGCTCTGTGCTCACGCCGCGATGAAACTCGGCCTCATCGGACGTTCCCGTAGTGACGAACTGCGAATACAAGGTGCCGTGGGCGAACAGCGGCCGCAAATGCGCGCTGCCGACCTCGACGCCATTGCCCAGATCGAACCGCGCCCCGGACAGCGCGAACGACTGTTCGGCACGCTCCCGCGGCAGCCGCAGCATGAGGCGGGCGCGGGCGCCGAGGTAGATCTCGCCTGCAACCGCACGCGAGCCGCGGATCGGATGCACGCCGGCACTGGGCTCGACCGCCAGCCAGTCCAGCCGCTCGGCGAGCAGCTGGAATAACTGCCAGCCGTGATCCGCGGGTATGCTACCACCGCGCAGCGAAAATGCCACGTCGACCATGTCCATCGCTCAGCGTCCCTTTAACAATGCGAGGGGACAAAGGAGGGAAAGGAAGGGCCCCTCCCCCTCCTTTGCCCCTCGTGCTCCCCTAAATCAGAGGCCATTTCGGAACTACTGAAATGGCCTCCTAGCTCTTTTCCTGCGTCTCGGACCAGGCGAGCAGCCCGCGGCCCCAGCGCTCGGCCGTGCCCGGATCGATTTCGAAAATGGTGAAGCGGGCGCCGCGCTCGCGGATACGCAGCCGCAGCAACGGCATGCCGCCGGCCTCGTAATCGACCTGCACCAGTTCGACCTCCTGGCCTCCGAACGGGCAGGTGAACTTGTCCAGACTCCGGGTCGTGTCCATGCCGCGTGCTCCGCTCGTTACCGGCAGATACTATGGCACCCGGCGTGGAACGCGCAAATCACCGCTTTGGAGGGGCGCCGACTACCCCCTTCGGGTAGGTGCGGCATCACCCGTCGGAGTGTACATGCCCCCCTGCACGAGTAATGGCCGATCCCGGCGCCGGGACTTAGTATCCTTGAAAAAGCAAGATGCTCTGACCCCGAGTAAGATGCATTCACCCTGAACGGAGGAAAACAGATGGCGAAAAAACCGCATGCCACGCCGAACCTGGACGCGCTCGAATCGGGTCCTTGGCCGAGTTTCGTCACCGGCCTCAAGCGTCTGGCCAAAGACAAGGATGCCGTAGTCGACCTCCTCGGCCATCTGGAACACTCCTACGCGACGAAGAAAGGATACTGGAAAGGCGGCACGCTCGGTGTATACGGTTACGGCGGCGGCATCATCCCGCGCTTCACCGAGATCAAGGACGAAAACGGGAAGCCGACCTTTCCCGACGCGGCCGAATTCCATACGCTGCGCGTCATGCCGCCGGCGGGCATGCATTACAGCACCGACATCCTGCGCAAACTTGCCGACATCTGGGAGCGGCACGGCTCCGGGTTGATCGCCTTCCACGGCCAGTCGGGCGACATCATGTTCCAGGGCGCGACCAGCGAGAACGTGCAAAAGGCCTTCGACGAGATCAACGAGGCCGGTTTCGACCTGGGTGGCGCCGGGCCCGCGTTGCGCACCTCCATGTCCTGCGTCGGCGCGGCGCGCTGCGAACAGTCCTGCTACGACGAGGCCAAGGCGCACCGGATGGTGATCAATAGCTTTCTCGACGACATCCACCGCCCGGCGCTGCCGTACAAGTTCAAATTCAAGTTCTCGGGCTGCCCGAACGACTGCATGAATTCGATCCAGCGCTCCGACCTGGCGGTCATCGGCACCTGGCGCGACAACATACGCACAGACGAGCCCCTGGCGAAGAAGTGGTATGCCAAGCACGGCATGAACGAGTTGGTGAACGATGTCGTCGCGCGCTGCCCGACCAAGGCGATCCAGTTGAAAGAGATCAAGGACGTGCGCAAAGGCGCGGCCATCTCGGCGGTCGCGCTGAACGACACGCACGCCCTGGAGATCGACAACAGCGACTGCGTGCGCTGCATGCACTGCATCAACGTGATGACCGGCGCCCTGGCCCCGGGCAAGGACAAGGGCGCCACCATCCTCTGCGGCGGCAAGCGCACGCTCAAAATCGGCGACCAGATGGGCACCGTGGTGGTGCCGTTCCAGCGCCTGCAGAGCGAGGAAGACTACGAGCAAATCGTCGAGCTGGGGCAGAAGATCATCGACTTCTTCGCCGAGAACGCGCTCGAGCATGAGCGCACCGGCGAGATGATCGAGCGCATCG
>MERK01000121.1:0-655 GCA_001770575.1 Betaproteobacteria bacterium RIFCSPLOWO2_12_FULL_64_23
AAAGCCAGAAACTGCTGAACTACGGCTTCCAGTTCTACGATTCGGTAAGACTGTACAGCAAGGACCAGGCGGTGAGCACCCTGGAAGTGCTGAAGGGGGCCGAGAACCGGCTCAAGGCCGGATTCCAGTCCGATTTCTACGTCAGCGTGCCGCGCGGCCTTGCCGATCAGTTGAAAGCGGATCTGGTGAGCATGCAGCCGCTGGTCGCGCCGATCGGCGTCGGACAAAAAGTAGGCACGGTCAAGGTTACGCTGCAGAACAAACTGCTGGGCGAATATCCGGTGGTGGCGCTGGAGAATGTGGCGATCGCGGGATTTTTCGGCCGCGCATGGGACAGCATGCGGCTTTGGTTCAAGTGACCGCCGCGGAGCGGCGGTCATCCCGAGGAGCGCCAGCGACGCCCCGAAGGTCTCGATCCCCCTTCCTCGGTCCCGCTTGACGGGAGAGGGGAAAGTCCCCTTGGGGGACGAGGGATCTGCTTTTGGTGCCGCTTCAAAAGCAAGCGTTTCGGACACCGACCTCGGAATCACCTATCAGGAGATGCAGATGATTTATCTCAATGGCGAATGGATGCCGATCGAGAAAGCCATGGTTCCGGTGCTCGACCGCGGTTTCATTTTCGGCGATGGCGTGTATGAAGTGATTCCTTGCTATT
>MERK01000121.1:681-35005 GCA_001770575.1 Betaproteobacteria bacterium RIFCSPLOWO2_12_FULL_64_23
CGTGAAGCCCACCGTGTTCATGATGTCCAATCCGCTCACCACGCCGCCGCCGGAGCAGCGCGAGCGCGGGGTGGCCGCGATCACGGTCGCCGACAACCGCTGGCTGCGCTGCGACATCAAGTCGGTGTCGCTGCTCGCCAACTGTCTGCTGCGCCAGAGCGCCGTCGACGCGGACGCAGCCGAAACGGTGCTGCTGCGCGATGGGCTCCTCACGGAGGGCTCGGCGAGCAATATCTTCGTGGTCAAGAACGGTGTCATCATCACCCCGCCCAAGACCAATTTCATTCTGCCCGGCATCACCTACGACGTGGTGATCGAGCTGGCGCGCGCCAACCGGCTGCCGCTGGAAATCCGTCAGGTGAGCGAAGCCGAGGTGCGCGACGCGGACGAACTCTGGCTCACCTCGTCGACCAAGGAAGTGCTGTCGATCTCGATGCTGGACGGCAAACCGGTCGGTCACGGGGAAAACACCGGCAAACCCGGACCAGCAGCCGCGCGCATGTATCAACTCTACCAGGACTACAAGCGTACGGTTATGCGTGCGCCGGTCGATGTCCCAGCCTGAACCCGAGTCGCTGCTCGCCTTTCCCTGCGACTTCCCGATCAAGGTCATGGGCGAGACCCAGCCCGGGTTTGCGCAGGCGGTGATGGACGTGGTCCTGCGCCACGCGCCGGATTTCGACGCCGCCACCATGGAGATGCGCAAAAGCCGCCTGGGCAAGTACCTGTCGCTGACGGTCACCGTGCGCGCCAATTCGCGCCTGCAGCTGGATGATCTGTATCGCGATCTGTGCGACCACCCGATGGTCAAGATGGTGCTATAGGTGCGAAATGCAAAGTGAAAACCATCAACACTCGGCCGGCGCTGCGCGCGCCATGACGCCCGCGATCGGCCCTGCGACCCGCGGTCCGAACGCTGCGTTGCGCATAAGGCGTCTCGGCCTGGTTGAATTTCTGCCGACCTACGCGGCGATGCGCCAGTTCACCAGCTCGCGCCGGCAGGACACGCCGGACGAGCTCTGGCTGCTGCAGCACCCGCCGGTCTACACCGCGGGCCTTGCCTGCCGCCCCGAGCACCTGCCGCGCGGCTCCGGCATTGCGCTCGAGCGCATCGATCGCGGCGGCCAGATCACTTATCACGGGCCGGGCCAGGTGGTGATGTACACGCTGCTCGATCTGGCCCGGCGCAAGCTGAAAATCCGGGCGTTCGTCGGTCTGCTCGAGCAGGCAGTGATCGATACGCTGGCGCAGTACCGGGTTTCGGCGCAGCGCAAAAACGGCGCGCCGGGGATCTATGTGAACGGCGCAAAAGTCGCGGCGCTGGGGCTGCGGGTCCGAAGCACAGGCTGCTATCACGGCGTCGCGCTCAACGTCGACATGGATCTCGCTCCTTTCCTGGCGATCGACCCCTGCGGCTACCCCGGTCTGGCGGTGACACAGACGCGCGATCTGGGAATCAGCGCCCCGGCTGACGAACTGGGTACGCTGCTCGCCGACGAGCTGACGCGACTTCTGGCACGGCATGAGCACGGGCGCTGAAAAAGGCCGCGCCAAGACGGCGCGCATTCCGCTCAAGATCGTGCCGCAGGCGCCCCTGAGGAAACCCGATTGGATCCGCGTCAAAGCCGGCTCCGGCAGCACGCGCTTCGACGAAATCAAGCAGCGCCTGCGCCAGAACAAGCTGCACACGGTATGCGAGGAAGCCTCCTGCCCGAATATCGGCGAGTGCTTCGGCAAGGGCACCGCGACTTTCATGATCCTGGGGAATTTGTGCACGCGGCGCTGTCCGTTCTGCGACGTGGCGCACGGGCGCCCATCGGCGCCGGACGCGGGCGAGCCGCGGCATCTGGCACAGACGATCGCTGCGCTGGCGCTCGATTACGTGGTCATCACCAGCGTCGACCGCGACGACCTGCGCGACGGCGGCGCGCGTCATTTCGCCGATTGCATCCGCGCGGTGCGGGAGCTGTCGGCGCAAACGCGCATCGAAGTGCTGGTGCCCGATTTCCGCGGCCGGCTGGAAATTGCGCTCGAAATACTGTCCGCCGACCCGCCCGACGTGATGAACCACAACCTCGAGACCGTGCCGCGGCTATACCGCCAGGCCCGCCCCGGGTCGGACTACCCGCATTCGCTAAAGTTGCTGCAGGAATTCAAGGCACGCCGGCCCGGCGTCCCGACCAAGTCGGGCCTGATGCTGGGTCTGGGCGAAACCGACGAGGAGATTCTCGCGGTGATGCGCGACCTGCGCGCGCACGGCGTGGACATGCTCACCATGGGCCAGTACCTGCAGCCGACCGCGCACCACCTGCCGGTGCTGCGCTACGTCCACCCGGACGGGTTTGCCGTGTTCGAACAGGCGGCGCGGGAAATGGGTTTCCTGCACGCCGCGATCGGACCGCTGGTGCGTTCGAGCTATCACGCCGACCGGCAGGCGCACGCGGCAGGGGTATAAGTAGCGGCGGGTGCCTTTGTAACCTAACGTTGCGAATGGCGTCTATCAGGCGGTTCCGGCAGCCTTCGCGCGACACCAGAAAATGTAGTCCATCTCGGGTGAGGGCGCGCCCAACCGCGTCGCTGCCACTGACACCTGGCCGCGGTGGTGCTGGATGTGCAAGAACATGTGCGTGAGCACCTCCGCTACCTGCGTACGAAACGGCTCACCGCGGGTGTTGGTGTAAGCGAGCTCACCCTCGAACACCGCCTCGGACTGGCGTGCGAGCCAGGCCTGCACCGCACGCAGTTCGCCGTGCAGCGCCTGCTTGAGCTCGCCCCAGTCGGTCTGCAGCACTTCGTCGAGCCTGAGGTGCTTGGGGTCGTCATGCCGCAGCCGGCCGAACCAGATGCGTGTGCCGACGAGGATGTGGTTGAGGGTATTGAGCGCGCTGCCGAAGAACAGGCCTTCGTTCGCGGCGAGTTTGCTATGGGGCAGCACATCCAGGGACCTGAACAAAACCTCGTTCGCCCAGTAGTGGTACTCGGCAAGATCGATGAAATGCTGTTTCCAGGAAAGCGTCATTGCCGTCTTCAAAAAAACACCTCGCAGCGGCGCGCCCCGGCGTCGAGTTCGAACATGGCGAAGCGGATGACGTTGGCTGCTTTCTGCAGGCCGCTCTGGGACAAGCGCGTCGGCTGGTCGTAGTCTTCGGGCTCGTTGCAGATCAGACGCAGATCGATCATGGCGACGCGCGCCTCGGCGGCGCGTTTGGTGACGCGATCGTTGAATACCGCCAGCGCGGCGCAGGCGGTGCGCTGGCGCACTGGATCTTTGTGGTTCGGTATGAACATGGTGCACACCATGATCACCAGCCGCGCCGCCTGCGCCACATGGATCAACTGCTTGAGCGTGCGCTCGAACTCGTCGGCGGCGAGCGAGAGCTGCTCCAGCGTCTGCCCGTACGCACCCGGCCGGCTGTGGAGCAGCCCGCTCTGCTCTATCGCGTGATTGCCCTCGATGAAAATGATCGCGTGGGTGGCGTCTGCGGGCAGAACCAGCGACGGTCCGGCGTGCTCGACCTCGGCCGCGGAGACGACGCTGATCTTCCACTGATTGCGCGTCCCGGGAAGAAGGGCATCCTCGAATTGTCCCGGTGTCTTGTCGATACTACTGTAGGCTTCGAGCAGCGCGTCACCGAGCAGCACGACATGCCGGACCGGTCCGCGCCCGGGGGCTGACGCGGCAGACGGCTTCTGGCTGGAGGTTTTGCTCATCGTGCTCGCGCTGCGGTCAATGCGCCTGTTCCCAGTTTGCACCCGCACCCATATCCACGACAAGGGGTACCGCGAGCCGGGCCACGCCGGTCATCAGCCCGGGCAGCTCCGCGCGCACCCGCGACAGCTCCGCCTGCGGCACTTCCAGCACCAGCTCGTCGTGCACTTGCATCACCAGCTTCGCCGACAGCTGTTCCCGGTCCAGCCAGTTCTGCACCGCGATCATGGACAGCTTGATCAGGTCCGCCGCCGTCCCCTGCATCGGCGCGTTGATCGCAGCGCGCTCGGCGCCCTGCCGCCGGCCGCTGTTGGCCGCCCTGATCTCGGCCAGCCACAAGCGGCGGCCGAACACGGTTTCGACATAGCCGCGCTCGCGCGCTTGCTCGCGCGTCTGCTGCATATAGCGCGCGACCCCGGGATAGCGGGTGAAGTAGCTGTCGATATAGGCTTGGGCGGTGGCGCGTTCCAGGCCCAAAGCCTGCGCCACGCCGAAGGCCGACATGCCGTAAATCAGGCCGAAGTTGATCACTTTGGCGTAGCGGCGCTCTTCCGGCGTGACTTCATGCAGGTTTCGGTTGAATATCTCCGCGGCGGTGGCGCGGTGCACGTCCTCGCCCGCGGCGAAAGCGCGCAGCAGATTCTCGTCGCGCGAGATGTGCGCCATGATGCGCAGCTCGATTTGGGAATAGTCGGCCGAGACGATGACGCAGCCGGCGGGCGCAATGAAGGCCTCGCGGATGCGCCGTCCCTCGATGGTGCGCACCGGAATGTTCTGCAGATTGGGATCGTTACTGGCCAGGCGTCCGGTCACCGCCGTCGCCTGGGCGTAGTTGGTATGCACCCGCCCGGTCGCGGCGTTGACCATGCGCGGCAGCTTGTCGGTGTAGGTGGATTTCAACTTGGTGAGCGCGCGGTATTCGAGCAGGGTCTTGGGCAGCGGGTAATCCGCGGCGAGCCTCTCCAGCACCTCCTCGTCGGTGGAGGGCGCGCCGCTCGGGGTTTTCTTCAACACCGGCAGCTGCAGGCGCTCGAAAAAGATTTCGCCGATCTGCTTGGGTGAATTCAGGTTGAAAGGCTGGCCGGCTTCGCCGTAGGCCTTGTGCTCCAGTTCCATCATTTTCTGCCCCAGTTCGCGGCTTTGCGCCTCGAGCAGGACGGCGTCGATGAGCACGCCGGTGCGTTCCATTCTGAACAGCACTTCGCGCACCGGCAGCTCGATTTGCCGGTATACGTATTCCAGCCCGGTCTCGGCCTGCACCTTGGGATACAGGCACTGGTGCAGACGCAGGGTCACGTCGGCATCCTCGGCGGAATACTCGGTGGCGCGCTCCACGTTCACCTGTTCGAAGCCGATGCGCTGCGCGCCCTTGCCGGTGACATCGTCGTAGCTGATGGTGGCCAACTGCAGGTGGCGCTCGGCGAGCGCGCCCAGGTCGTGGCGCAAATGCGACTCGAGCACGTAGGACTCAAGCAGTGTGTCGTGCACCACGCCGCGAAGCCGAACACCGTGATTGGCGAGCACGTGCTGATCGTACTTGAGGTTCTGGCCGAGCTTCGGTCTGGCCGCGTCCTCGAGCCAGGGGCGCACCAGGGCGAGGGCGCGCGCCACGCCCAGCTGCGCTGGCGCGCCGGCGTAGTCGTGCGCGAGCGGCAGATACGCCGCCCGCCCAGGCTCGGCGCAAAAAGACATGCCCACCAGCTGCGCGGTCAGAGGATCGAGGCCGGTGGTTTCGGTGTCGAACGCGACCAAGGCGGCGCCATCGAGCACCTTCAGCCACTCGGCCATCTGGGACTCGTCGAATATGGTGTCGTAGCGCCGCGCTATCGGCCCGGGCCCGTTTTGCGCCTGCGCCGGCACGGGCGCGGATGCCGCGGCGCCCGCCTGAGCCGGATCTTTCAGCCAGCTCTTGAAGCCGAAGCGCTGGAACAGCCCGGTCAGCTCGGCCTCGCCGCGCGGCTGCGGCACCAGATCCTCCGCTTTGACCGGCAGCGGCACATCGCAGTAGACGGTAAGGAGCTTTTTCGCTTGCGGCAGCCAGGGCAGCGCGCGGCGCAAGTTCCCCCCCACGACACCGCCGATTTCCTGCGCGTGGGCGATGACCGCATCGAGCGAGCCATATTGGGAGAGCCACTTGACGGCGGTCTTGGGGCCGACTTTTTCCACGCCGGGGACATTGTCCACGCTGTCGCCCACCAGGGTGAGGTAATCGAGCATCAGGCGCGGCGGCACGCCGAATTTTGCCTCGACCCCGGCTTCGTCCAGGCGCTCGTTGGTCATGGTGTTGATCAAGGTGACACTCGGGTTCACCAGCTGCGTCAGGTCCTTGTCCCCGGTGGAGACGACGCAGCGCATGCCGGCCACGGCGGCCTGCCGCGCGAGCGTGCCGATGACGTCGTCGGCCTCGACGCCGTCGATCATCAGCAGCGGCCAGCCCAGACCGGCCACCGCCTGGTGCAGCGGCTCGATCTGGCGCACGAGGTCCTCGGGCATGGGCGGGCGATGCGCCTTGTACTCGGCATACCAGTCGTCGCGGAAAGTCTTGCCCTTGGCATCGAAAACGCAGGCGAGATAGTCCGGCTTGTAGTCGGCCGCCAGCCGTCGTAGCATGTTGAGCACGCCGTAGATCGCACCCGTGGGCTCGCCGCGCGCGTTGCGCAAGTCGGGCAGCGCGTGAAACGCGCGGTACAGGTAAGACGAGCCATCCACCAACAACAGGGTTTTCATAAAGGGTCGGGTATGAATGGAAAACTTCCGCGGCCGGTCGATGCCGGCGCAGCAGACATGGCACACAACGCGCGCGAGTCCTGGCGGATATTCGGGATTATGTCAGAATTCTTCGAAGCCACGGAACGCCTGGCGCAGATCCGCCCGGCGGTGAGCATATTCGGCAGTGCGCGCGCATCGGCCGACTCGCCCTATTACCTGCTGGCGGAGAAGATCGCGCGGCTGCTCTCCGACGCGGGCTTCTCGGTCGTCTCCGGCGGCGGCCCCGGCATCATGGAAGCGGCGAACAAGGGCGCCTACTTCGGCAAATCGCCTTCGGTCGGCCTCAATATCCAGCTGCCGAACGAGCAGCTCAGCAACCGCTTCCAGGACATCAGCCTCACCTTCCACCATTTTTTCGCGCGCAAAGTCAGCTTCGTCAAGTTCGCCACCGCCTATGTCGTACTGCCCGGGGGGTTTGGCACACTGGACGAGCTGTCCGAGGCGCTTACCCTGGTGCAGACCGGGAAGACGCGCAAAATGCCGATCATCCTGGTGCATTCGCCTTTCTGGCAGGGGTTGCTGGATTGGTTTCGCGACCGCATGCAGACGGAGCACATGATCGATCCGGCAGACCTGGATCTGGTGCAAACCATCGATGATCCGGCAGCGATCGTGGAAGCCATATTTAAGTACTATGAAAAGCGGGGGTTCGCGCCGCTGCCGGCAGAACGGGAGAACCTGTTGAACCTATGAACCATGCCAGAAAGAGGCCCCCGCTTTCGGCGCAGGCTCACTTGGCGCGCAGCGCCAAGTTACGCCGTAGCCACAAGCGGGGGTTCGCGCCGCTGCCGGCAGAACGCGAAAATCTGCTCAATCTCTGAGGCCGGGTCCGAATCTGCTAAAATTCGCACTTAACAATAGCCAACCGGAAGCCCATGATGCGCCGCTTGCTAGGAACAGCACTACTCGGGATTGCGCTTCCGCTCGCCGCGCAACAGCCGCCCAAGCTCGAGCCCTTGCCCGAGCCGCCCCCTCCTCCGCCCGGCCTCGCGCTCGATCCGGCGCTTGAACCGCAGGTGACGATCACCAGGCGCGGCGAAGACAAGGTGGAAGAGTACCGCGTCAACGGCAAGCTCTACGCGATGAAGGTCACGCCGCCGCACGGCGTGCCTTATTTTCTGATAGACGTCACCGGCGACGGCTCGATGATACGCCGGGATTCGCTCGACTCCGGCCTGCGTGTGCCGCAGTGGGTGATCCATTCCTTCTGATCCAGGTAGTGGGCCAAAGGTAGCGAGTGAGGGGTAAGCCCGCGCGCACCCTGTCGCCCCCGGCTCACCGTCCATTGCCCGCATGTCTGTCTTCACACCGGTCACGCCCGAGCAGTTATCCGTCTGGCTCGCGCACTACCGCTTGGGCACACTGGTACGGATGCAAGGCATCGCCACCGGTATCGAGAACACCAACTACTTCGTGACCACCACCGGCGGGAGCTACGTGCTGACGTTGTTCGAAAAGCTCACGCCGATGGAGCTGCCGTTCTATCTTGGACTGATGGCTCACCTGGCACAGCACGGAATACCCAGCCCGGCACCGGCGACCGACCTCGATGGCCGGCTGTTTTCGGAGCTGAACGGCAAGCCGGCGGCGCTGATGTCGCGTCTGCAGGGAGAAACCGTCAGTGCGCCGAAGCCGGCGCACTGCAGCGAACTCGGCAGCACGCTCGCCGAGATGCATCTCGCCGGTCAGTCCTATCAGCGCAGGCTCGGCAATCCGCGCGGTCCGGGCTGGTGGCGCGAGGCCGCCCCCCAGGTGAGCCCTTTCCTCGATGCGGCGCGCGCCGCGCTGTTGCGCTCGGAGCTCGAGTTCCAGGCGCAGCAAAGGCGCGAGGATCTGCCGCGCGGACCGATCCACGCGGACTTGTTCCGCGACAACGTGCTGTTCGTGGGCGCGCGCATCGGCGGCGTGATCGATTTCTACTTCGCCGGCGTCGATTGCCTGCTGTTCGACCTGGCGGTAACACTCAACGACTGGTGCGTGCATGCGGGAGGCGAGATGGACACGCCGCGGGCGCAGGCGCTGCTTGCCGCCTACCATGCGCGGCGGCCGCTTACGGCGCCGGAGCGCGACGCGTGGCCGGCGATGTTGCGCGCCGCGGCGCTGCGGTTTTGGCTGTCGCGGCTGTACGACTTCTACTTGCCGCGAGCGGGTGAATTGGTGCACGCGCACGACCCTGAACACTTCCGCCGCATCCTCGAACTGCGCATCGCCCATGCCGGGGATGTGCCGTGGGTCTGATGTCGCGCACACAGGTACGCCGAACATGAGCACCGTCCCCGCAGGCAACGGCTGGAACTGGGTGCTGACCGGCTTTGCGCTGTTTCGCAAAAGTCCGGCGATGTGGGGCTTCCTGGTGCTGTTCTACATCATGCTGATGCAGCTGCTGGGCATGATCCCGGTATTCGGCTGGTTCGCGGCAACCGTGCTGATTCCCGTTTTCTCGGCAAGCTTCATGATCGCGAGCCGGGAACTCGACCAGGAGCGCAAGCTGCGCTTCGATCTGCTGTTCTCCGGATTCAAATCGAATCTGCCGGCGCTGCTCGGGCAGGGCGGCCTCTACCTCGCGAGCGGGCTCACCATCCTCGGTTTGTCGGCCCTGGTCGACGGCGGCCTGCTGCTGCAGTTGATGGTGTTGGGCGCGAAGCCGCCCGCCGCCGCGTTTGAGGACGGCAGCCTGGCGGGGGCGGCGATGCTGGCCGGGAGCCTATACCTGCCAGTGCTGGCCGCGTTCTGGTTCGCACCTGCGCTATCGGCGTGGCGCAATCTGCCCGCCTTGCAGGCTTTGTTCTACAGTTTTTTTGCCGCCCTGAGCAATTGGCGCGCGTTTTGCGCCTACGGCCTCGCCCTGGTGCTGCTGAGCCTGATCTGCAGCGTCGCGCTGTTCGTGCTCGCCCTTCTGGTGCGGGGGCTGCTCGGCGACAAATCGCAAAATGCGTTTGTGCTGGTGATGCTGCCGGTCATGCTCATTTACGTTCCCACCCTGTTCGCGAGCTTCTACGCCAGCTATCGCGACGTTTTCCCGCAGGACGAAGCCGCGCCTCAAGCCGAGGCCGGCTCGGAGTAATGGCGCAGGCATCGAGATGACTGCCCGGCTGCGCGAAATTCCCTACAACTACACCTCGTTCTCCGACCGCGAGATCGTGTTGCGCCTGCTCGGCGAAGAGGCGTGGGCGATGCTGCGTGAACTGCGCCTGGAACGCATTACCGGCCGCTCGGCGCGCATGCTCTACGAAGTGCTCGGTGACATCTGGGTAGTGTCGCGCAATCCATACCTTCAGGACGATCTGCAGGACAACCCGGACCGGCGCGCGGCGCTGACCGCCTCGATGCGCCACCGCTTGGACGAAATCGAAAAGCGCCGCCTGCAACATCTCGCCGAAGCCGGCGCCGGCGCGGAGACCAGGACGCAACAAACGGCACGCGCGCAGAAGGTTACGTTTCTGCTCGAGCGCGCGCGCGACGCAGTCGAAGCCTTTGCCGCCGGTTTCGCCGCGGCGGCGGCGCTGCGGCGGCTCGCGCTGAAGAAGCTTTGCCGCAGCACGCGCCGCGACAACATCCAGATCGACGGCCTGGCGCGGGTCTCCCACGTCACCGATGCCACCGACTGGCGCGTCGAATATCCGTTCGTCGTCATCCACCCCGACAGCGAAGGCGAAGTCGCCGCGGTGGTGCGCGACTGCATCGAGCTCGGGCTCACCATTATCCCGCGCGGCGGCGGCACCGGCTACACCGGCGGCGCGGTCCCGCTCACGCGCCTCGCGGCGGTGATCAATACCGAGAAGCTCGATGCGCTGGGCGAGATCGAGGAAAGCCGGCTGCCGGGCGTGGCGCGGCCGGTCGCGACCATACGCTGCGGCGCGGGCGTGGTGACCAAGCGCGTGATGGAGGCGGCGGAGGCGGCGGGCCATGTGTTCGCGGTCGATCCGACCTCGGCCGACGCCTCCTGCATCGGCGGCAACGTCGCCATGAACGCCGGCGGCAAGAAGGCGGTGTTGTGGGGTACCGCTCTGGACAATCTTGCCTCCTGGCGCATGGTCGATGCGAACGGCCATTTCCTCGAAGTCACGCGCCTCGCGCACAATCTGGGCAAGATCCACGAAGCGCGGGTGGCGCGCTTCCAGGTGCAGCGCTACCGCCGCGACGGCAGCACCCCACAGGGCGAGTCCGAAATCCTGGAAATCCCGGGCTCGCGCTTTCGCAAGGCGGGCCTGGGCAAGGACGTGACCGACAAGTTCCTTGCCGGGCTCCCCGGCATCCAGAAAGAGGGGTGCGACGGCATCATCACCTCGGCGCGTTTCATCCTGCACAAAATGCCCGCCTCCATCCGCACCGTGTGCCTGGAATTCTTCGGCCAGGTGCGCGACTCGGTGCCGGCCATCGTCGAGATCAAGCACTATTTCGACGGGCGCGCCGACGGGCTTGCGCCAGGCGCGCGTCCGGTGATGCTCGCCGGGCTGGAGCACATGGACGAGCGCTATCTGAAGGCCGTGGGCTATGCGACCAAGGCCAAGCGCCAGGCGGGAGGCGCGGGCCGGCCGAAAATGGTGCTGATCGGCGACATCGTCGGCGATGACGACGCCGCGGTGGCGGCGGCCGCATCGCAGGTGGTGCGCATCGCCAATGCCCGCGGCGGCGAAGGCTTCGTCGCGGTTTCGGCCGAAACACGGCGCACGTTCTGGTTGGACCGCGCGCGCACCGCGGCGATCGCCAAGCACACCAACGCCTTCAAGATCAACGAGGACGTGGTCATTCCGCTCGCGCGCCTGGGCGATTATTCCGACGGCATCGAACGCATCAACATCGAACTGTCGATTGCGAACAAGCTTGCGCTGCTGGATGCGCTGCAGGAGTATTTCCAGGGCGAACTGCCGCTCACCCAGCACGGGGAAACGCTGCCCGCACCCGAGTTCCTGGGTGACCGGCGCGAGGCCGCGCGCGAGCTTTTCGCCAGAACGCGGGCGCGCTGGCAGTATTTGCTCGACAACCTCGACCTGCCGGTGGCGCAGGCACGCGCCGACACGGTGCCCGGCCTCGCCGCCGTTACCCACGCCGGAGGGAGCGTATTCTCCCTGTTGCAGGACCATAGCGTGCGCGTGTCCTGGAAGGACGAAGTGCGCGCCGAACTGCAGCAACTGTTCGACGGCCTGGTATTCCATCCTATCCTCGAGGGCTGCTACGCGATTCACCAGCGCGTGCTCAAGGCGCGCGTGTTCGTGGCGCTGCACATGCACGCCGGCGACGGCAATGTGCACACCAACATCCCGGTCAATTCCGACAATTACGACATGCTGCGCCAGGCCAATGCGGCGGTGGCGCGCATCATGCGCCTGGCGAAATCCCTCGATGGCGTCATTTCGGGCGAGCACGGCATCGGCATCACCAAGCTCGAGTACCTCGACCCGCATGAAATCGAGGCCTTCCGCAGCTACAAAGAGAAGGCCGATCCGCACGGACGCTTCAACGCCGGCAAGCTGCTCGCGGGCGCCGATCTGCGCAACGCCTACACGCCCAGTTTCAGCCTGCTCGGCGCCGAGTCGCTGATCATGGAACAATCGGAAACAGGCAGCATCGCCGATTCGATCAAGGATTGCCTGCGCTGCGGCAAATGCAAACCGGTGTGCGCGACGCACGTGCCGCGCGCCAACCTGCTCTACAGCCCGAGAAACAAGATTCTCGCCACCTCGCTCCTGATCGAAGCGTTTCTCTACGAGGAGCAGACCCGGCGCGGCATATCCCTTAAGCATTTCGACGAATTCGGCGACGTCGCCGATCACTGCACCGTGTGCCACAAGTGCGCCAACCCCTGCCCGGTGGACATCGATTTCGGCGATGTCTCGATCGCGATGAGGAATGTGCTGCGCAAACAGGGCAAGAAGAAATTCAATCCCGGCACCGCGGCCTCGATGCTGTTTCTGAACGCCACCAGCCCCAACACCATCAAAATCGCGCGCACCGTGATGATCGAATGGGGCTACCGGGCGCAGCGGCTCGCCTACCGCGCCGCGAAAATGCTGGGAGTCGCGCAGCGGCAGACGCGGCGGCCGCCGGCGACCGTCGGGCGGCCCGAAGTGCGCGCGCAGGTGGTTCATTTCATCAACAAGCCGATGCCGGGCAAGCTGCCCAAACGCACCGCGCGCGCCCTGCTCGAGCTCGAGGACCGCCACATCGTCCCCATCATCCGCGATCCGGCCAAGGTGACCGAGGACTCCGACGCGGTGTTCTACTTCCCCGGCTGCGGCTCCGAGCGGCTGTTCAGCCAGGTGGGGCTGGCGACCCAGGCAATGCTGTACGCGATCGGCGCGCAGTGCGTGCTGCCACCGGGCTATTTGTGCTGCGGCTACCCGCAAACCGCCGCCGGCGAGGAAGACGCGGGCAAGCGCATCATCACCGACAACCGCGTGCTGTTTCACCGCGTCGCCAACACCCTCAATTACCTCGACATCAAGACCGTGATCGTGTCCTGCGGCACCTGCATGGACCAGCTGCAAAAATACGAATTCGACAAGATCTTTCCCGGCTGCCGCCTGCTCGACATCCACGAGTACCTGTTGGAACAGGGCGTGAAACTCGATGGCGTCTCCAGCGTGCGCTACCTCTACCACGACCCGTGCCATACGCCGATGAAAACCTACCAGCCGCTCAAAGTCGTCAACCAGCTGATGGGCAGCGAGGTCGCGCTTTCCGAACGCTGCTGCGGCGAATCGGGCACGCTTGCCCTGACCCGGCCCGACATCGCCACCCAGGTGCGGTTTCGCAAGGAAGAGGAAATGAGGAAAGGCGCGGCGGCGGTCCGCGCCGATGGCGGGTTTGGCGGCGAAGTCAGGATCCTCACTTCCTGCCCGTCCTGCCTGCAGGGCCTGGCGCGCTACAACGACGATGCCGGCACCGATGCCGACTACATCGTGGTGGAGATTGCCAGGCGCATGCTCGGCCCCGACTGGATGGCCGATTACGTGGCCAAGGCGAATCGGGGCGGGATCGAGCGCGTGCTGCTCTAGGGCCTGTTGACATTCAGCACATGAGCGCGACGGGGGTAATTTGGGATGCAGCGCAAGGCGCGAGGAGTGCCGTTTGGTCATTCCAAACAAGCGACGAGCAACGCCGCGCGGCGTCCCAAATTATCCCCCGTCCCTTCGGGTTGCCTCTAAATGCGGCGCCTGCGGCGTTGCGCTCCTCGCCAAGGGAACCACCCTTGGCTTCGTCCCCCAAGGTGGGAGACCGAAGGTCGGGACCACCCGAAGAGGCGGGGACTTTCCCCTCTCCCGTCAAGCGGGACCGAGGAAGGGGGATCGAGACCTTCGGGGCGTCCCCCAAGGGGACTTCCTTCGGGGCGTCGCGCGCCTTGCAGTCATCCGCATTTGGAGGCAACGCGTCTCATGCGATGAATGTCAACAGGCCCTAAGGCGCGCCGTGCAAAACCTGCTATCCTGACCCCGCGGCAGCCCCGCGCAAGAAGCCGCGGCCGGCGCGTTTGGCTTGGGATGCTGGTCACTCACGCCGCGGCGTGAATAACTTCACATTCAACGCGAAAACCTGTCTCGACGTGAACAAATTGACAGTCACCCCCTGTGAATTATGCGATTCTGCCGCTGGACAGGCACTGTGGCAGGACGAACTGTGCCGGGTGGTGCTGATCGAAGATCGCGACTATCCCGGATTCTGCCGCGTAATCCTCAACCAACATGTGGGCGAAATGACCGACCTCGATGCAGCGACAAGGCAAAGACTGATGCGCGTGGTGTTTGCGGCCGAGCAGGCTTTGCGGCAGCTGATGCAGCCGGCGAAAATCAACCTGGCGAGCTTGGGCAACAGGGTGGCGCACCTGCACTGGCATGTGATCGCGCGCTTTGCCGACGACAAGCACTTCCCCGGTTCCGTCTGGAGCGAGGCACGGCGCGCGGGCGCGCCGCGGCCGGTCGACCGCGGCGCCCTGCAACGGGCTTTGCACAAGTTGCTGCAAGCGGTGGCAGAATGAGCAACATGTCCGAATTCAAGCTGCCCGAAATCTCCGCCGACGCACGCCCTGAATTCACCGACAGCGCCTCCTGCGCCGCGTGGTTGGCCGAGTTGCCTCTGGTCAACGTGGCGCCTTCGCAAATCCGGCTGCTGGACCAGCTGCAGGAGCTGAACCGCTTCAACCTGCCGTCTGCCGAGCGGCTCGAGGTGCTCGAAGCGTTGCGCGGACCGGTCTATTTCGTGCAGACGGAGCAGATCAAGAAGCTGGCGAACAAACCGCTGCCGCTCACCCAGGTGGAACGCGGCATTTTCGGGCAAGTGGTGGCGCTATGGCGGGAACTGCTGATTGGCTACGAGCGCTGCCTCGACGGCGCAGGCGCGGACCAACGCGAAAGCCAGACGGCGCTCATCTGCCAGCGCGGGCTGGATTGTGTGGCGTCGACCATGTTCGATCACTGTCGCGTCCATCACACCTTCCCCGCTGCCTGCTGGTCGGCTCTGCACCAGCTTTACCGCAGGGTCGACGAGTCGGGGGAGGCTGCCACGGCCGTCGGAGATTCAGTGAAAAAGATCGATGTGAGCTGCGCCGAGGTGTATGTGCGCGCGCTGCTGTTCATTGTGGCAGACCCCAACGAGCAGCAGCAGAAGCAGCTGATGCAGATCTGCGGCTGGCTTGAAAACTGGGCCCAGCAGGTCCCCGTGCGGCGCAGCGCACCCGAGGACAAAAGCCTGCCGCCGCTGCTGGTCGATTTTTCCGCCGCCACGGGCGCCTACCGTGAAGCCGACGCCGGCGGGCGCAGCGCCTCGCGCTGGCTCGACATCGGCGAACTTGCGCGCACCCTGAAGAAATGCGTGGTGCTGCTGCGCAAAGGCGAGCCGCCCGCCAGCCTGGGGCTGGGCGAGGATTGCACCATGCCCGGCGTCGAACAGCTGCTGGTGCTGCTGTTCCGCCTGTGGTGCGAGGGCAAGAACGCGCGCGCGCAGGCGCGCCGCAGCGTCAATGCAAAGGCGAAGGTATGCAGCACGCTGGCCTCCATGCATTTCCATATCTCGGGCGGCAAGACGTTCCGCCAACCCGGACGCGCGACCGAGCTGACGCGGCGCGAACGCGACGAGATCGCCACCTTCGGCCACACCAGCATGCGCCTCGAGGATGCATTTGTCGACGGCGGGGGCTATGCCACCGAGGACTGGCTGCTGCAGGAGGAAAGCCTGTCGGGCATGCGCATCGTGCGCCCGGCCGCATCCAGCGGCGGGCGTTATACTCACATTCAACTGATCGGGGTGCGGCCGGCCGACGCCAAGAATTTCCTCGTGGGTGTGGCGCGCTGGATCAGGACCGACGAGAAGGACGATCTCCAGATCGGCGTTCGCATCATCCCGGGGGTGCCGCGAGCCGTGGCCGTCCGTCCCACCGGGATCAATGCCCAGGCGGAAAAATTCGTGCCCGCGCTGTATTGCCCCGCTCTCGCCGCGCTGTCCTCGCCGGCCTGTCTGATTCTGCCCCCCGGCTGGTACCGGCCCAAGCGCGTGCTGGAAGTCTACAGCGACAGCTCCGAGTTGCTGCTGCTTAGCGGCGTGATCGAGCGCGGCAGCGATTTCGATCGCGTCGCGATCGAGCCTGCGCACTAACGCCGGTTCCTGGAAGCGGGCTGTGGTCGACGCGGCAACAGCGCTCGGTCAGACGCGGGATATGGCGCGGCTCGATCCTTGGGCCGCCGTCGGCGAGGCCGAACACCGCGTGCGTGGCATTTTGATTACAGCCGCAACCGTGCCGGCCACGGTATCATGGGCGCCCCAGACCGCGGTGCGCGGCCACCGAACGGAACCCGACACCAGGCGGAAGCTGCGATGAACGGCAAGACACATTTTGGCTACGAACAGATAGACGCGACTGAAAAGGCGCGCAAGGTTGCGGGCGTATTCGACTCGGTCGCGCCCAGCTACGACCTGATGAACGACCTGATGTCGGCCGGGATGCACCGCGCCTGGAAAGCTTTCGCCGTCGCGCTCGCCGGGGTCAGGACAGGCGAGCGCGTGCTCGATGTCGCCTCCGGCAGCGGCGATCTGGCGCGCGTGTTCGCCAGGCGCGCAGGCACCGAAGGCGAAGTCTGGCTCACCGACATCAACCGCGCCATGCTCGCACGCGGGCGCGACCGGCTGCTCGACGAGGGGCGCGCGCAGCCGCTGGCGCAGTGCGATGCCGAACACCTGCCGTTCCGCGCCGATTATTTCGACTGCGTCAGCGTCGCTTTCGGGCTGCGCAACATGACGCACAAGGAAGCGGCGCTGGCCGAGATGCGCCGCGTGCTCAAACCGGGCGGGCGGCTGCTGGTGCTCGAATTCTCCCGCGTGTGGCAGCCTTTGACCCGCGCCTACGACTGGTATTCGTTTAAAGTGCTGCCCTGGCTCGGATCCAAGATTGCGGGTGATGCCGACAGCTACCGCTATCTGGCCGAGTCCATACGCGTTCATCCGGACCAGGAGCAATTGAAGACCCTGATGGAACAAGCGGGCCTCGCGCGGGTCGAATATTTCAACTTGAGCGCCGGCGTGGCTGCGCTGCATCGGGGTTACAAGGTTTGAGGGTATGGGCGCATGATCATTGGTTCACACAGCAAGGAAAAAACATGAAACAACTGTTATCGACATTGTTGGTTGCAGTCCTGGCGCTGGCGTTCACGATCGAGGACGCCGAGGCCAGACGCCTGGGCGGCGGCAGGAGCTTGGGTGCGCAGCGCCAAAGCGTGGCCCCGAGCAAGAACATACAGCAGACCCCGCCGTCGCAAGCGGCGCCTGCCGCTCCCGCCGCGGCAACTAATCCGGCTGTCGCGCCCAAACCGGCGGGCAATCGCTGGCTAGCCCCGATCGCCGGCCTGGCCGCCGGCCTGGGCCTGGGCTGGCTGCTCGGCCAGGGCGGATTTGGCAGCATGTTGGGCACCCTGTTGATCATGGCCCTGGCCGGCTTCGCCGTGGTCTTTGTCATGCGCCTGCTCACCCGGCCCAAGACCGAAGGCAATGTGCAGTACGCCGGCGCAGGCAACGAACCTGTGGCCGTGCCGCCGCCCGCGCTTGCGCCCGGCATCGGCGCCGCGCCGGTTTTCGGCGCGCAGCCGCAACCGAACATCCCCGCCGGATTCGACACCACCGGCTTTCTGCGCCAGGCCAAGCTCAATTTCGTCAAGCTGCAGGCGGTACATGACAGCGGCAAGCTGGACGAATTGCGCGAATTCACCAGCGATGAGATGTTCGAGTCGATCAAGCAGGATCTGCTGCAGCACGGCGGCGTCGGACAACAGACCGACGTGGTGACGCTCAACGCCGAGCTGCTCGAAGCGCTTACCGAAGGCGACACCCATTGGGCGAGCGTGCGCTTCTCCGGCATGATTCGCGAAAACCCCGATGCCCAGCCTGAATCCTTCCAGGAAATCTGGAACCTGGCGAAGCCGGTGTCCGGCGCCACCGGGTGGGTACTCGCGGGCATACAACAAGTACAGTAGCCAGGCTGCGCTCGCTTCAGTGTTGCCGCACCCCGGGATACTCGCTCTCAACCACCTGCTCGACGCGGAGGGTTGGGCGCGCGACAAGCTCAAGCCCTACACCGGGCAGTGCGTGGAATTTCGCTCCCCGCCGCTGCCCGCGCTGCGCCTGGAAATCCTGGACACCGGGCTGCTGCGCGGCTCCGCCGAGGACGCCGCGCCGAATCTGGTCGTCAGCATCGGCCCGGCTGCGTTGCCGGCGTTGCTGCGCGGCGAAGAGGCGCTGCTGCGCGAAATCGGCATCGAGGGCAACGCCGACCTGGCCGGCACGGTGCAGTATCTGTTCCGCCACTTGCGCTGGGACCTCGCGGAAGACCTGTCCAAGGTGTTCGGCGATGTGCTCGCCCAGCGCATGGTGACCGAAGGCAGGCGTTTCGCCGCCTGGAACCGCGAGGCCGCGGAGAAGCTGGCGCAAAACTTCGTCGAATACTGGACCGAGGAGCAGCCGTTGCTGGCCCGTCCGGCCGAAGTGCGCCAATTCCTGGCCGACGTGGACCAGCTGCGCGACGATCTGGCGCGGCTGGAGAAGCGCATCGAAATCCTAAGCCGGAAAGCTTGAACCGGCGAGAGCGCGGAGGACGCCGGGGAACAACAATACGCGCGTCTGCGTCCTCTGCGGTTAAAATCCCCTTTCCCATTCCCCTGAGACGCTAAATTGCAGCGCCTTCTGCGCCTCGCCCGAATCATCATTGTCGGCATCCGCTTCGGCCTGGATGAGTTCGTGCTCGCCCACGCGCGCACGCGCTTCCTGCTCGTGGCGGTGCAGCGCGTGCTGTTCTGGCGCAGGCTCGCCGAGCCGCGCGCAGTGCGCCTGCGCCTCGCGCTGGAAGCCCTGGGACCGCTGTTCGTAAAGTTCGGCCAGGTGCTCTCCACCCGGCGCGACCTGCTGCCCACCGATATAGCGGACGAGTTGGCGCGGCTGCAGGACCAGGTGCCGCCGTTTTCGACCGAACTCGCCTACGCCCAGCTCGCGCGTTCGTTCGGCCGGCCGGTGGCCCAGGTGTTCGAACAGTTCGAGGCGTTGCCGGTGGCGAGCGCCTCCATCGCGCAAGTGCATTTCGCCGTGCTGCCCGGCGGGCGCGAATGCGCGGTCAAGATCCTGCGCCCCAATATGCAGCAGGCGATCCAAAAGGACGTGGCCCTGCTCGACAGCGCGGCCGGCCTGATCGAGGCCCTGTGGATCGACGGCCGGCGCCTGAAACCGCGCGAGGTGGTGGCGGAGTTCGCCAGACACCTCAACGACGAGCTCGACCTGATGCGCGAAGCGGCGAACGCGAGCCAGCTGCGGCGCAACTTCGCCGGCTCGCAGTTGCTCGTCATTCCGGAAATCTATTGGGACTACTGCTCGTCCGCGGTGATGGTGATGCAGCGCATCAGCGGCATTCCGATCAGCCATGTGGAGGAACTGCGCGCGGCCGGCGTGGACATTCCGCGCCTCGCCCGCGCCGGGGTGGAGATCTTTTTCACCCAGGTGTTCCGCGACGGTTTTTTCCATGCCGACATGCACCCGGGGAATATTTTCGTCTCGACCGACACCGACCCGCGCGGCCAGTACGTCGCCGTCGATTTCGGCATCATGGGCACGCTCACCGATGTCGACAAGAACTACCTGGCGCAGAATTTTCTCGCATTTTTCCAGCGCGATTACAAGCGCGTCGCGCAGGCGCACCTGGAAGCGGGCTGGGTGCCGCCCGACACGCGCGTGGACGAGTTCGAGAACGCCATCCGCGCCGTGTGCGAACCGGTGTTCGACCGGCCGCTGAAGGACATTTCCTTCGGCAGAGTGCTGCTGCGCCTGTTCCAGACTTCGCGCCGCTTCCATGTCGAGATCCAGCCGCAGCTGGTGATGCTGCAAAAAACCCTGCTTAATATAGAGGGCCTGGGTCGCGAACTCGACCCGGAACTCGACCTGTGGAAAACCGCCAAACCCTTCCTCGAGCGCTGGATGAGCGAGCAGCTGGGCTGGCGCGGCCTCCTGCGCAACCTGCAGAACGAAGCGCCGCGCTGGGCCAGCATGCTGCCGCAACTGCCGCGCCTCGCGCACCGCGCCCTGGACGCGGACCACGCCGCCGGGATCGAGCAGGCGCTGGAACGTCTGGCCGCCGAACAGAGGCAGCGCCACCGCAGCCTCCTCATGCTCGGCGCGCTGCTCGCGGCCTTGCTCGCCTGGCACATATACCTCGTGCTGTAGACGCGGCGCGCGGTTCCCCGATGCGGGGCCGCGGGAGATGATCGGCGCGGGTTCAGTGGTAACCGTGCTGCCCGGGCAGGGGCCTGCGATGTGCCAACGAGGCTTCGATCGACTGGCCGTGGTTGCGGACGACTGGCGGCGCCAGCGTTCCCAGCACCATGCCGATCATCGACGCGAAGAAACCCGCCAGGTTCGGCGGCACCATCGCCTCGGCGGCCACGTTGCTGGCCACCAGCCAGGTGCCGACGCCGAGCACGATGGAAAGCAACGCCCCTTGCGTATTGGCACGCTTCCAGTAGGCGCCCGCCGCCAGTGGCACGAAGGCGCCCGTCAGCGTCACGTTGTAGGCGTTTTGCACCATCTCGTACATCGTGCTGGTGCTATTGACGGCGAATACCAGGGCCGCAGCGGTGAACGTCACCAGGATGATACGCAGGGTCTGCAGCATTTGACGGTCGCCCATGTGGCGCACGAACGGGCGCAGGACGTTCTCGGTGAACAGCGCCGTTGGAGCCAGCAAGGCGCCGCTGGCGGTGGACAGGATGGCCGACAGCAGCGCGCCGAAGAACATCACCTGCGCCCACAGCGGCATCTTGCCCAGCACCAGGTCCGGCAGGATTCTCTGGATGACGCGGGCATCCTTGTCGGCGAACAGGCTGCCCAGCGACGGGTCGGCCACCAGCGCCGCGTAGGCGACATAGATCGGCACGAAAGCGAAGCAAAAGTAGATCAGCCCCCCGATGATGGTGCCGCGCACCGCCGTCTTCTCGTCTTTGGCGCTGGTCATGCGCTGGAACACATCCTGCTGCGGAATCGAGCCGAAGGCGAAGGCAAAGAAGGCGCCGGCCATCGTCCACCACGCCGCGGCGTCCATGTCGGCCGGGAACATGGCCAGCTTGCCGTCGGCCGCGGCCTGGCGCACGACTTTCTCGACGCCCCCCGCCAGGTCGCCGACGAGCAGCGCCACCAGAGTCAGGCCGATCAGGATGAACACAGTCTGGAACAGGTCGGTGAAGGCCACCGACCACATGCCGCCGAAGATCGTGTAGATGACGACCACGCCGGCGCCGAGGATGATGGCCTGGTCAAGCTCCAGCGCGCCGCCCGATAGCGAGAAGATCACCAGGCCCAGCGCGGTCAGTTGCGCCGAGCTCCAGCCCAGATAGCTCAGCGTGATCGACAGGCTGGTCAGCACCTCCACCGGCTTGCCATAGCGCTGCTTGTAGAAATCGCCGATGGTCAGCAGGTTCATTCGGTAGAACAGCCTGGCGAACAGCAGCGCGGCCAGCACCAGGCACACCGAAGCGCCGAAGGGGTCGCCCGGGATGCCGTGCAGGCCGTCCTTGGCAAAAGTAGCGGACACCGACAGCACCGTCTCGGCGCCGAACCAGGTCGCGAACACGGTGGCGACGTTCATGTACAGCGGCAAGCTGCGACCGGCGATCAGGTAGTCGGTCGAGTTCTTGACGAGGCGCGCGGCGACCAGGCCGATGGTGATGGTCAGCGCCAGGTACAGGACGACGAAGGCGATCAGCATGGCTCCATCTTACACAAGGCCAGGTGCGTGATGCGCCATTGTTCGCAGCGACAGGACAACCATCGCACCATCGTCCGCCTGCGCGGAACCTGTGCGCGCCGCGCAGCGGAGGCAGCGCGTTGCACGGTATGTGAAATCAGGCTTAGGCTTGCTCGGGTCCCTGCGCCCCGAGTTCTGGCAGGATGTCGAGGTAGCTTATTGGTCATTTACGGCGCAATCTACGCCTGCGGCGCCAAGATGGCAACGTCCAGGCTGATGATGACCGGGTAATGAGCGCGCGTGCTTATCGGCTGCCTTCCAGAAAATGCTCGACAGTCCGATTGTGGCGCCGAGAGCGGTTTAGTCCTGCGCCGGCGGGCAGAAGACGGAGCGCGTCGACTGGTTTGCGCGGCGATAAGGGCGCCGCGCTTGTATCAGCGCGCCGAGTCCGGCCTGCATCCTCCCGGCACGGTAGAATCCACGCATGCACGCCAAGCTGATCGCGATCGAAGTTGACATCACGACCCTGGAGGTGAATGCCATTGTCAACGCCGCCAACAACTCGCTTCTGGGCGGCGGCGGCGTGGACGGCGCGATCCACCGCGCTGCCGGACCTGAGCTGCTCGCCGAGTGCCGCACGCTCGGCGGGTGCGCCACCGGGCAGGCCAAGATTACGCGCGGCTACCGCCTCCCGGCCAAGTTCGTGATTCACACCGTCGGACCGATATGGCAGGGCGGCGCGCAGGGCGAGCCCGAACTGCTCGCCTCCTGCTACCGCGAGAGCCTGGCGCTGGCGCTCGCGCACGGCGCGGGCCGCATCGCCTTCCCCGCGATCAGCTGCGGCGTCTACGGCTACCCGTTGCAGCAGGCGACGCGCATTGCAGTGCGCGAATGCGCGCAATTCGCCGCAGCCGAGCCGAAAATCGCGCAGGTCGTGTTCGCCTGTTTCAGCACCCAGATGCTGGCGCTGTTCCGGGCGGAACTCGTGCGGCCGTAGCATGGCGCGCAGCGTGCCCGTCATCGATGCCAGGCCCTCGCCGCTGGCGCGCTACCTGCTGCTCGCTTATGTGCTGCTGGTCGTTTACGCCAGCCTGCACCCCTTCGCCGGCTGGCGCGATCAGGGCGTGGGCGCATTCGCTTTTCTCGCCGCCGGCTTGCCGCGCTACATCACCGCCTTCGACCTCGTGACCAATTTCGCCGCCTATCTGCCGCTGGGGTTTTTCGCGCTGCTGGCGCTGCACCCGCGCGTGCGCGGCGCGCTCGCGCTCACCGCAGCTGGCCTCGCAAGCTGCTTCTTGAGCCTCGCGCTGGAAGCGCTGCAAACCTACCTCCCGAGCCGCATTCCGTCCAACCTCGATCTCGCCACCAATGGCCTGGGCGCCTTCGCCGGCGCCGGCCTGGCGCTCGGCTTCGGCGTCGGCCTGCTCGGCAGCGGCAGAATCTACGCGCTGCGCCATCGCTGGTTTGTCTCCGGCGCGCAGTACGACTTCGGACTGGTGCTGCTCGCGCTGTGGCTGTTCACCCAGCTCAACCCGGTGACCCTGCTGTTCGGCAACGGCGATCTGCGCGGGCTGCTCGAGCCTCCGCCGGCGGCCCTGCATCCGGCCGTAGTGTTCATCCAGGCGGAAGCGGTGGTCGCGGCCTGCAATCTCGTCGCGGTCGGCCTGTTGCTGTCGTGTCTGACGCAAGACGAGCGGCCGCTGCGGCGGCTCGCGCTGGCGCTGCTCGCGGGTGCGCTGGCGCTGAAGACGGTCGCAGTAGGTGTGCTGCTCAAGGCACAGGACGTGTTCGCTTGGCTCACGCCCGGTGCGTTGCTCGGCCTGGTTGGCGGCGCCCTGGTACTGGTGCTGGCGGTGGCGCTGCCGCGCGCCGCCCGCCGCGCGCTGGCGGGCTTGCTGCTGATGGCCGCAACCGTGCTGGTCAACCAGGCGCCGGAGAATCCCTATTTCGCCAACGCGCTGCAGCAATGGCCACAGGGCTACTATCTCAACTTCAACGGCGTGACGCACCTGGTGTCGCTCGCCTGGCCGTTCGTCGCGCTGTTTTATCTGATGCTGCTCGCACCGCGCCCGGCCGGGGAAGGTCGGACAGGCCGCGACACGCTATAATTTGCTTTCGTTGGAGGGAACATGCCGGTGAGCGGCGTCCCCCCAACGACGTTTCTTTCGAGCCAATCCCCGATGAGTTATTACGCCCATCACGTTTTTTTCTGCTGCAACCAGCGCGACGGCGAACGGGTTTGCTGCAATGACAAGGGCGCAAGCAAGCTGCGCGATTATGCCAAGCAGCGCGTGAAGGAACTCGAGCTCGCCGGCAAAGGCCGGGTGCGCGTCAACCAGGCGGGTTGCCTCGACCGCTGCGAGGAAGGCCCCTGCATCGTGGTCTACCCGGAAGAAACCTGGTACACCTATGTCGACGAGCATGACATCGACGAGATCGTCGAGGAGCACTTGCGGCATGGGCGCGTGGTCGAGCGCCTGAAGATATGACGCGAGCGATGATCGAGCGCGTGCTGCTCGACGGCACGGCGGGCAAGATCGAATGCGTGATCAACCTGCCCGCGGGCGGTGAACACCGCGACAGGCTTCACGACGCCCCTCGGGGCAGGGTTCACGACGCCGCTCGCGACAGGCTCGACGACGCCCCTCGGGGCGTGGCCCTGATCGCGCACCCGCACCCGCTGTTCGGCGGCAGCCTCGACAACAAGGTGGCGCAGACCCTGGCCAAAACCTTCATCGAGCTCGGCTACATCGCATTGCGGCCGAATTTCCGCGGCGTCGGGGCGAGTGCGGGCGAACACGACGAGGGGCGCGGCGAAGCCGACGACCTGCTGGCGATCCTGGATTACGCGCGCACGCGCTTTCACGCGCAATCGCCGGTGCTGGCGGGCTTCTCCTTCGGCGCCTATGTGCAGACCCTGGTGGCGCGCCGCGCCGCGCCCGAACGCATGGCGCTGGTGGGCGTGGCAGCGGGTTTGGTCAGCGGCGGGCGCAGCTACACCGCGGAAGCTGTGCCCGCGGACAGTATCGTCATCCACGGTGAACTGGATGAGACCGTGCCGCTTGCCAACGTGCTCGCCTGGGCGCGGCCGCAGGAACTGCCGGTGATCGTGGTGCCCGGCGCGGATCATTTTTTTCACCGGCGGCTGAATCTGATCAAGAGCATCATCAAGGGCGCCTGGCAGCGCTGAGGATCCGGTCACCATGCCCATCACCGCGCAATCCATCCGTGCCGCCGCGACCCAACTCGCGGACCAGGTGATCGACACGCCCTGCCTGTACTCGCGCACGCTGTCCGGGATCACCGGCGCCGAAGTCTATCTCAAGTTCGAGAACCTGCAGTTCACCGCTTCGTTCAAGGAACGCGGCGCGCTGGTCAAGCTGCTTGCGCTCGCGCCCGAGGAGCGCGCGGCAGGCGTGCTCGCGGTGTCCGCCGGCAACCACGCGCAGGGCGTGGCCTATCACGCGCGGCGCCTCGGCATCCGCGCCGTCATCGTCATGCCGCGCCACACGCCGCATGTGAAAGTGGAGCACACGCGCGCTTTCGGCGCCGAGGTGATCCTCGCCGGCGACAATTTCGACGAGGCCAAGGCGCACGGCCTCGCGCTCGCCGCCGAGCGCAAGCTGAGCCTGGTCCATCCCTATGACGACGAGCATGTAATCAGCGGCCAGGGCACGGTGGCGCTGGAGATGCTTGCACGCGAACCGCGCCTGGAGGTCCTGCTGGTGCCCGTGGGCGGAGGCGGCCTGATCGCCGGCATGGCGGTCGCGGCCAGGTCGGTCAAGCCCGGCATCGAGCTCTACGGCGTGCAGAGCGAGAACTATCCTTCGATGTATTGCGCGCTGCGCGCAGAGACGGCCCGGTTCGCCGCCAACACCATTGCCGAGGGCATCGCAGTAAAGCAGCCGGGCGCGCTCACGCTGCCCATCGTGCGCGAACTCACGCGCGGCGTGCTGCTGGTCGGCGAGGGCGAGATCGAGCACGCCATCGTGCTGCTGCTGGAAATCGAGAAGACAGTGGTCGAGGGCGCGGGCGCGGCCGGCCTGGCCGCCCTGCTCGCCCAGCCGGAGCACTTTCGCGGCAGGCGCGTGGGCATCGTGCTCTCCGGCGGCAACATCGACCCGCTGATGCTCTCGGTCATCATCGAGCGCGGCATGGTGCGCGCCGGCCGGCTCACCCGGCTCACGGTCGAGCTGCGCGATCTGCCCGGGGCGCTCGCCACGGTCACCGCCTGCCTCGCCCAGGCCAATGCCAATATCGAGGAAGTGCACCATCAGCGCGCCTTCACCAATCTGCCGCTGCAGACGGCCGAGGTCGAGTTCGTGCTGCAGACCCGCAGCCGCGAGCACGTAGAGGAGATCATCCGCGCGCTGCGCGCCGTCGGCTTTGCCGCCCGCATTCATGGCGCGTGAGCGCGCCACCCAGAATCGACGCCTTACACGGAGCCCGTCCATGAAACCAGCCCTGATTATCATCGACATCCAGAACGACTACTTCCCCGGCGGCAAGATGGAGCTGGAGGGCAGCTCCGAGGCCAGCCTGCAGGCGGCGAAACTGCTCGAGGCATTTCGCGCCAAGGGCCTGCCGCTGGTGCACATCCAGCACGTTTCCAACCGGCCCGGCGCGAGCTTCTTCCTGCCCGATACCGAGGGCGTGAACGTCCATGCCAACGTCGCGCCGCGCACCGCAGAAACCGTGCTGCAGAAACATTTTCCCAACAGCTTCCGCGGAACAAAGCTGTTGGAACATCTGCACGCTCTGGGCGCCGACCATCTGGTGATCGCCGGCATGATGACCCATATGTGCGTGGACGCGACCACGCGCGCCGCGTTCGATCTGGGTTTTTCCTGCAGCCTGGCGCACGATGCCTGCGCCACGCGCGCGCTCGCCTTCGGCGACGAACGCGTACCGGCGGCGCAGGTGCACGCGGCTTTCGTGGCGGCGCTCGCCGGCCTCTACGCCAAGGTGCAAAACGCCGCGGCGATCGCCGCGGAGCTTGCAATCTAGGTGTTCCTGCGCCCCTCGCGCCAAGGCGCGGGCTTTTCCAACACCAGCAACTGCCCCGGCAGCGCCTGCGCGCCATGTTTGCGTATGGCCACATCGCGGCAGCTGCGCTCGCTGAGCCCGCGCTCGTGCGCGAGCTTCCTGACGTAGGCGAGCGACTGCGCATAGCGGCCGCTTTGTTCCAGGCGGTAGCTGTCGCAGGCCTGGCTCGGCTGCTCGATCGAGAATGCAAACCAAGCGCCTGGGCGCAGCACGCGCGCTACCTCGCGCATGAGCTGGCCGATGTCGCCGATGTAGATCAACACGTCGGCCGCCACCACGAGATCGAAGCTCGAGCGCGCCTGCGAGGGCAGGTACTGTCCGATCTCGGCCTGGGCAAGTTCCTGGTAGCAGCCGCGGCCGCGCGCCAGCTCGAGCATCTTCGGCGCCAGGTCCACGCCCACCATGCGCCGCGCCAGGTCGCGCAGGCAGGCACCGCATAGTCCGGTGCCGCAGCCCAGGTCGAGAATATCCATTTGCGCCGGCGGCGACAGTTCACGCACGGCGCTGCTGAGCATTTCCGGGATGTGGTAATCGAGCGTGTCGACCAGGTGCCGGTCGAACTGCTGCGCGAAACTGTCGAAGGTCGCGCGCACATAGGCCGGCGGCGCCTGCGCCGTGCCTGCGCCCTGCGCCGCATCGAGCAGATGCTGGAACACCCCCGGATCCAGACCCTGGGCCAGCGCCTGTGCATAGCAGGCTTCGGCTTCGCCGGTTTTGCCCAGTTCCTGCAGCAAGCGGCCAAGGTTGAGATACGGCTGGGACAGTCCGGGCTTCGCCGCGATGGCGCGGCGGTAACTCGCCTGCGCCGCGTCCGCGCGCTGCATCAGCTGCAGCGTCGCGCCCAGATTGTTGTGCGCCTCGGCGTGGCGCGGGTCCAGCGCCAGCGCGGCGAGATAATGCCGCTCCGCTTCAGCCAGCTTGCCCCGCTCCTTGCACGCGTTGGCGAGCTTGTAACGCGTTTCGGCGTGGCCTGGGCGCAACGCGAGCGCGCTCCGCAGCGCGCGCTCCGCGCCGGCGAAGTCGCCCGCATCGAGCAGTTGCACGCCGGCGGCGAAACGCGCCGCCGCGGCATCAGCTTCCGTCACCGGCTCAAACCCGGGGCGCTACCGGCGCCGCCGGCGATGTTACGCATTTGCCCACCTGGTTTTATGTTACTTTTATGTTCGGCCTTCGATTGATCATCCCCGATTTCCCATGAGCCCGCAAGCCAACACAAAGCTGTTCGCATCCTGCCCGCGCGGCCTGGAAAATCCGCTCGCGGCCGAGCTCGCCGGATTCGGCGCGAGCGCAGCGCAGGCCGTCGCCGGCGGCGTCGCCTTCGAGGGCGACACTCGGGTCATCTACCGCGCCAACCTGGGGAGCCGCATCGCCACGCGCGTGCTGCTGCGCCTGTTCACCCTGCCTTATCGCAGCGAAGAGGACATTTACCGCGCAGCCTACGAGGTCGACTGGCCGCAACAGTTCGACGTCGGGCGCAGCATACGCGTTTACCTCACCGCACAGCGCTGCCCGCTCAAGAGTCTCGACTTCCTCACGCTGCGCATCAAGGACGCGGTGTGCGACCGCTTCCGCAGCGCCGTCGGCAGCCGCCCCAACGTCGACACGCGCGCGCCCGAGGCGCGCATCCACGCCTTCCTCGACGCGACCCAGTTCACGCTCTACCTCGATACCTCGGGCGAACCGCTGTTCAAGCGCGGCGCCCGCGCCGCCGCGGGCGCGGCTCCGCTCAAGGAAAATCTCGCCGCCGGCATACTCAGGCTCGCCGGATGGCAGCCGGGAACGGCGCTGCTCGATCCGATGTGCGGCGGCGGCACTTTTCTGGTCGAAGCGGCGCAAATCGCGCTCGATATCGCGCCGGGGAGCGCGCGCAGCTTCGGTTTCGAAAAACTGAAAAGTTTCGACGCAGCGCTTTGGCAGGAGCTGCGCGCCGAAGCCGAGGCGCGGCGCAAGCCGCTCGAGCAACTGCCGATCTACGGCAGCGACCTCTACGGCGACACGCTCAAGCTCGCGCAGGCGAACCTGCGTGCGGCCGGGTTGGAGCAGGCGGTGCAGCTGAAGCAGGCGAATGCGCTGGAGATTTCCGCGCCGGCGGAATCCGGCGTGCTGGTCACCAATCCGCCCTACGGCGAGCGCATGGGCGAGCAGCAGGAACTGGCGGAGTTCTACCCCAAATTCGGCGATGCGCTGAAACAGAAATTCGCCGGTTGGAACTGCTACATTCTCAGCGCCGACATGAATCTGCCGAAGCTGATCAGGCTGCAGGTGTCCAGGCGCACGCCGCTCTACAACGGCGCGCTGGAGTGCCGCCTGTTCGAGTACAGGATCGTGGCGGGCAGCATGCGCGGCACCAAGCCCGGCTGACGCTGATACGCCGCGCGGCGCGCCCGAACCGATTTCTAGGCGAGCGCGCCCGGCTGCGCCGCGGCCGAACCCTTCAGCACAAACGCCTGTGAAGTATCGGTGGTCTGCAACTGCAGGCGATGCCTGGCGCAAAACTCCTCGAACGCCGTTCTCGCACCCGGCCAGTTGTAGTCGTCGGTGATGATCGCCCCGCCATCGGCAAGCCGCGGAAAAAAGTAATCCAGGCTGTCCAGTGTCGGCTGGTACAAATCGACGTCCAGATGCACGAAACGGAAGCTGCGCCCGGACACCGCGGAAAACGCGCTTGGGATCCAGCCCGGATGCAGCTCGACGCGCGGGAAACGGCGATGAATATTGTCCCTGACCAGATCGAACGCGACGGCGAAATTGCCGGGCAGCATATTGCGCACGATTTGCACCGCGTCCGCGTCCGACGCGTCGAATGCGAGGTCTTTTTCGCTCGGCTCGCTCAGTCCCTCAAACGAATCGAACACATGGAAACCCTCTCCGCTCCAATCGGGATGGTGCTTGCTGAAGCTCAAGCACAGTTCCATGAACGAAAGGCCGCGCGCACAGCCGCACTCGACGACGTCGCCGGCAACTTGCGCGCAAACCCGGCGAAACAGGCGGACCAGGTTCTGATGACGGAAAATCCGCCGCAGCGGAAACGGCGAGGTTCCTGTCGCCGCAGCCGCCTGCGCGTAGACAGCGGCAAATTCGGGTTCCACGGTCCGGCGCGCGCGCTCGAGCGCTGCGTTCACCACCATTGCCGTGATCCGGGTTCCCGTTTCGAAATCGCGCTTCACCCAGAAGGCGTGGCAGATCCGCCCCAAGGCCAGGCGGACAGTTTCGACTGCGCCGTCCATGCCGCTGGTCTCGAACTGATCCCATCCTTGGAACAGAACGTCGATCGCGCCGCGCGCATCACCGGCCGCGAAGTAGGCGTCAGCGTCGGACAGCACTTCCTGTAAGGTGAAATCTTCCGCCACGCTGTTCCCTCGTCGCCGAATCCTGTGCTAGCGGCCGGGAGGACTGCGTAGCGCAGGAATCTATCGGGCGGCGATGAAACAATTCCGGCCGCCGCGCCCGGAACGGCGCGCCCTAGCCGGCCGCGCTCTTGCGTGCCTTGACCGTCTTCGCCGCGGACTTGGCCGCTGTCTTGGTTCCGGTCTTGGCGGCGGTCTTGACCCCGGCTCTGGTCGCGGACTTGATGACGCCGGCCTTGGCCTCGGCGGGCTTGGCCCCGGCCTTGACCGGCTTGGCCGCTCGCGGCGCGAACTCAAAGCCGACCTTGCCGTCCGCACCGCGCACCAGAAAGGCCGAGAACGGCCGGCCCTTCTTGGAAATAAAGCGGTGCAGCAGGTCGGTCCTGCCGCTGGCAAGGAGCTTTTGCATCTGCTCGCGCTCGATCGGCCGCTGCAGGATGATGCGGCCGGAACGGAAGTCGCAGCTCTTTTCCGGACCCAGGCTTTTCTCGCACACATAGGCCATGGGCTGTTCGAACACCCGCGCCGCGCACTTGGGGCAGGGGCCGAGCGGCTCCAGGCCGGAGAAATCCGGTGTTTCGTCGGAGCCGTTGCCTGACTGCCCGAAATCGAATTCCGCCTTGAATTCGGGCGACAGCCGCACCACCGCGGCGAACGGCTTGCCCATGCGGCTGCGGAAACCCTGCAGCGGGCCGATGTTGCGCTTGGCGATCAGTTCCTCGATTTCCTCGGGCGCGAACTCGCGGCTGGAGACCACTTTCCAGATGGAGAAATCGCACGCCTGGCACTGGAACTTGCGATAGTTCTCCTGCACCGTGCCGCCGCATTTCGGGCAGGGCGAATCGAGCGTGAGAAACGCGGTATCGGGAATATCGCCGTTCTTGATCGCGGAAACCAGCTCGCGCGTGACCTCTACGATATGGTCCATGAACTCGGCGCGACCGAGCTCGCCGTGCTCCATTTGCTTCAGCTTGAATTCCCAGTTGCCGGTGAGCTCGGGCGAAGTGAGCTCGGAGATGCCGAAGTGGCCGAGCGCAAACATGAGCGAGAACGCCTTGGGCGTGGGCACGAGCTCGCGCCCGTTGCGGTGCACATAGTCCTCGAAAATAAGGCCCTCGATGACGGCGGCGCGGGTCGCCGGCGTGCCCAGGCCCTTCGCGCTCATCGCCGCGCGCAATTCCTCGTCCTCGACCAGCTTACCCGCGCCCTCCATGGCCGAGAGCAGCGTCGCCTCGGAGAAGCGCGCCGGCGGCCTGGTCTGATTGGCCTTGACCTCGAGCGCAGTCGTCTCGACGTTCTCGCCCTCCTCGATCGCGACCATCAGGGCGTCGTCTTTTTCCGTGTCGCGGCCGTAGATCGCGAGCCAGCCCGGCTTCACCATTACCCGGCCCTCGCTCCTGAACGGCTCGCCCTCGACGCGGGTGATGCGCGTGGTGACGAGGAACTCGGCCGCAGGGAAGAACACCGCGAGAAAACGCTTTACCACCATGTCGTAGAGCTTGGCCTCGGCGTCGGACAGATGACCCGGCGCCTGCATCGTCGGGATGATGGCGAAGTGGTCGGAAATCTTGGCATTGTCGAAAATGCGCTTGCTCGGCTTCACCCAGCCTTCGTTCAACACCTGGCGCGCGAACGGCGCATAAGCGGCTACGCCCTCGCTCTTGTCCTTGCCCCTGGCCTTGCCGGCCAGCATGTCCATGGTCGATTTGACGGTCGGCAGATAATCCTCCGGCAGCGCGCGCGCATCGGTACGCGGGTAGGTCAGCACCTTGTGCTTTTCATATAGCGCCTGCGCCAACGACAAGGTCGCGCGGGCGGAGAAACCGAAGCGTCCGTTGGCTTCGCGCTGCAGGCTGGTCAGATCGAACAGCAGCGGCGAAATCTGGGTGGTGGGCTTGGTTTCCTCGGTGGCGATGCCGCGCTTACCCTCGCATTTCTTGCGCAGGGTTTCGGCGCGCGCCGCATCCCACAGCCGCTCGGGCTTGGCTTCGGCGTCCTCGTCCTTCGCCGCCTTGGCGAACTTCTCGTCGAACCAGCGCCCGCCGTATGCGCCGGCGGCGGCGGCGAAGCTGGCGTGCACTTCCCAGTAGTCGCGCGACACGAACTTGCGGATGCGGTCTTCGCGCTCGACCAGGATCGCCAGCGTCGGCGTCTGCACCCGGCCCACGGTGGTCTTGTAGAAGCCGCCCTCTTTGGAATTAAACGCAGTCATCGCGCGCGTGCCGTTGATGCCCACCAGCCAGTCGGACTCGGAGCGGCACACGGCGGCATCGGCCAGCGGCAGCATGGACTTGTCGCTGCGCAGGCCTGCAAAACCGTCGCGGATCGCGCCCTGGGTCATCGATTGCAGCCACAGGCGCTGAATCGGTTTTTTGTTGCCGGCGTGTTGCATGATGTAGCGGAAGATCAGCTCGCCCTCGCGCCCGGCGTCACAGGCGTTGATCACGCTGGTGACGTCCTTGCGCTTGATGAGCTTCAGCAGCAGCTTGAGCCGGTCTTCGGTGCGCTCGATCGGCTTCAAGTCGAAGTGCGGCGGGATCACCGGCAGGTTCGCGAACGACCACTTGCCGCGTCTTACCTCCACGCCCTCCGGCGCGATGAGTTCGAGCAAATGGCCGATGGCCGACGACAGTACATGCTCCTCGCTCTCGAAATAGTCGCCATGGCGGGTGAAGCCGCCCAATGCGCGCGCAATGTCGTTGGCGACGGAAGGCTTCTCGGCAATGATGAGTTTCTTGGCCATAAGGTTCCGTCAGCGCGCGGGCGCGCGCTCGTGAATTGGGCCGCGTGCCGTCTCGTTCGCGGTGGTGCGTTTTCTGGCGATGATCAATCCCTTGGTCATGGTGTGTTCGAGCTCGCGTGCGCAGACCCAATATCCGTGTGTTGGCCGCAGCAAGCCGCAGCATGATAAGTGCAAACCGGAGGGAGAAGCAAGGAGACGCGGCAATGCGCCGCGACAAAGTTCAGCGAAACAGCGACTTAATTGCCGCCAACGGTCTTAATGCAGGAGCGATTGCGCGCGATCGGAGAGCAGCTCTTCCAGGATGAGCGAATCGATCGAATGTTGCTGGCTCCACAGAACCATCAGCACGATCACTTTCAATTTCTCGATGCTGACGTTGTCCTCGGACAGCGCCATGGCGCGCTCGATGATGATCTCGCGCAGCAGCGGCGTGAGCACTTTCGCGCCTTCCAGAAAAGCGAGGAAGCCACGCCCTTCGACACCCAGCTTGAGCGCCTCCACGTCGGCATAGCCGCGAAACGCCGTGCTTTGTGCAAGAGAATCGGGAAGCGTGCTGGCCTCGGTGGCGGAAAGCCCTTGCAGCCAGACGAGCGCGTCGCTGATGTCGTCGTGCTCGAAGCCGGCGGCGCTAAGCTTGCGCGCCAGCGCATCTTGATCGGGATAGAGGTCGGTCTGGTAGTAGTTTTCGAACAGGTAGACGAGTATGTCGAACATTCTTTTGGGCGGCCTCTTAAGAGGTTCTCTGGTATTGCCCGCCGGGCAGGCTCGCGACCTTGCCGTCGAGCTCGAGTTGCAACAGCATGGCCGATACCACGTCCGCAGTCAAGCCGCTTCTTGCGCACAACGTGTCTATGTCACACGGGTCGTAACCCAGTTGCGCAAGCAGGCCGGCGGCGGCCGGAGCGGCGGCCGCAGGCGGGGCGGCCAGCACATCGACGCCCAGTTCCTGCAGCAGGTCCTGCGCGCTTTCCACCAGCTTCGCGCCTTGCTTGATGAGTGCGTGGCAACCCTTGGAATGCGGTGAATGGATCGATCCCGGTATGGCAAACACCTCGCGCCCCTGCTCGGCGGCGCAGCGCGCGGTGATGAGCGAGCCTGAGGCGAGCGCCGCTTCCACCACCAGGCAGCCGCGCGCCAGACCCGAGATGACACGGTTGCGCCGCGGGAAATTGCTGCCATGCGGCGGCGTGCCCAGCGGGAATTCGCTGACAATCAGTCCCTCGCGCGCGATGCGCTCCCCCAGCGCGCGGTTGTGTTGCGGATAGAGGATGTCGGCACCGGTGCCGAGCACCGCAATGGTCGAGCCCGCCCCGTCCAAACCGCCGCGGTGCGCCGCCGCGTCTATGCCCAGTGCCAGGCCGCTGACGATGGTGAGGCCGGCGGAACTGAAAGCGCGCGCAAACTGTTCCGCGTTGCTTACCCCTTGATGCGTGGCGTTGCGACTGCCAACCATGGCAAGGGCGGGGAGCGCGAGCAATTCGCGCCGGCCGCGCAAATACAGGAGCGCC
>MERK01000121.1:35026-47412 GCA_001770575.1 Betaproteobacteria bacterium RIFCSPLOWO2_12_FULL_64_23
AGCGGCTGTGGATAATCGCCGTCGGCAAGCGTGAGCACCGCATGGCCGTCGGCCGCCGCCCATTCGAGGGCCGTCTCGACTGCGGCCGAATCAAGATCGGACAGTATGCGCGCGGCAATCTCGGCGGAAACGATGCGTGCGAGCGCGCCGCGTCCGGCGGCCAGAATGTGCTGCGGCAAGCCAAAGGCGCCGAGAAGTTTCCTCAGACTTTGGCCGCCCAGCCCCGGCACCAGGCTGAGCTTGATCCACGCCGCGAGATCAGCGTCGTGTCGCATTGTGTTTCGGCTATGCGGGCAAAGCGGGAGATTTATCCGGCGCACGCCCGCTTAGACTTGGCCCTGCTCAGGGGGTGGTCACCACGTCGTCGATCAGCACCGGCCGGCTGGCCGACATCACCAGGGCGTAGGAAACCCGGTCGAAGGTGCGGAACACGAAAACCAGGCCGTAGCGTTCGTCCGGCAGCTTGGTCGCCTCGACCTTGTCGGCGCGGAACCATTTGGAGCTGCTGGTCTTCTCCAATGCGGTGCCGCCCAGGCGCAACAAGGCGAGCACATGCCCGGGCTCCAGTCCATCGTTCTTGCCCTTGTTGAGCGTGACCACGTTTTGCGGGCCGGTCTCGCGCAGTCCGCTGCGGGTGGCGATGATGCGGCCTTGGATCAACGTGCCGGGCGCATGCGGCGCGTAGCTGTTCAGCGTGATCGGTCCGGCCGCGACCAGGCGATCGCCCTTGCCAATCTCCTGCTGCGCGGCAAAGATTTGTATGCTTGCCGGATCGCCGGCCCTGGTCACTTTGCTGTCGCCGAGAAACACCGCTTCGTAGCCCAGCGTCTGTTGGCTCTCGGGGTCGACGAGCGGCTTGCCCGGGCGATAGATCTGCCACAAGCTGTCGAGCTTTGCATCCTTGATGCCGCTGACATAAGCGACGTCGCCCGAGCCCAGATAGACGCGGTCCGCCTGGGCAGCGATGATGCGCGGCGCGTTGTCCAGGCCGCCCGGTTCGATCACCAGCGGCCGCGACAGGAAAGGTTCGATGACCCTGGGCGGAATACTGGGAACGGCCTGCTTGCTGGTGTCCTCGACGCGTATGCGCGGCAACAGCTTTTCCGTCTCGCCCATCTTGAGTTCCGGCTGCGGCCCGGAGCGGTCGAGCACAATGACGTCTCCCGGGTAGATCAAGTGAGGGTTCTTGATCTGGTCCTGGTTCAGCTTCCACATTTCCGGCCAGCGCCACGGATCCTTGAGAAACCTTGCGGCGATACTCCACAGGGTGTCGCCGGGGACAACCACATACCGATCGGGAGCATTGTCCTGCAACCGGGTTTGCGCCCGCTGTTGAGCCAGGAGCGGCGTCGCCGCCAACGCCGCGGCGAGCATTGCGATTATGATAGACTTGCGCATAGGAGCCTCGAACCTATCTAAATGGAGGGCTGAATCATATAAAGTCTAGCACGCTTTTTATAGACTTCATTAAATTTAGCACCTAATCCATTCAATTAGCAAGTTTTTATGTCTCGCCTACATATCCTGCGTTACCCTGATCCCCGCTTGCACAAGATCGCAGCGCCGGTGGCGGAGGTAAACGACAGCATCCGCAGCCTGGCCGCCGACTTGGCCGAAACCATGTATGCCGCGCCCGGCGTGGGCTTGGCCGCTACGCAGGTAGACGTGCACAAGCAGTTGATCGTCATCGATTCGTCGGAAACCCGCGACAAACTGCTGACTTTGATCAACCCCGAGATTCTCACCGCCACGGGGGAGGCCGATTGCGAAGAGGGTTGTCTGTCCGTGCCGGGCATTTACGAGAGGATCGCGCGCGCCGAGCACATCGTCGTGCGTGCGCTGGGGCTGGACGGCCAGAGTTTCACCATGGAGGCGCAGAGCCTGCTCGCCGTGTGCATCCAGCACGAGATGGACCACCTGAAGGGCAGGGTGTTCGTCGAGTATCTGTCGCGCCTGAAGCAGACCCGCATCCGCGCCAAGATGCAGAAGCAGCAGCGCCAGAGCGCCTGATCTCACGCCCGCCTGCGCGGATGCGCCTCATTTTCGCCGGCACCCCCGAGTTTGCCGCGTGCGCGCTGGCTGCGCTGCACGGCGCGGGACATGAGATCGTCTTGGTGCTCACTCAACCCGACCGGCCGGCAGGCCGTGGACTTAAACTCGCGCCCAGTGCGGTAAAAGTGCTGGCGCAGGAGCGCGGCTTCGAGGTGTATCAACCCTCCGCTCTGAAGGACGCCGAAGCGCAGCAGCGCCTGCGCGCGCCAGGTGCAGACGCCATGGTGGTCGCGGCCTACGGCCTGATTCTGCCCGAACCGGTGCTCGCCATCGCACGTCTTGGCGCAATCAATATCCACGCTTCGCTGCTGCCGCGCTGGCGCGGCGCGGCGCCAATCCAGCGCGCCATCCTTGCCGGCGACGCGCGCACCGGGATCTCCATCATGCAGATGGACCGGGGTCTGGATACAGGACCGGTGCTCGCCGCCGAGTCGATGCCAATCGCGGCAGACGACAGCAGCGCGAGCTTGCAGCACAAGCTGGCCGAACTTGGCGCGCGCCTGATCGTGAGCGCGCTCGCGCGGCTCGAGCGCGGCCAGCTCCACCCCGAGCCCCAGGCCGACGCGGGCGCGAGCTACGCCGCGAAAATCACCAAGGCGGAAGCCGGAATCGACTGGCGCGAGGCGGCGCCGGCGATCGAACGCAAGGTGCGCGCATTCGATCCGTTCCCCGGCGCGCGCACCATGATAAGAAACGTCGGGCTGAAAATCTGGCGTACCCAGGTGACCGCGGCGGAGGGCGTACCGGGCACCATACTCGCGACCGGCCCGGAGGGCATTGTCGTCGCCTGCGGCGCCGGCGCGCTGAGCGTGCAGGAACTGCAGCGCGCCGGCGGCAAACGACTGGGGGCGGGACAGTTCCTCGCCGGCTTCCCGCTTGCCGCGGGCGAGCGGCTTGAATTTTCCGCGAAGGCCGCCATTTAACCGGCTGTTGAACAACTCAACCAAGGTCACAAGGAACCGTAAATGCTCGGAAACTGGCTTAAGACCACGATCCTGATGGCAGGCATCGTGGCGCTGTTCGGCGTCGTCGGTGCCGCATTCGGCGGCGCAAACGGCATGCTGCTCGGGCTCGCGCTCGGCGGCGCGATGAACATCTTCGCCTACTGGTTCTCCGACAAGATGGTGCTGTGCATGTACCGCGCGCAGGAAGTCGACGCGGCGAGCGCGCCGCAGTTCTACGGCCTGGTGCAGGAGTTGTCGCGGCGCGCCGGGCTGCCCATGCCGCGCGTCTATCTGATCGACGAAGCCCAGCCCAACGCGTTCGCCACCGGGCGCAGCGGGGGCGAACGCTCCAACCCGGTCGTCGGGCTGATCGTGATGATCCTGGCGCCGATCGCGGCGATGCTGATCCAGATGGCGATCGCGCGCGCGCGCGAGTTCGAGGCCGACCGCGGCGGCGCCGTCCCGGTGTAGGATGCGGGGCTCGTCTATCATCACTGCGGCGCTGCGGCCCTGGCGGCCGCGGCGCAACTTGTCCCCTTGTCCAGATCAGCGAATCTAGAGCTAGCGCTGTACGCCGCCGGTGTAGCCATCGCACAGGTACGCGCCGGCCGCAGCCTGTCGGACGCGCTCGCGGACCTGGAACCCGGCGCCGGCCTGCGCGCAGCGGTGCAGGATCTGGCTTACGGCACGCTGCGCAACCTCGGCCTGCTCGATGCCCTCCTCGCCGAGCTGCTGCGCAAACCGGTCAAGCCGGCCCTGCATGCTCTGCTGCTTTGCGCGCTGTACCAGTTGCGCGCCCGGCCGCGCTCCGGGCATACCACCGTGGATCAAACGGTGCGCGCGGTGTCGCGCCTGGAACCTGCGGCTAAAGGTCTTGCCAACGCCGTGCTGCGCAATTATCTGCGCCAGACGGACGCGCTCGTTGCGCGCTGCAACTCCGAAGCCGCACACTACTCCTATCCGCAGTGGTGGATAGAGCGCGTGCGCGCAGCCTGGCCGCAACGCTGGGAGTCGGTACTCAACGCCGGCAACCTCCACCCGCCGATGACCCTGCGCGTCAACCGGCGCCGCCTCACGGCGGAGCAGTATCTGGCCAAGCTGGGCGAGCGCGGCCTTGCCGGCGAACTCGTCGGAGCGCAGGCGATACTGCTCGAGCGCCCGCTACCGATAGAGGCGTTGCCTGGTTTCGCTGCGGGCGAGGTATCGGTGCAGGACGCCGGCGCCCAGCTCGCCGCGCCGCTGCTTGACGTTCGACCGGGCATGCGGGTGCTCGATGCCTGCGCTGCTCCTGGCGGCAAGGCCGGGCATATCCTGGAACTTGCCGATTGCGCGCTCACCGCATTGGACAGCGACCCGGCACGCCTGCCGCGCATCGGCGACAACCTCGCGCGCCTCGGTTATTCGGCACGCGTCGTTTGCGGCGACTGCCTCTCCCCTGAGGGGTGGTTCGACGGCGAGCTGTTCGAGCGCATTCTGCTCGATGCCCCCTGTACCGCCTCCGGCGTGGTCAAGCGCCACCCCGACATCAAGTGGCTGCGCCGCGAAAGCGACATCGCCCGGCTCGCGGCGATCCAGGGCCGGATGCTGGATGCGCTATGGCAACAGTTGGCCCCGGGTGGTAAATTGCTGTATGCGACGTGCTCGGTGTTCCCGCAGGAAAACGCACAGACTATCGCGTCCTTCCTGGCGCGCACCAACGCAGCCCTTCGGCTGCCGCTGGCGGAACTCGACGCAGGACAACTCTTGCCCGACGCGCGGCACGACGGTTTTTTCTATGCGCTGCTGGAAAAACATTAAGAGGCCGTTTCAGGATTTTGGAAGCGGCCCCCGAATTCAAGGAGCGTGAGGGGAGCCATCCCCTCATATTGTAATGAACACCGGAACATGAGCCTGCGGCTGCTCGTGCCACTGCTGCTCGCGCTGGCGCTCGGCTGGCCCGCGCCGGCACGCGCCGAAAACATCGAAATCAGCCATATTCTGATCGAGGTCAACGACGAGGGCTACGCCCTGGATGCCGATTTCGAGATCGAACTCAACCCGCGGCTGGAGGACGCAGTCAACAAAGGCGTGGCGATGTACTTCCAGGTCGAATTCGAGCTCGCGCGCAACCGCTGGTACTGGTTCGACGAACGTGCTGTCAACCGGCAGCTGATGCTGCGCCTGTCCTATCATGCGCTCACGCGTCAATACCGGATTTCGCGCGGCGCCTTGCACCAGAGTTTTTCCAGCCTGCCCGAGGCGCTGCGAGTGCTGTCGCGGGTGCGCTCCTGGCAGGTGCTGGAGCGCGCGGAGATAGACGCCGGCGACTACCAGGCGGCGCTGCGCATGCGGCTCGACGTAACGCAGCTGCCCAAACCGTTCCAGGTGAACGCGCTCACCAGCCGTGAGTGGAACCTCGCTTCCGAATGGCGGCGCTGGCCGCTGAAGATCAAGGCTCCGGTAACGGAGAAGGCACCGCAATGAAATACGCGCTCGTTACAAGCGTGCTGCTCGGCGTGATCCTGTTATTCCTGCTGGCAGCCGCAAGCGGCAACACCGCCCTGTTCTCCCACCACTACGCGCTGCTGCTGGGTTTGAACGCGGCGCTCGCCCTGGCGGTGCTCGGGCTCGTCGGCTATCAGTTGTGGGTGCTCACCTCCAAGCTGCGCGCGCGCGTGTTCGGTTCGCGTCTGACGCTGCGCTTCCTGCTGATGTTTCTGCCCATGGTAATCGTCCCCGGAGGCCTCGTATACGTGGTGTCGCTGCAGTTCATGGCGAAAAGCATCGAATCCTGGTTCGACGTGCGCGTGGACAACGCGCTCGAGGGCGGACTCAATCTCGGCCGCACCGCGCTCGATCTGTTGCTCACCGAACTCAACGACAAAGCACGCCGTATGGCGCTCGAACTTTCCGACAAGACGCCGGCGCAGCAGGTGGTGCTGCTCGACCGCCTGCGCGAACAGGCGGGCGTCGACGATGCGCTGCTCCTGTCCTCCGGCGGCAACGTCATCGCCAGCGCGAGAAAGGGCGTGGGCAAACTCCTGCCCGCGCTGCCCAGCAGCATGATCCAGCGCCAGGCGCGGCAAAGCCGCAGCTACGCCGCGCTCGAAGGCGCGCCCGACAAGGGATTGAGCCTGCGCGTTCTGGTACCGGTAGCCGCGCTCAGCATCACCGAGGATGAGCGTCTGCTGCAACTCCTGCAACGGGTGCCGCCGACGCTGACGCGGGACGCGGAGGCGGTGCAGGAGGTATATCGCGACTACAAGGAACTGTCGCTGTCGCGTCAGGGCCTGAAAGAGATCTACATCCTCACGCTGACGCTGACGCTGCTGCTGACTTTGTTCTCCGCCACCGCGCTCGCCTTCCTGCTCTCGGCGCGCCTGTCGGAGCCTTTGGCGCTGCTCGCCGCGGGCACGCAAGCGGTGGCACGCGGTGACTACAGCCGTCGCGCCCAGGTCACCAGCAGCGATGAACTGGGTATCCTCACCCAATCATTCAACAGCATGACCGAGCAGCTGGACGATGCGCGCAGCGCCGCCGAATCGCACCGCGCCGAGCTGGAGACGGCCAAGGCCTATCTGGAGAACATCCTCGCCAACCTGTCTGCCGGCGTGCTGGTATTGGACGAGCAGCTGCGCCTGGTCACCGTGAATCACGGAGCCGGCGCCATCCTGCAGGAAACATTCGACGGCCTGAAAGGCTGTGTCCTTGCCGATTGGCCGCGGCTGCAGTCGCTGGCGCGCGCCATCGTCGAGGGCTTCAAGCGGCACGACACGGCAACATGGCAGCAGCAGCTGGAGCTGGCCGAGCGCATGCTGCTGGTGCGCGGCTCGGTATTGCCGCGCGCGAGCGGCGGCGGCTACGTGGTCGTGTTCGACGATGTGACCACACTGGTGCAGGCGCAGCGCGCCACCGCCTGGGGCGAGGTGGCGCGGCGCCTGGCGCACGAAATCAAGAACCCGCTCACGCCGATTCAGCTGTCGGCCGAACGCCTGCAGGCGAAGCTCGCAAGCAAGCTCGCGCCCGAGGATGCGGCTGCGCTCAAGCGCGCCACGGAGACCATCATCAACCAGGTGGCGGCGATGAAGGGGATGGTGGACGACTTCGGCGAATATGCGCGCACGCCCGCGCCCAGCCTGCAGCCGCTCGACCTGAACGCCCTGGTGCGCGAGGTGCTGGACCTGTACGAGCATGCCGGCGCGCCGCTGCGGCCCGCGTTGCAGGCCGGGCTGCCGCAGGTGGTGGGCGATCCGACGCAGCTGCGTCAGGTGATGCACAATCTGCTGCAGAACGCGCAGGATGCGCTCGTCGGCCGCGCCGATCCGCAGATCGAGGTCGAAACCGAACGCGCGGGCAATCAGGCGTGCCTCAGAATCAGCGATAACGGCTGCGGTTTTCCCGAAGCGATCATGGTGCGTGTGTTCGAACCCTATGTGACCACCAAGCCCAAGGGCACCGGACTGGGCCTGGCGATCGTGAAAAAGATCATCGACGAGCACAATGGTGCGATCAGGGTGGAAAACCTGCCCGAACACGGCGCCAGGGTTAGCATCCTGCTGCCGCTGCTGCCCGAATCGGGGAGGACAAGCTAGTGTCACAGATATTGGTCGTTGACGACGAAATCGGCATCCGCGAGTTGCTGTCGGAGATTCTCGCCGACGAAGGCCATAGCGTGCAGCTGGCGGAAAACGCAGAGAGAGCGCGCGCGCTGCGCGGCGCGGAGCGCCCCGATCTGGTGCTGCTCGACATCTGGATGCCCGACACCGACGGCATCACCTTGCTCAAGGAATGGGCGGCGAATGGCCAGCTTACGATGCCGGTGGTGATGATGTCCGGACACGGCACCATCGAAACCGCGGTGGAGGCCACCCGCATCGGCGCCATCGATTTTCTGGAAAAACCGATTACGCTGCAAAAGCTGCTCGCCACGGTGAAACGCGCGCTGAGGGACGGAGGCGGCCAGACGCAGATCGGGCTCACGCTGCTCAGCCTGGGCCGCTCCGCGGTCATCGCCGATCTGCGCAAGCGCCTGGCGCAGATCGCCACCCTGTCCATGCCGGTACTGCTGCGCGGCGAGCCTGGCGTGATGCCGGAATTGTTCGCGCGCTACCTGCACCAGCCCAATACCCCCTGGGTAGTGGCAGGTGCGGCCCTGGCCGATGCGCCGCAGGAATTGCTGGCGGCGTCCGCCGGCGGCCTGATTTTCGTCGAGGAACTGGCGACGCTCACACGGGCGCAGCAAAAGAACCTGGCGTTCATCCTGGGCAAGCAGGAAAAGGCCAAGTCGCGCCTCATCTCCTTCACCGCCGAGGAGCCGGCGCGCCTCGCCGCCGATTTCGGTTTCGACGCAGCCCTGCTGGCGCGGCTGTCCGAGCTGTCGCTGGCGCTCCCGGCGCTGCGCGAGCACGCCGAGGATATTCCCGACATCGCCAGCATCCTGCTGGCGCAGCTGGTGGAGGCCAGAAATTGCCCGCCGCGGCATTTCTCCACCGCCGCGCTCAACGCCCTGCGCCAGTTCCATTGGCCGGGAAATCTGCAAGACCTGCAGGGGGCGGTGAAAAACCTGGCGCTTACCGCGCTGGAGGAGGAAATCGGCGCAACCGAGGTGGAACGGGTGTCGGCGCAGTTCCATCCCGCTGCAAGCACCCAGGCAGCGCCGCCGCTGGAGCTGCCGCTGGAGCTGCCGCTGCGCGAGGCGCGTGAGGCGTTCGAGCGCGCCTATTTTGAACAACTGCTGGCGCGGGAAGCGGGCTCAATCGCGCGCGTGGCCGAGAAAAGCGGCCTGGAGCGCACCCATCTGTACCGCAAGCTCAAGGCGCTGGGAATCACGGCGAGCAAGAAGGAAGAATAAAAGGCCATTTCAGAATTACCGCAATGGCCCCTGGCTTAGGGGAGTATGAGGGGAGGTATCCGCTCATTTTGCGATGAGCTCCAGGCTTCGGCATTGCGGCGCGGCAAAAAGGCATAAAATGCGGCCCATCCGCCATCAACCTTCCGGCGCGGCGCGGCAAGGCCGGGTTCGCCACCGACACGACTCACAGGAGCAACGTTGAAAATCATCATCCTCGGCGCGGGACAGGTCGGCACCAGCGTGGCGGAAAGCCTGGTCTCCGAAGCCAACGACATCACCGTGGTCGACATCGACGGCGCGCGCCTGCGCCTGTTGCAGGACCGGCTGGACTTGCGTACCGTCGCCGGCAGCGCGGCTCATCCGCCGGTCCTGAAAAGCGCCGGCATCGAAGACGCAGACATGCTGATCGCAGTCACGCAAAGCGACGAAATCAACCTGGTGGCCTGCAAGATTGCGGCGCACCTGTACAACGTTCCCACCCGCATCGCGCGCATACGCGCCCCGCATTACCTCGCCAACGAGCAGTTGTTCGCGCCCGAATGCTTCGCCGTGGACTACGCCATCTGTCCGGAGCAGCTGATCACCGATTATCTGGTCAAACTGGTGCAGTTTCCCGGGGCGCTGCAAGTGCTGGAATTCGCCGACGGCCGCGCGAGCCTGGTGGCGGTGCGCGCCTTCGAGGGCGGACCGCTGGTGGGTCACCAGCTGCAGGACCTGCGCAAGCACATGCCCAACGTGGATGTACGCGTCGCCGCGATTTTCCGCGGCGACCGCCCGATCGTGCCCGAGGGCACGACGGTGGTCGAGGCCGGCGACGAAGTGTTCTGCCTCGCCGCGAGCCAGAATATCCGCAAGGTAATGCAGGAGCTGCGCCGCCAGGACAAACCGGTGCGCCGCGTCATGATTGCCGGCGGCGGCAACATCGGCCTGAGGCTGGCGCGCGCGCTCGAGCACGACTACACGGTGAAAATCGTCGAGCACACCAAGCGCCGTTGCGAGGAGTTGTCCACGCGGCTCGATGCGGCGCTGGTGCTGCAAGGCGATGTCACCGACGAGTCGCTGCTCGAAGCCGAGAACGTCGAGGAGATGGACCTGTTCGTGGCCGTCACCAACGACGACGAGAACAATATCATGAGCTGCCTGCTCGCCAAGCGCATGGGTGCGCGCCGCGTGGTGGCGCTGATCAACCGGCGCTCGTACGTGGACCTGCTGCAATCGGGGCAGATCGACATCGCCATCTCCCCGGCGCAGGCAACCATAGGCTCGCTGCTGGCGCATGTGCGCCGCGGCGACATCACCGAGGTGCACTCGCTGCGCCGCGGCGCGGCCGAAGCGCTGGAAGCGGTGGTGCACGGCGACGCGGCATCCTGCCGCGTGGTGGGACGGCAGATCGAGCAGATCGAATTGCCCAAGGGCACGACTATCGCCGCCGTCGTACGCGGCGAAGAGGTGCTGATGGCCCACCACGACACCGTGATCCAGAGCGGCGACCATGCCATTGTCTTCGTCACCAACAAGAAGATGGTGCCCAAGGTGGAAAAGCTGTTCCAGGTCAGCGCGGGCTTTCTCTGAGTTAACCTCCCATGGTTCGAGTTCTTGCCGTCCTCCACGTGCTGAGCGTGGTCATCCTGATGTTCGCCCTGTGCCTGTTGTTTCCCCTCGCCTGGTCCTTGCTCCTCGGCGACGCGGCGCAAGCCGCCTACGACGAAGCCATTCTCCTGACCGTGTCTTCCGGCATGCTGCTGTGGGCGACGACGCGCAAGCACCGGCGCGAGTTGCAGCCGCGCGACGGCTTTCTCCTGGTGGCGCTGGTCTATACCGTGCTGCCCGCTTTCGCCACCCTGCCGCTGCTGTTCTACCTGCCGGAACTCTCCTTCACCGATGCCTATTTCGAGGCCGTTTCCGGCCTCACTGCATCCGGAGGGACCGTGCTCACCGGCCTGGACGCGCTGCCGCCTTCGATCAACATCTGGCGCACCTTTCTTATCTGGCTCGGCGGCATGGGTGTGATCGTGCTGGCGGTGGCCATCCTGCCGCTGCTGGGCGTGGGCGGCAGCCAGATGTACAAGGCGGAGACGCCCGGCCCGATGAAAGACACCAAGCTGACGCCGCGCATCGCCGAAACCGCCAAGGGCCTGTGGCTGGTGTATTTCATGATCACCGTTGCCGCCCTCCTCGCCTACCGGGTCGCAGGCATGAACTGGCTGGACGCCATGATGCATGCGTTCACCACCATGGGTCTGGGCGGGTTCTCCTCGCACGACGCGAGCTATGCCTACTGGAACTCGCCGGCAATCGAAGTGGTGGCGATTTATTTCATGCTGCTTGCGGGCATCAACTTCGGCACCCACTTCCTCGCCTGGCGGCGCTGGAGCTTTGGCCCGTACGCGCGCGACCCCGAGGCCTGGTTGTATCTGCTCGTGGTGCTAGGCAGCGTGCTCGGCATTGCGTATTTCCTGTTCGCCAACCAGACCTACGACAACTTCTGGACCGCGCTGCGCTTTTCCGCCTTCAACGTGGTCTCCATCGCCACCACCACGGGCTATTCCAACACCGACTACAATCTGTGGCCGATTTTCGCGCCGGTGTGGATGCTGTTGCTATGCACCTTCGCCACCTGCTCCGGCTCGACCGGGGGCGGCATCAAGATGATCCGCGCCAGGCTGATGGCGAGCCAGGCGGTGCGCGAAATGACGCGCATCATCCATCCGCGCGCAGTGGTGCCGGTGAAGCTCGCGGGCGTGCCGGTCGAGAACAATATCATTTTTGCCATACTCGCCTTCATCCTGGTGTATAACGGCGCGGTCATCAGCATGACCATGTTGCTCGCCGCCTCCGGTCTTGATATTGTCAGCGCATTTTCCGCGGTGATCGCGTCCATCAACAACACCGGCCCGGGTTTGAATCGGGTGGGGCCGGCAGCGACTTATGCGTCTCTGAACGATTTCCAGACCTGGGTCTGCACCGTCGCCATGCTGCTCGGACGACTGGAGCTGTTCACTCTGCTCGTGGTGTTAACGCCCGGATTCTGGCGCAAATAGTCAGCGCAGACAGCGACCAGCGTCAACGCGCCGGCGCGGTACTTCAAGCTTGCCCTACTTCGCCGCGATTACCGCGATCTCGACCAGCATGTCGGCGGTCGCAAGCTTGGCCTCGACGCAGGCGCGCGCCGGCAGGTTGTTCGCGTCGACCCAGGCGAGCCAGGCCTGGTTCATCTCCTCCCGCGTGCGGATATCGGCGAGCCAGATTTGCGCCGAGACGATTTTGGACTTGTCGCTGCCCGCCTGCGCCAGCAGCGCATCGATCCTGCCGAGGATCTCCTCCGTCTGCGCCTTGACCGGGGCCGGGCGCTTGTCGGCGACGGTGCCGGCGACATAGATCATGCCGTTCGCTTCGACGGCGCCGGAAAGGATTTTTGCGGGTTGGTGGCGGACGATGTCCATATAAATTTCCTCAGGTCAAGTGGTGGTGGATCGAACGGGATCGTACGCCAGCAGTGGCGCAAGCCATTTTTCGACGTCGGACAGCGAAAGCCGTTTGCGCTTGGCGTAGTCCTCCGC
>MERK01000121.1:47423-47565 GCA_001770575.1 Betaproteobacteria bacterium RIFCSPLOWO2_12_FULL_64_23
CGATCTTGCCGACGGCGAAGTATTGCGACTCCGAATGGGAGAAATAAAACCCGCTTACCGCCGCCGCCGGCCACATGGCATAGCTCTCGGTCAGCGTGATGCCGACCTGCGGCGCAGCCAGCAGCCGGAACAATTCGCCTTT
>MERK01000122.1:0-4968 GCA_001770575.1 Betaproteobacteria bacterium RIFCSPLOWO2_12_FULL_64_23
AGGTTCTGATCGCAGAAATCACCGGGGTCCACCTCCCCGATCACCGCCACCACCCCGGCCTGTTCCACTGCCCCGACGGGATAGCGCTCGTCCACGCCGCGCAGGCGTTCCTCCGGCTCCCTCACGACCGGGAGACATTCCGGCCGGGCCAGGCAATAGAGGTAGATGCCGGGGCCTGTGGCCCCGGCGTGCGGATCGGTCATTTGCGGATTTCGTTCAACGCCGCCTCGAAATGCCGTGGCTCGATGAGCAAGGGGCGAGAGACCGGAGGTTCTTCCTTGCCGCCGCGCGCTTCCTCCACCCTCTCCCGGATGGCATTCAAGGCCGCGTGGTGACAGATGGCGCTGAGGTCGGCACCGGTCCGACCGTGCGTTCCGGCCGCGATGGTTTCCAGATGCACCTCCCGGGACACGGGCTTGCCACGTGTCTGTATGCACAGAATTGCCAGGCGTTCCTGCTCATCGGGGAGCGGGATCTCCAACACCACGTCGAAGCGACCCGGTCGCAGCAGGGCCGGATCCACGATGTCGCGTCGATTCGTGGCGGCCAGGACCAGCACGTCGGTCAGTTTCTCGACCCCGTCCAGCTCCGCCAGGAACTGCCCCACGACCCGCTCGCTGACATGCGACTCCGACCCTCCGGCTCCGCGTCTGGGGGCCAGTGCGTCGATCTCGTCGAAAAACACCAGGCACGGCGCCGCCTGCTTCGCCTTGCGAAACACTTCCCGCACGGCTCGCTCCGACTCGCCGACATACTTCGTCAGCAGGGCAGGCCCCTTGACCGAGATGAAATTGACCCGGGTTGCGCTGGCCGCCGCCTGGGCGAGCAGCGTCTTGCCGCAACCGGGAGGCCCGCTGAGCAGAATTCCCTTGAGCGGCCTCACCCCGGCCGCGTCAAACAGCTCGCGATACTGCAGCGGCCATTCCAGCGCCTCGCGCAGCATATGCTTCGCCCGCTCGAGCCCGCCCACATCCTCCCAGGTAGTGGATGGGACCTCGACGAACACCTCGCGCAGGGCGGATGGCTCCACGTCGCGCAGCGCGGCCAGGAAATCTTCCTTGCACAGCTCGAGCTTCATCAGAGAGTCGTACGGAAGCGTGGCTTGGGCAAAATCAATCTCCGGCAGGATCCTCCGCACGCAGATCATGGCTGCCTCGCGACAGAGCGCTTCCAGGTCGGCCCCCACGAACCCATGCGTGTTGTCGGCCAGCTGTTTCAGATCGACATCCTTGGCGAGGGGCATGCCGCGGCTGTGAATTTCCAGGATTTCCAGGCGACCGTGACGGTCCGGAATCGGGATGACGATCTCCCGATCGAACCGCCCCGGACGGCGCAGGGCCGGGTCAATGGCATTCGGTATATTGGTGGCGGCAATGACGATGACGTGCTCGCGCGCCTTGAGCCCATCCATGAGACTGAGCAGTTGGGCCACCACCCGCCGTTCCACCTGCTTTTCGCCGCCCAGGTCCTCCCGCTTCGGGGCGATCGCATCGATCTCGTCAATGAAAATGATGCTTGGAGCCTGTTTCGCGGCCTGCTCGAAAACAGCGCGCAGCTGACTCTCGCTCTCCCCGTAGAACTTGCCGATGATCTCCGGCCCGTTGATGGAGAAGAAGTGCACGTTCGTCTCATGTGCGACCGCCCGCGCAATCAGGGTTTTGCCGCAGCCGGGCGGGCCCAGGAGCATGATTCCCTTGGGCGCATCGATGCCGAGCCGGGCGAACACCTCCGGAAAACGCAACGGCAGCTCGACGATCTCGCGCACGCGCTGGACTTCCCGCCGGAGCCCGCCGATGTCCTCGTAGGAAAGGCTGGGTCGCCCCGACGGATGCCCATCGGACTCGGACTCCGCACGCACGGGCCCCACCTTCAGCAGCGTCGGCGGCGCGATGAGTACCGGCCCCTTGGGGGCCGTCTCGCGCACCAGAAAGTCCAGGTAGCGGCTCCCGAACAGCGTGCCCCGTATCCGATCCCCTTCTATTACCGGCAGGCCGTCCAGCCGGGTGCCGATGTACTGGAGATCGCGATCGGAGGGGAGCGCGACGGTGGGCGACAGGACGATCCGCTGCGCGGGGTGGGCAAGCACTTTGCGCACCGACACAACGTCGTCCAGCGCCACCCCCGCATTGCCACGCGAAAGCCCATCGAGTTGGACCCTGGCGCCCGCCCGGGCGTCCTTGTACGCCGGCATCACCTTGCAGACCGTGCGGCGCTTTCCGACAATCTCCACGATATCGCCGATCTCGGCCCCCAGGGCTTTCATATCGGCCGGATCCATCCTCGCCAGCGCCCTGCCCACATCCTTGCCCAGCCCCTCGGTCACTTTCAGACGCAACGTACCGTCGGGCGCTTTGTCCATTGTCAGCTCCTCGTTCTTTCCTTGGCGAGCTGAACTTCCAGGATGCCGTTGCGACAGGAAAAACTCATCTTGTCGGGTGAAAAGCTCGCTGGCAGCAGCACCTCTTTCCTGTATTTCTTCTCTCCTTTTTCGGCAGCCAGCACCAGGATGTCGTCATGAAGCTCCAGTTGCACATCTTCCTGCACGATCCCGGGAACCTCGGCGACGATCAGCACGTGCTCCGGCTCGTCGAACACATCCACCATTGGCTCCCGGATCTCCTGGACCTCCACCTGCCCGCCCGCCTCATCTCTTCGAATGTTCCCGAACGGCTCAACCTTGATCCCTTTCTCGCCCAGGCCGGACTTGACGGAGAAACCGTAGACCCCCTTGAGCTGTTTTTCCGATCCCACGCTGAGCTCGCCGGTCTTGGTCAGCTCGCCTCCCGCTTGTTCCGCCTGCTCTGCCAGTTTCCCCAATTGGTCGATCACGGTGCCGAGTCCCGCGAGAAATCCCCCGGCGCCGGATGGCCCGGGACCTGGTTTGCCGAACAGCGCCCCCAGCCTGTGCCCCATTTCCTCCAGGCGATGTTTCCCCTCCGCAAATTCCTCCGGGCGTTTCTTGCCGGCCATGTCCTTTTCTCCCCAGTGAATGGCGCAATGCCGCGCTTCAGCTTTCAGCGTCCAGCAGCTTTGCCTGGATCCCGCCGAATCGGGTCGAGGAAATCTCATACGCCTTCAGCTTGCTATGGATCGTCTTGTAATCAATGCGGAGCAGTCGGGCGGCATGCGCCTTGTTGCCTTTGGTCAGCTCCAAAGCCTGCAGGAGAATCGCACACTCCACTTGAGCGGTCATCGGTCCGACCAGCTCCTTGAGCGGCAGGCTGCCCCCGGCCGCCAAGAGCGCCACAGGAGTCAGGAGCGGACACGCCGGGGGACCGCCGTTCAGCGGGCAACGGCGCTCCGCCTGGTCGGGCTCGAGACATTGCGACGGGCTGCGGCGTCCGTCGAGCATCCCGAGCAATTCGGGCGCGATCATTTCCTCGGCGTCATCGCAGAGCAACACCGCCCGCCGCAACTGGTTGCGCAATTCGCGAGCGTTGCCAGGCCAGTCATAGCGCTGGATGAGCCCCCAGGCAGAGCTCGACAGGCCACCCACCTGCTTGCTCAACTCCCCGTTCGCTTCGGCTATGAACCGATTAACCAGAAACGGAAGATCCTCTTTTCGCTCGCGCAATGGCGGGAGCAGGATCGTGAACTCCGCGAGCCGGTGATAGAGGTCCCGGCGAAACGCCTGTTGATCCATCATGGCCCGAAGATCCAGATTGGTCGCCGCCACCACCCGGAAATCCACATCCCGCTCGTCCGTGCTCCCGATTCGATGGATTTTCCGCTCCTCGAGAACCCTGAGCAGCTTGCCCTGCATCGCCAGGGGCAAGTTGCCGATTTCATCCAGGAAGATCGTCCCGTCGCCGGCCAACTCGAAAGCCCCTGCCTTGGCGTGATGCGCCCCGGTGAAAGCCCCTTTTTCGTGCCCGAACAGCTCACTCTCGATCAGCGACTCCGGAATGGCGCCGCAGTCCACCGCCACGAACGGCTTGGCGTCTCGCGAGCTCCCGGCATGGATCGCCCGCGCCACCAGCTCCTTCCCCGCTCCGGTCTCGCCCGTCACCAAAACCGAGAATTTCGTCGCGGCAACTTGCCCCACCTCCCTCAGGATGCGCTGAATGGCCGCGCTCCTCCCCATCAAGTCCAACAGGGAGCCGGCGTGTCCTGACGCATCGTTAAGGCGAACCTGCCCTTTCAACACCTTTTCCTCGAGGGCACGGCGGACGGTGAGGACGATATCCTCATTGCTGAAGGGCTTGGCCACATAGTCGTAGGCGCCCGCCCGGATCGCGCGAACGGCATCGTGGGTCTTGCCGAATGCGGTAACCATGATCACGGGCATCGCCTTATGGCGCGCTTTGGCCCATGTAAGGATCTCGAAGCCGTCCATGTCCGGCAGACAGACATCAAGGAGCACCACGTCGGGTGCCTCTTGGCGGATGTGGGCCAGCGCCTCCTCCCCGCTCGCCGCCGCCACCGGCGCCAACCCCGCCTGCTGGATGAGATTGGACAGGACCCAGCGGGCGTCCTCCAGGTCATCCACAATGAGAACCTTGGCCGGAGCGCACGGAGTCGAGTCCACGGGTACCTCCCTTTGTCGTCGTTTTGCAGTCAGTTGCGCATTCATCATTCCGCCTTTGCCTGCCTTTCCCGCAGCGAGGGGAGAAGGTGCCGCACCAGAATGTCCGCATCCAGAAGCGGCTCCACCGAGTGGGCCAGGCCCAAGAACAGCAGCCCGATCTCACCGGCCGAGAGCGTAGCGTTGATCCGCCCTGCGATGAACCGATCCCGCCCGGAGAGCAGTCTTCGGCTCTGGTCCTCCCGCTGGTTCTCATGGTCCTGCTCACCGCCGCCCAACGCGCCTCGGAGAAACTGATACTCCTGGAGAAGCAGATGGGGGTCTTCGGTACCCATCAACTGGGCGCCTTGCTCCATGAGCTCTACCAGGAGCCGGTGATTCTTGCTCCCTCGGGCGGCAACCTCCTTGACGATGTCCACTTCCTTCCCGCATTGAGGCAACCC
>MERK01000122.1:5057-5199 GCA_001770575.1 Betaproteobacteria bacterium RIFCSPLOWO2_12_FULL_64_23
GATGCTCGGTCCACTTCTCGTGGCCGTACCGGGTGACATACTCCTGCTTGATCTGCTCGAGCAGCGAGCCCATATCCTGCTCGGTATGAATAATCGGAATCACAATGAGCGTGCGCATAAGTCAGCCGTATACGCGAATGGA
>MERK01000123.1 GCA_001770575.1 Betaproteobacteria bacterium RIFCSPLOWO2_12_FULL_64_23
CCAGAAAATCGAGAGTAAACGAGTTTATGCGACTGTTTACAACCCCCCCGGCTAACTCATTGAGCGTTAACGCGCTTTAATGCTCCGGCCCTGGCATGAGCGCCCCCACGCGGCTTGGTCGAACCCCTATATGATCTACTCGCCCGCCAACTGCCGCAACTGTGCATCTTCGTTTGTGCATCTTCGTTCTGACAGTTGATCAAATCTTGTCGTAACCGTAGGCCTCGACCGGCGAGTGTCCCTTGATCGCCTGCAGCCCCAGAGCCATTGCGTCATGGCCGTCAGGCAGTTGCTCCGCGACCACTTTGGAAAACACCATTCGATAGCCGGCCTCCTTGGTCAAGCCTTCCAGCCGCGAGGCAACATTGGTAACGTCGCCGATCGCGGTGTAATCGTGGCGCGAGGCGGAACCGACGTGTCCGACCACCGCCTCTCCGGCGTGCAAACCTATGCCGATTTCGATCGGTGCCTCACCGGCGGGACGCGAGCCGGCATTGAATTCCTCCACATAAAGCAATATATCGCGCGCCGTGGCGAACGCCGCGGCGCACGGCTGTTCCAGCACTTTAGGCGCCCCGAACACCGCCATAATGCCGTCGCCCATAAAACATACCACCGTACCGCCGCGGGCATGGATCAGGTTGACGACTTGCTCAAAATAGCGGTTGAGGAACCCGATCACCTCTTCCGGGCGCATGCGCTCGCTGCGCGACGTGTAACCGCGAATGTCGGAGAACATGACACAGACGAATTTATTTTCACCGCCGAGGCCCGGGTTGATCTGTCCGGCCATGATTTCATCCATCACGGACGGACTGACGTAACCGGCAAATGCCCGCCGCAGTTTCTGCCGTTCGCGTAACTTCAGTGCGGCTTCATAGCCAACGCGGCCCATGACGGCCAGAATCAAGGTGATCAAAATCCCCGCCGTCGGCAAGTACCAACCACGAGTCAGTAACCAGGTCGAAGTACCAAAAACAAGGATAGAGCTGCCAACCATCGCTGTGACCGCTAATGCAGGGCGGCCGCTGCAAAACCATAGCGTCGCGGCAAGCAGGCACAGCACGAGCAGCAGCCATTGCGGCACCGGCCTGATCAGTCCGTCATTGAGGAGATTGCGCAACGCCTGGGCGTGCAGTAGGAGGCCTGGCATATTGACTGCCTGCGGATCCCACGCCGCAAGATTCACGGGAACGGCAATCCGGTCCTCGAACCTGAACACGCCGCCCAGCAGAATGACTTTTCCGCTGAACGCGCGTTGCAGCTTGTCGGCGTCACCCGCGGCATGCCATTCGAGTACATCCTGCAAGGGAATAAAGTCGAAGGCCGGACCTGCCGCGAAATCGATCAGGCCATCCCCCGCCTCATGGCCCAACCGTCGCGCTAATTGTCCGACGAATGTCGGAACCGTGCCGCCGTCGCCCAACTTTTCGGTAAAGCGCCGCGCCACGCCATCGGAGTCCAACTGGAAGAGTGCGTAACCGGTCGCATCCTTTCCCGCTGCCGCAACAAACGCGGGATAGATCGGGCGAGTCTCGCCTGAAGGTTCGGCCGTCAACGCCAGCACGACCGGCATTGCGCGGCGGGCTGCGAGCAGGCCTGTCAATAACTTCTTGTCGTAGCCGGGAACGAGGCTCTCGTAGCTGCGGTCAGGCAATACCACGTCGAGTCCGACGGCCGCCGCGCCGGCGCCCACTGTTGCCTCCAGAAATTTACCCAGATAAGGATGCCAGAGCGTCATCGGCTCGCGCAAAACGCGCCCGGTATCCTCGTTGAAACCGACGATTACCACATCGTTCTTGGCCGGACGCAACGCGTGCTCGCGCAATATCCGAAACTGGGCGTCGAGCGGTTTCTGGTCGAGACGTTCAACCCGCGGGAAATAGCCGAGTCCCACCCCGAGCAGCAAAACAATGATAATCAGTGCGACACGCATGAGTGAACGGCAAAAACAACCCGCTGGGACTGTTCGGATTTCACGGTATGGCCTTTTTGCGTCCGGCCGATCGGGGAGTCATGTCGACCGCTTTAGGTCGCCCCGCTTTCTTGAGTTCAACAATTGCTGACGACAGACGACGTTTCAAATTGCTGTTGTCCTGTGGAAAGCGACATTGCACGATGTCGCCAGCCTTAGGCGACGAGTGATACTTCGCCATTCGGGATCAGAACAAGGATTCCTTTCGAACCAGCTTTCCCCAGTTTCGGCGTTCGAGAACGAATATCGAGGAGTTGTCCGGCGGTCAGCGGTGGATAAGGCTCCTCGCCATCTCCCGATCCGCGCTGCCCATCCCCAAGTACTTCATCGCGTAGACGAGCAATCGCAAGATGAAGTGTCAGGGTTTCGTTAAACCCCAACGTTTTTGCCACCTCGCTAAACGTCTCACGACTCACCGTAGTCACCGTGTCATCCTTGAACTCGAAAAGGAGCGTCTTTCGTTTGGTTGCCGTAGATTTTGTCGTTGCAGTCATAACAATACTCCGCGAAACAGTAGTGTCCCAACGTTTTTCAGAGGAGAACGCCCTGGATCGGCGTTATGGGCGGTTCTGAATTGGTCGAGGGATTTAGAAGCAATTGATTTATAGGTGTTGTTTCGAACATGGTCAGACTCAGGATTTGTAGGATTTCGTAGAGGCTATGCGACAGTTTGAGCCGTTTCTTCACGATAGCGATCAGCACGTATGCGCAGACCGCAATCCAGATTTGGGTCTTCACGGCGTTCTTGCTGGTGCCGAGAAATGCCTTGATGCGCAGGTGCTGCTTGATCCACTTGAAGAACAGTTCGGCCTGCCAGCGCTGCCGATACAACTGAGCGATCAGGTCTGGTTTCAAGGCAGAAGTCCCTGGTCAAGACTCAACGCGCAGAGCTGGTCAAAATTAAACGCGCGCCAAGCGCGCCTTGGACATGCCCTAGCGGTAGACCAGCACCGGCAGCTTGCAGTGCGTGAGCACCTTGTTGGTTTCGCTGCCGATCAACAGCCCGACGATGCCCCTGCGGCCATGAGACGCCATGAAGATGAGGTCGCATTTGCGCTCCTTCGCGGCGTCGATGATCGCTTGATGGGGCGAATCGCTGCTGGCATACAAGCCGGAGCAGGCGACGCCCCCCACGGTTGCCAGTTTCTTGATCTGGTCCAGGTATTTTTCCGCGGCTTTCTTGATCTGCCTCTCGTACACATCCAGCGGCACGAAATTCGGCGGCAGGTAGTCACCGGCAATATTCGCATGATATTCCGGCGCCGCGTAAAACGCCGTAATGCGCGCGCCGTGGACCTTGGCCAGGCGAACGGCATTCTTCGCTGCGCGTAGCGACAAAGTCGATCCATCGGTCGGAACCAGGATGTGCTTGAACATGTCGGAACCCCTTGTTATTTGTATGGACGCCAGAATGATACGCGGAGCGGCGGCGCAGTGGCATTGCGCCGCAGGGCGCTAGGGCCTGTTGACATTCATCGCATGAGACGCGTTGCCTCCAAATGCGGATGACTGCAAGGCGCGCGACGCCCCGAAGGTCTCGATCCCCCTTCCTCGGTCCCGCTTGACGGGAGAGGGGAAAGTCCCCTTGGGGGACGAAGCCAAGGGTGGTTCCCTTGGCGAGGAGCGCAACGCCGCAGGCGCCGCATTTAGAGGCAACCCGAAGGGACGGGGGATAATTTGGGACGCCGCGCGGCGTTGCTCGTTGCTTGTTTGGAATGACCAAACGGCACTCCTCGCGCCTTGCGCTGCATCCCAAATTACCCCCGTCGCGCTCATGTGCTGAATGTCAACAGGCCCTAGCGTCTCAGGCCGCGGCAAGCTGCCGCCAGACAGGCCCGCAGGGGAACTGCGACCCGGGCTTTCTCGAGCGCCTGTCCTTGTCGACGCCGCTTCGGGGCGGAGTCAATCCAAGATGCGATGCGATGCTGGCGGGCACGCGCGCAGCCGGGTCGATCACGCCGCGCAGCGCAGCGGCGTCCACTATATCGATGCTTCGCTGATGCACCTGGATGATGCCGGCGGTATTCAGCGCCGATAGCGCCCGACTCACCGTTTCGAGCTTAAGACCGAGGTAGCTGCCCATCTCCTGCCGCGTCATGCGCAGATTGAATGAGCAACGCGAATATCCCAATGCGCCGAGCCGGGCCGACAAGCTGAGCAGGAATGCCGCCACGCGGCCTTCCGCGCCGAGCGTGCCCAGGGCCCAGGCCATGTTCTGCACGCGCACCAATTCGCGGCTCAGTACGCGATACAGCAGGGCTTCCAGACTGGGGCATTCGTACGCCAGTCGCGCCAGGCTTGCGAGCGGCACGATCACCACTTCACTTGTTTCGAGAGACACGGCGGTGGAGCTGTAGCGGCCGCTGTCGATGCCGTCGGCTCCCATCAGGTCTCCGCACATCGGGAACCCGAGTACCTGCTCGCTGCCGGAGAGGTCGGTGTAGACGGTCTTGAAGCAGCCGGAGCGGACGACGTAGAGGGAATGGAATTTGTCGCCGGCGCGCACCAGCGCCTCGCCTTCGCGTACCCGGCGCAGGGCGAATGCGGTTTGCACGAGCCAGGCTTCGCCGGGGTAGTCGATATGCAGCAAGCGGGTAAGCTCGCGCACGGAGAGGTTGGCCCCTTCGTGATCCTGCGCCCTCGCCGTCCCTTGGTCCATGCTGCCGGAATCGAGTGCATCATAGTGCGACATTGCGGCGGTCATGTTCTGCTCCATGGGTTTGATTTGCGCGTTCGCATCCACCTATCGGCCGGGGGCGGCACCCTCGGGGCGCGCCGCCCACGTCTGGACAATTTCCCGGATGCGCGCGAAATCCGAGGATTTGTCCAGAAAAAATTCGGCGCCGGCGTCCATGCAGGCGCGGCGGTGCTGATCGGTTGCGTAATTGGTGAGCACCGCGACGTGCAGTACCGGCGCGTAAGGCTGCACGGCCTTGAGCACCTCGAGACCGCTTCCGTCGTCCAATTGCAGGTCCAGGATCACTGCGCCGGGATTGGTCGAGCGAATGCCGTCGATCGCCCCCCCGACCGTGCCCGCCTCGCCCACCAGTTCGGCGCCCTCGATCCCCTTGATGGTCGCCGCCAGACGTGCGCGGATCGCCGGCGAATCCTCAACCAGGAATACCATCAGTGCTGCCTTTTGCGGAGCCGAATCCATACCTGCGGCCAAATGTGCTTGTTGCGCTAAGTATGCAACCTGGCGCCTGCCGCGCGCCATAGGCGCAGGCTGAAATCAGGCCCTGGAATTGTCGGTAGCGATGTAGGGCGATGCCTACATGCGCGGGGGGACTAGTCGTCGCGCGAGTCGATGAGCTTGTGCGCCATGGCGTAGCGCACCAGATCGGCGACGCTGTCCATGCCCATCTTTTCCAGGATGCGCGCCTTGTGGGTGCTCACGGTCTTGCCGCTCAAATGCAGCTGCGCGGCAATGTCGGAGACGGTGGCGCCCGTCACCAGCAGGCCGAACACCTCGTATTCACGGTCGGACAGGGTCTGATGGGGCAGGTCGTCCGCGTGCGGCCTGAGCGCGAGCGCGAGCTGCTCGGCCACCCCCGGGGTGATGTACAGCCCGCCGTCGGCGACCTTGCGGATCGCCGCGACGAGCAGCGCCGAGGCGCTTTCCTTGGTCACGTAGCCGGAGGCGCCGGCGCGGATTGCGCGCAGCGCGTATTGCTCCTCCTGGTGCATCGACAGCACGAGTACCGCGAGATCCGGTCGCGCAGTCTTCACCCACTTGATCAGCTCGACGCCGTTTTTCCCGGGCATCGACATGTCGAGCAGCAGCAGCTCGAAGCCGCCCGCGCGCACGCACGCCATGACCTCGTCGCCGCTCTTTGCTTCGCCCGCCACCTCGATTCCGGGCGCGCTTTGGAGAATGCGGCGCAGGCCGTCGCGCACGATAGCGTGATCGTCGGCGATGAGGACGCGCGTCACGCGACGGCCTCCGCGTCGGCCGCGGCGAGCGGGATGCGCGCGCGCACCTCACTGCCGCGCCCCGGCTCGCCCGCGATCGACACTTCCCCGCCGAGCAGCGACACGCGCTCGCGGATGCCCAGCAGCCCGAAGGTGCCGCGCTTGTCCTGGTCCGCCGCTTCGATACCGCGGCCGTTGTCGCGCACCGCGAGCTGCACCCAATCGCCGTCGCGCTCCAGGCGGACCTCGGCGGTAGTGGCCTGCGCGTATTTGGCCACGTTGGTGAGGGATTCCTGGGTGATGCGGTACAGGGCCGAGGCGATCGGTTCCGGCACCTGCGCCACGCTGTCGTCTATGACCAGGTCGGTGGCGATGCCGGTGTGTTTGGAATAATTGTGCGTCAGCCAGTCAAGCGCCGCGGCGAGGCCCAGATCGTCCAGCATCAGGGGGCGCAGATCGGCGGCGATGCGGCGCGTGGCCGCGATCGTGCCGTCGAGCAGCGCGTGCATCGCCAGCGCGCGCTCCCCCAGTTCCGGCTGGCCCGGCGGCAGGTCGTGGCGCAGCGATTCCAAATCCATCTTGAGCGCGGTGAGCGACTGACCGAGTTCGTCGTGCAGCTCGCGCGCGGTACGGCGGCGCTCGGCCTCGAGGGCTTCGTTGGCGGCCTTGGACAGGCCGCGCAGCTGCTGCTGCGAGCGCTTGAGCTCCTGCTCCGCGCGCCGGCGCTCGGTGATGTCGCGATGAAACGCGAGCACGTACATTTCGCCGCCGATATCCATCGCGGACGCGGCAACGTCCAGCGGCAGGATGTGGCCGTCTTGGTGATAATGTTCCACTTCGAACCCAAGGGTCTCCCCCGCCAGTACCTGCCTGATCTTCTCGGGCGCGAGCGCGAGCGTTTCCGGCGTATCCAGTTCGCGCAGATTCATGCGCAGAAGCGCGTCGATAGTGTAGCCGTGCATGCGCGCGAACGAGCTGTTGACGTCGACGATGTTGCCCTCCGCATCCAGCAACAGGATCCCATCCATGGCCTGGCTGAACAGCGTTCGGTAGCGCCGCTCGTTCTCGCGCAGCGCGACCTCTATCTGCTTGCGCTCAGTGACGTCGCGCAGGATCACGATATACAGGCCCGCCCCGTGCAGTTGCGCCTGCGACACCGAGGCGTCGATCGGGAATTCGGCGCCATCGGCGCGCACCCCGGTCAGCCCGAGGTGCTGCCCCAGGTTGTGCATCGGTGCGCCGGCGCCGTCGATCCCGGCGCTATGCTCTGGCTGCGGCTGCAACAGGAGTCCGTGAATGAAACGGCCGATGTCGGCGCCGATCGCCTCGGTGCCCGGGCAGCGGAAGATCTGCTGCGCCGCGGCGTTGAACAGCACGATGCGCTGCTGCTCGTCCACCGTGATAATGGCGTCCATGGCGGATTGTATGATGGCGTGCAGGCGTTCCTCCGATTCCGCTACAACGGATTTCAGCTCCTCATCGACGCGCAACTGGCGGACGAGCGACAAAGTGATAAGACCGAGAAAGACGGAAGTCAGCGCGGCGATGGCCCCGAAAATGGCCGCGTTCCGGTACCAGATCCGCAGGATGAAATCCATGGACGAAGTCACCGTTACGATCAGCGGGTAGCCTTCGATCGGGCGAATCGCGCTCATTCGCTCGCCGGCGACTGCGACGCCGTCGTGGCGAATCAGCGCGCGGCCGGCGACCGCGCCTTGGGTAAACAGCGCGGAGTCACGGTAGTTCCTGATCCCGGACGCGATAGCCAGGGGGTAGCCGGTCAGCAGCGCGCCGTCGCGGCGCAGCAGCCGCACCGCGCCGTCCGGCCCGAGTTCCTGCAAGCCCTGCGGCCCGAGAAAATAGGCCGGATCGACGACCGCGGCGATGACGCCGAGAAAGCGTCCGTCCGGGTCGCTCAGGCCGCGGCTCACGGTCAGGTGCCGCTCGCCGTCCAGCTTGCCGACAAGCGGCAGTGATGATTCGACTTGCTTCCCCCGGCGGTCGCGATGCGCACGGAAGAATTCGCTTTCGCCGTAATGGATCGGCGGCGGCGGAAACTGTGCGCTATGGACTACCAGATTGCCACTCGCGTCCGCCAGCATGACTGCGCGCACGTAGGGCATGCGGTCAATGGTCTCGCGCAAATGTCGATGCAGCTCCCTGGACGGGGCGAGCCGGCCGTGCCGTCGCGCTCGTTGGGCGTCCTCCGCGCCGGCATGAAGAATGGCGTCGACGGCGTTCGTCGATCTATACGTTTGTTCGCCGAGGATCTGGGCCAGGCCGAGCAGATGCGCCTCCGCCCCCTGGATCACCTCTTGCCGCATGCGCCACAGGCTGAGCGCCGTGCCAGCAAGGACCGCCACCACCGCCAGGGCGCCAAGACCGAGCACCAGATCGCGCAGCCGCCGCAGGCGCTTCGGCGGCGGCACAGCGCCTGCATGCTGGTCAGGCCGGGCGGAATAGTGCTGCAAAGGGAATCCTCGTCGTTGCCGCGCCAGTATAGAAGAGATTGCCCCGCGGCAAGTCGGATTATAGGGAAACCTATCGGAATCGGGCAGCGCGGCGTGACGCGGATCAGACAGGCTGCTGTCTGTCAGATTACCCGGTGCGCAGCGTTGCGGCAGGTACCAGCGACAGGCAGCGCGTTTTTTGACCAATATCAACAAGGCTGTCGTGATTGCCGTTACGATGAAATTCAATCCCCGGCAGGAGGACGCGATGGGTGCCAAATCGAAGTCCGGAAAAGTTCGCGGCGCCGCGCGCAAGCGCGCCGCCAAACCGCCGCTCAGGCGCGGGCGCAGGGCCGCGACTGCTGCGGAGGCGTGGGAGCAGACCGCGCAGATTCCGGACGAACGCGATGACGAGATCGATTGCCAGCGCATCGTGCAGGGCGACGGCAGCAGGAGCCTTCCCCTGTATTACGACGACTACAACTGACCCATTGCGGGCTGCAACGGGCGGGCGCCATGCACTATCCGGTAGCGATCGCATTGCGCGGCATTCCTCCTTCCCGCGCGTTGGAAGGCTATATCGGTGAACAGGCGCGCAAGCTGGACGGTATTTGCGACCGCATTGTCAGCTGCCAAGCGGTCGCCGAGGCGCTGCCGCGGGAGCAGCGGCAGGGCGCGCAGTTCGCGGTGCGGCTGATCATCACGCTGCCGGGGACAGAGGTCGTCGTCAACCGCGAACACGGCGACGACATCTACATCGCGGTGCGCGATGCGTTCGCGGCGGCCGGCCTCCAGCTCAAGGACCATATGCATCGCCGCAGCATCTAACATCGCTCCCGCAATGGAGCGCCCGATGCGCGCAGCTGGCCGCGACGCCGATACCCTGGCGGGCGATGACCATGCCGGCATCAGGAACATGGCGCGCGCGGACGCCGGGCGCATTGGCGCGGTTCGGCCGCGGTTACGCTGGTCTGCGTCGCGCCCGCCGCCAAAAAGTTCCTCTCCATTTCGGTTTGGTGATTTGAAAAAGGCGCTGTTCACCCTGCTCCGCCAAGAGTAGAATCACGGCCTCCCAGGCGACCCCATGCCCGTTTCAATGTTGGCGGGCTTGGCAGGCGCGAGGAAGGAGCAGACTGATTGAAGCCGACCGATATTGGCGCGCCGGATTACTTCCACAAAGTCGTAGACTGCCAATGGGCCTGCCCCGCCCATACCCCCGTTCCCGAATACATCCGCTTGATCGCCGCAGGCCGCTACGATGATGCCTACATGGTCAACTGGAACTCGAATGTCTTTCCCGGCATTCTCGGACGCACTTGCGACCGCCCGTGCGAGCCGGCCTGCCGCCGCAGCCGCGTCGAGGATGTGCCGGCCGCGGAGGCGAAGGGCGCTGCTGCCGGCGCGGAACCGGTCGCGATCTGCCGCCTGAAACGGGTCGCCGCCGACAACAAGGACGACATCCGCGCGCGCCTGCCGGCGCCACCGAAGAAGAAAAACGGCAAGCGCATCGCCTGTGTCGGCGCCGGCCCGGCGTCGCTCACCGTGGCGCGCGACCTGGCCCCGCATGGCTATCATGTCGTCGTCTACGACGGCGACGCCAAGGCGGGCGGCATGATTCGCAGCCAGATCCCCAGGTTTCGCCTGCCCGAGGAAGTGATCGACGAGGAAGTCGGCTATATCCTCGGCCTCGGTATCGAGTTTCGTGCCGGCAAGCGCGTGGACAGCATGAAGGCCCTGCTGGCCGAGGGCTATGATGCGGTTTTCGTCGGATCGGGCGCGCCGCGCGGCCGCGACCTCGATATTCCGGGACGCAAGGAAGCGGCCAAGCACATCCACATCGGCATCGACTGGCTCTCCAGCGTCTCCTTCGGGCACATCGAAAAAATCGCCAGGCGCGTCATCGTGCTCGGCGGCGGCAACACCGCCATGGACTGCTGCCGCACGAGCAAGCGCCTGGGCGGCGAGGACGTGAAAGTGATCGTGCGTTCCGGCTTCGGCGAGATGAAGGCCTCGCCCTGGGAGAAGGAAGACGCGATGCACGAGGGCATTCCGATCCTCAACTACCTCGTGCCCAGGGAATTCACCCACCACCGGGGCAAGCTCACTGGCGTCACCTTCGAAAAAGTCGCGGCGAAATACGACGACAAGGGGCGGCGCAGCCTGAAGCCAACGGGCGAGCCGGATCAGCACTTCGAGTGCGACGAGGTGCTCGTCGCCGTCGGCCAGGAGAACGCTTTCCCGTGGATCGAGAAGGACTGCGGCATCGCGTTCGACCAGTCGGGCATGCCGGTGGTGGACAAGGTCACCCTGCAGTCCTCGCTGCCGCGCGTGTACTTCGGCGGCGACGCCGCCTTCGGGCCGAAGAACATCATCTGGGCCGTCGCCCACGGCCACGAGGCCGCGGTCTCGATCGACAAGCTTTGCCAGGGCGAGGACGTGTCCAAGCGCCCGCCGCCGATGGTGCACCTGATGTCGCAGAAAATGGGCATCCATGAGTGGAGCTACGACAACGAGGTCGCGCTCGACCGGCGCTACAAGGTGCCCTGGCGCGACGCCAGCCAGACGCTGAAGAACATCAAGATCGAAGTCGAGATCGGTTTCGACCGGGCGACCGCGTGGAAGGAGGCCGAGCGCTGCCTCAACTGCGACGTGCAGACCGTGTTCATCGGCACCAAGTGCATCGAGTGCGATGCCTGTGTCGACATCTGCCCGATGGATTGCATCACTTTCACCGTCAACGGCGAGGAGCCGGACCTGCGCGTGCGGCTCCTCGCGCCGGCGAAGAACCTGACACAGGATCTGTATGTCTCGGGCACGCTCAAGACCGGCCGCATCATGGCCAAGGACGAGGACGTGTGCCTGCACTGCGGCCTGTGCGCCGAGCGTTGTCCCACCGGCGCCTGGGACATGCAGAAATTCCTGCTCGAGATGACCCCCGCCGGTCCCGGCTGCCGCAGTCGCGCGCCGAAGAGAGAACTCACGCCAGCATGAAACTGAAACAGATCGAATCCGTTAACGACTTCGTCATCAAGTTCGCCAACGTCAACGGCTCGGGCTCGGCCTCGGCCAGCGAACTGTTCGCCCGCGCCATCCTCAGGATGGGCGTGCCGGTGAGCCCGCGCAACATCTTCCCCTCCAACATCCAGGGCCTGCCCACCTGGTATGAGGTGCGGGTGACGCAGAAAGGCTGGCTCGGCCGCCGCGGCGGAGTGGACCTGATGGTGGCGATGAATCCGCAGACCTGGAACCAGGACCTCGCCGAGATCGAGCCCGGCGGGTATCTCTTTTACGACAGCACCAGGCCGATGCCGGCCTCGAAGCTGCGCGACGACATCAACGTCATCGGCATGCCGCTCACCGACATCTGCAACGCCACCTACGATGATTCGCGCCAGCGGCAGCTGTTCAAGAACATCATTTACGTCGGCGCGCTCGCCGCGCTGCTCGACATGGACGCCGGCGCGATCGCCGAGCTGATCGGCGAGCAGTACAAGGGCAAGGAAAAACTGCTCAAGCCCAACCTGACCGCGATGCAGATGGGGCGCGACTACGCGCTCGCGCAACTCAAGTGCCCGATCGGCCTGCGCATCAAGCGCGCCAACGCCGTCGGCAACAAGATTTTCATGGAAGGCAACAGTGCCACGGCGCTGGGTGCGGTGTACGGCGGCGCCACCGTGTGCGCCTGGTACCCGATCACGCCGTCCTCTTCGGTGGCCGAGGCGTTCGAGCGCTATTGCAGGCGCCTGCGCGTGGACGAGGCGAGCGGCAAGAACAAGTTCGCCATTGTGCAGGCCGAAGACGAGCTCGCCTCGATCGGCATCGTCACCGGCGCCGGCTGGAACGGCGCGCGCGCCTTCACCGCCACCTCCGGCCCGGGCATCTCGCTCATGACCGAGTTCATCGGGCTTGCCTACTTTGCCGAGATTCCGCTGACCATTGTCGACGTGCAGCGCGGCGGCCCCTCCACCGGCATGCCCACGCGCACGCAGCAGGCGGACATCCTGTCCGCCGCCTACGCCTCCCACGGCGACACCAAGCACGTGCTGCTGTTCCCCGAAGACCCGAAAGAGTGCTTCGAGTTCACCGCGCAGGCGCTGGACCTCGCCGACCGCTTGCAGACGCCGGTGTTCGTGATGACCGATCTGGATATCGGCATGAATACGCGCCTGTGCGATCCGCTCGAGTGGGACGACGCCAGGCGCTACGACCGCGGCAAGGTCATGAGCGCAGAGGAGCTGCAGGCAGGCAAGGACTTCGGCCGCTATCTCGACGTGGACGGCGACGGCATCGCCTACCGCACCTACCCCGGCACCCACCCCACGCGCGGCGCCTATTTCACCCGCGGCACGACCAAGGACCGCTACGCGCGCTATTCCGAGGCGGGCCCGGACTATGTCGACAACATGCAGCGGCTGCTGAAGAAGTTCGAGACCGCGAAGACGCTGGTCCCGAAGCCCTTGCTCACCGCCGCGCAGCATCCGGCGCGCTTCGGCGTGATCCATTTCGGTTCCACCAGCCCGGCGATGGCCGAGGCGCTGGACGCGCTCGCCGCGAAAGGCATCTACGTCAACGCCCTGCGCGTGCGCGCGTTCCCGTTCCAGGACGAGATCGCCGACTTCGTCGCCGCGCACGCGAAGGTGTTCGTGGTCGAGCAGAACCGGGACGCGCAGCTGAAAACCCTGCTGGTGAACGAGGCCCACATCAACCCCGCCGGCCTGATCTCCGTGCTGCATTACGACGGCACGCCGATCACCGCGCGCTTTATCGTCAGTGAAATCGCCGCGGTGGCCGCGGCGCTGAACGTGCGCCCGCTGAAGAAGAATAAGGCAGCCTAAGCGTGATCAATTCCAAACATTGGATTTTCGAACTTGGCGGAATACGCCAATTGGCAGGCACACCAGTTGCCAAATTTGACAACAGTCCGTGCCTGCCGCGGCCAGCCCTGCGAGTACCGCGATGACCTACCTCACCAAACCCAAACTCCATCACCCGACGCTGCAGAAGAACAAGGTCGGCTACACGCGCCGCGACTACGAAGGCAAGATCTCCACGCTTTGCGCCGGCTGCGGCCACGACTCGATTTCGGCGGCTATCATCCAGGCCTGCTGGGAGCTCGACATCCAGCCGCACCGCGTGGCCAAGCTCTCCGGCATCGGCTGCAGCTCGAAAACGCCCGACTATTTCCTCGGCAGCTCGCACGGTTTCAACAGCGTGCACGGCAGGATGCCCTCGGTGCTGACCGGCGCCAACCTCGCCAACCGCGAGCTGATCTACCTCGGCGTCTCCGGCGACGGCGATTCCGCCTCGATCGGCATCGGCCAGTTCGCGCATATCATGCGCCGCGGCGTGAACCTGACTTACATCATCGAGAACAACGGCGTCTACGGCCTGACCAAGGGCCAGTTTTCCGCCACCGCGGACGCGGGGTCGAAATCCAAGCGCGGCGTGGTCAATCGCGAAGCGCCGGTGGACACGGTGTCGCTCGCGCTGCAGCTCGGCGCGACCTACGTCGGGCGCGGCTTCTCCGGCGACAAGAAACAACTCGTGCCGCTCGTCAAGGGCGCGATCGCCCATCAGGGCGCGGCCTTCA
>MERK01000124.1 GCA_001770575.1 Betaproteobacteria bacterium RIFCSPLOWO2_12_FULL_64_23
TCCCTCGTTTTGTCAGAACCTTAATGGGGGTGGTCCATGTTCAGCAAAAAGGCGAACAAGCCGCAGAACCGCATCGATAGCCTGATCGGCGCTGGCACCATGATCGAGGGCAACGTCACTTTCTCCGGCGGTCTGCGCGTCGATGGCGAGATCAAGGGCAACGTCATCGCCGCGGGTGGCCAGCCGAGCACGCTGGTGCTGAGCGAGCAGGCCCGCATAGACGGCGAAATCCATGTTTCCCATTTGGTGGTGAACGGGGCGATAAACGGCCCGGTACATTCCGCCGAGTTTCTAGAACTTCAGGCGCATTCCCGCGTCAAAGGGGATGTGCATTACAATACGCTGGAAATGCACCTCGGCGCGGTGGTTGACGGCCAACTGGTGCATAGCTCCGGCGTGAGCGAGAGCGGCAAGACGGTTGAGCTGAAGATCGCCTCGCGCAGTTGAGGGCGGAAAAATAGTTGGATTGTTTTCAGGAGCAAGTACATGAATGCAGTAGCAGAGATGCCCGCCCCGTTGCTCTTCACCGACAATGCGGCGAACAAGGTAAAGGAACTGATCGAGGAAGAAGGCAACAACGAACTCAAGCTGCGCGTATTCGTAAGCGGCGGCGGCTGTTCGGGTTTCCAGTACGGCTTTACCTTCGACGAAATCAAGAACGAGGATGACACCGCGATGGAGAAGAACGGCGTCACCCTGCTGATCGACGCGATGAGCTACCAATACCTGGTCGGCGCGGAAATCGATTACCAGGAAGGGCTCGAAGGTGCGCAGTTTGTGATCAAGAATCCGAACGCGACCAGCACTTGCGGTTGCGGCTCGTCCTTTTCCGCCTAGCGTAATCAAGAATTGAGGTGCGGCGCGGCGCCGGCACGGGCCTTTAAACCGCCCGCGCCGGGTTCTTGCGTGGTCTGTCCCTAAGGCGTTGGACAGGGCGGTGAAACGGGCGCTGTGGCCCCCGTTTTCTCTGTGTGCCGCGGATTGCGCGTCAACGGCCTGGCTACGCCGGATAAATCCCCCCGAGTACGCGTTCACCGCCGGCGCCGGTGACCGCCGGCAGATTCGCCGGCGAGCCGTCGAGCGTTTGCTTGGCGAGCCAGGCGAAGGCGATCGCCTCGACCCAGTCCGGGTCTGTCCCCAGCGCAGCCGTGGTGTCGACATGGCATTGGGGCAGGCTCCGGCGCAGTCGTTCGAGCAGGTCCAGATTGTGCGCGCCGCCGCCGCAGACATACAGTTCATCCGCTTGCGGGCAATACTGATCCACTGCGCCGGCGATCGAGCGCGCGCTGAGCTCGGCGAGCGTGGCCTGAACATCCTGCGCTGCCGCCCGCTGTAGCGGGAACTGTTCCAGCCAAGCCGCGTTGAACAGATCTCTGCCGCAGCTCTTGGGCGGGCGCTGCGCGAAATACGGCTCGGCCAGCATCGCCGCCACTACCTCCGGGAGCACGGTTCCGCTTTGTGCCCAGGCGCCGGCGCTATCATGCTCTTCGCCCAGATGCCGGTGGATCCACAGATCGAGCAAAACATTGCCCGGTCCGGTGTCAAAGCCCGTGACTGCGCCGCGCGCCGGCAGATCGCTCAGGTTGGCGATGCCGCCGATATTGACGATGACGCGATGCCTGGCGTCGGCGCCGAATGCTGCGGCGTGAAACGCCGGAGCGAGCGGCGCGCCCTGGCCGCCCGCGGCGATGTCGCGGCTGCGAAAATCCGCGACCACGCTGATGCCGGTCAGTTCGGCCAGCAGCGCCGGGTTGCCGATCTGCAAGCTGTAGCCGGCGTCGGGGCGGTGGCGAATGGTCTGGCCGTGGCAACCGCAGGCGCGTATCGCCGCAGGCGGGATGCCCGCCTGCCTGAGCAGCGCCAGAACCGCTTCGGCGTACAGGCGCGCGAGCGCATTGCCGGCCCGTGCGGCGCGATCCAGTTCGTTCGGCCCCGGGGCCTGCAGCGCATGCAGTTCGTTCTTGAGCGGGCCGGGAAGGGGCAGATAGGCGGTGCCGATCAGGGCAGGAGCGGGAGCGGCGAACTCGACCAGCGCGGCGTCCACGCCGTCCAGGCTGGTGCCCGACATCAGACCGACGAACAAGTCGCGCGCAGCCACGCGAAAGCGCGTCCTTACTCGAGCAGCGCCAGGTTGGTATTCTTGAGCAGGTTCAGTTGTGCCGCGAAGGGCGCGGACACGCTACTGAATGCCGCCAGTTGCTGTGCGGGGATGGGCAGCGCTGCGGGCAGCGCGACCGTGAGCGGATTGCGCACCTGGTCGTGGACGCGGAATTCGTAATGCAAATGCGGCCCTGTCGCCCAGCCGGTCTGGCCAACACGCCCGATTACGTCGCCCTGGTGCACCCGCGCGCCTTTGCGCAGGCCGCCGGCGAATCTGCTGAGGTGGGCATAACGGGTGTTGAAGCCGCCCTGGTGCTTGAGCATGATGACGTTGCCGTAGCCGTTTTGCCTGCCGACGAATTCGACTGTGCCGTCTGCGGTGGCTTTGACCTGGGTGCCCGTCGGAGCCGCGTAATCGACGCCCTTGTGCGTGCGCCACTGGCGCAGAATCGGATGAAAGCGCGGGGCGAAGCCGGAACTGATGCGGGAAAACGCCAGTGGCGAGCGCAGGAAAGCCTTGTGCATGCTCTTGCCATCGGGGGTGTAATAATCGCCCTTGCCTTCGGCGTCCTCGAACCAGATCGCGCGGTAGCTCTTGCCCTGGTTGATGAATTCGGCGGCGAGCAAGCGTCCGGATTTGATCGCGCGGCCCTGGTGATAGAACATCTCGTAGATCACGGTGAACTTGTCGCCGCGGCGCAGGTCGCGGTGGAAATCGATGTCGCCGGCAAGAATATCGGCGAGTTGGATGGCGACATTATCCGAGACGCCGGCCGCATCGGCGGCGGCGAAAAGCGAACTGCGAATCTCGCCGGACTTTATCTGCTGCCGCGGCGAGAGCGTGAGCTGTTGCTCGACCGCTTTGAATTCCGCGCCCTGTTTGTCGAAGCCGGTCAGCAGGCCCTTGTCGGTGATATAGCGCAGCGCGAGCAGGGCCCCGTCGTCGCCGGTGCGCGCCTGCACCGTGGTGCCCGGGCGCAGCGACTGCAGTGAGACTGCGGGCTTGACCCAGCGCAGGAAAGCGCGCGCTTCCTCGTTGCTCACGCCCAAGCGGGCGAGCAGGTCGGAAACAGTGTCGCCGCGCCCGAAACGTTCTTCGCGCCAGAACACCTGGTTGGCATCAGCGGATTGCTCGGCATGAGCGACATCCAGGCTTTCCACCACCGTTCTCGTGGGGATGAACGAATACGCGGTGTCGGGCGCGGTGCCGAAGGCGGCAACCACGCCGAGAAAAGGCAGGCTGCACAGGGCGACGATCCAGCGCAGACGGAGTTTTGATTCTCGCCGGCCGCCGAAGTGCGTTAAAATCCATTTTTCGTGTTTATTCATCCGCTTGGGCTTTTTTGGTCCGGCGCAAGTGTAGCACAGCCGATTTGCGCTGTGCCAGATACGGAGCGCAATGAAGAGCAGTGCAATTGAGGCCGCCATGCAGATCATCAAACGCGGCTGCGGCGAGCTGCTGGTGGAGGAAGAACTGGCTGAAAAGATCAGGGCCGGCCAGCCGCTGCGCGTCAAGACCGGCTTCGATCCGACTGCGCCGGACCTGCATTTGGGGCATACCGTGCTCATCAACAAGATGCGCCAGTTCCAGGAACTGGGACATCACGTCATGTTCCTTATCGGCGATTTCACCGGGTTGATCGGCGACCCCAGCGGCAAGAACGTGACGCGGCCGCCGCTGACGCGGGCGGAGATCGAGGCCAATGCCGTCACCTACAAGGCGCAGATATTCAAGATTCTCGATGCGGAGAAGACCGAGATCTGCTTCAACTCGAAATGGGGCGACGCGCTCGGCGCCGCGGGCATGATCAGACTCGCGGCGACCTCCACCGTCGCGCGCATGCTCGAGCGCGACGATTTCGGCAAGCGCTACAAGGCGAACCAGCCGATCGCCATTCACGAATTCCTCTATCCGCTGATGCAAGGGTACGATTCGGTGGCGATGCGCGCCGACATCGAACTCGGCGGCACCGACCAGAAGTTCAACCTGCTGGTCGGGCGCGAGATGCAGAAACACTACGGCCAGCCGCCGCAATGCATCCTCACCATGCCGCTGCTCGAAGGGCTGGACGGCGTCAACAAAATGTCGAAGTCCCTCGGCAACTACGTCGGCATCAACGAGAAAGCGGAGGACATCTTCGGCAAACTGATGTCGATCTCGGACGAGCTGATGTGGCGCTACATCGAACTGCTGTCGTTCGAGTCGCTCGAGACGGTGGGCAAGTGGAAGCAGCAAGTCGCCGCCGGGCGCAATCCGCGCGACGTCAAAGTGGCGTTTGCGCAGGAAATCGTGGCGCGCTTCCATGACAAGACGGCGGCAGCGCGCGCGCTCGCCGATTTCGAAGCACGTTTTCGCGAGGGAGCGTTGCCCGAGGACATGCCCGAAGTGAAAATCGCGACCGAAGACGGCGGCCTGACGCTGGTGCAGGCGTTGAAACACGCGCATCTGACCGCGAGCACCTCAGAGGCGATACGCATGATCGAGCAAGGCGGCGTGAGGCTAGACGGGGAGCGCGTCAGCGACCGCGGTCTCAAGCTCGCAAAAGGCACGGTTGCGGTGGCGCAGGTGGGCAAGCGAAAATTCGCGCGCATCACCGTCGTCTGAACGCAGTCGTTCGAGTAGCCGCGCACGCGGCCGTATTTGCAGTATTCCGGCAAACATATTCCGGCAAAACGCTTGACCTGCTTCGCCGGCACTGTATAATCCCGCCTCTTTGCCCGACGGCCTCGGTCGCGGGTTTGCTCTTTAAAAATTTACAGCCGATAGGTGTGGGTGCTGGGTGTGGCGTGAAGGTGCCTGGGTGGTTTTTCCATGCGCGAGCGTGGAGGGGCTGACTGGGTGCTGACTCGCATAGATACACTTTGGTACTCACACGAATGATTTAGTCAGTGACGTAGGAAATCCCTTTTGGGGGATGACCTTGTTGAGGACTTTGAGAGTAGTGTGAGCGCAGGCCGGTAAAACGGTTTGCAAACAATCGCTTAGGCGATTATTGATGGATTGAACTGAAGAGTTTGATCCTGGCTCAGATTGAACGCTGGCGGCATGCCTTACACATGCAAGTCGAACGCGAAAGTGGGGGCAACCCT
>MERK01000125.1:0-9990 GCA_001770575.1 Betaproteobacteria bacterium RIFCSPLOWO2_12_FULL_64_23
GCCAGTCGATCTCCGTCATCCGCGAGATCATGGAATCGCGCATGTACCCGATCACCATCGAGGGCCTGGAGCGCGCGATGCGCTACCTGAGCAAGTAGATCCGGACTTTGCCTACGCCGGCTTTTTCGCCAGCAGGAAAAACAGCGATCCCAGGCCCGCCAGTAGCGCGAGCACGGTAAATCCCGCACGGTAGTTGCCCGTCAGGTCGGCGAGCACGCCGGCCACCATCGGTCCGCCGATCTGGCCGATCACGATGATCAGCGAGGACAGCCCCAGGATCATGCCGATCGAGCGCCGGCCGAAGTAGTCGGCGCGGATGGCCTGCATCATCGGGCCGCGCAGCCCCCAGGCGCCGCCATGCAACAGCGCGAACGCCGCGAGCATCACCGGCCCGGCGGCGTAGGTCAGCATGAGCAGCCCGGCCGCGTGCATCAGCATGCAGAAGGCGGCAATCATGCGTTTCTGGAAGCGGTCGCCGATGGCCCAGCCGAGCAGAACGCCACCGACCTGCGCGACGACCATCAGGGTGATGACGAAGGAAGCCTCGGCGACGCTGTAGCCCAGGCCTTCTTTCATGTGCGTGATCGCATGCACGTTGACCGCGTAGACGATGAGCAGGGCAAAACCGTGGCCGAGCGAGAGCAGCCAGAAGGCGCCGGTGCGCAGCGCCTCGCGCGCGGTAAATTGCCGCTGCGCGGACGTGTCGCGGCGCCCCGGGTCCGCGGCAGCCGGCGGCAGGCCGTCGACGGACTCGCCCACGTCTTCCGGGCGGCGGCGGAACACCCGCGCCAGCGGCCAGCCGATGACCATGGCGGCCAGGCCCGAGGCGAAGGCGGTCGCGCGCCAGCCGTAACTTTGCATGCTCCAGGCGATCACCGGCACGAACATGCCGCCAAAGGCAAGTCCAAGCGAGAGTATCGACAGCGCGCGGGCGCGGCGCCGGTCGAACCAATGGATGATCGCCACGTTGACCGGGAAAAAACCGCACAGACTCGAGCCGAGCGCGATGACGATGAACGCGGCGTAGAAGCCGGCGAGGGTATCGATCTGGCTCAGGAGCAGGAAGCCGAGGCCGAAGGTGACGATGCCGGCGCGTATCATGCCCTGCGGCCCGAACCGATCGACGATCCAGCCGAGCACCGGGCCGAGCAGGGCCGCTTCCATCGGCTGCAGCACCGCCGCGCCCGAGAGCGCGGTCTTGCTCCAGCCCTGCTCTTCGACGAGCACTGCGAAGTAGGCGCCGAACGCCTGGTGCAGCAGTGCGGCCTGAAGAAACTGGATGCCGCCGCCCGCGGCGACCATGCGCCAGCCGTAGAATATTTTCATGGGTGAGGTGACCGATGGCAGACAATCGGGCAATGCCGCAGGGGAGGCGCCCGGCGCAAGCGTATCAGTCGCTATCGCGTTGCGGCGGCGGTGCGACCTTGATCGCTTCCTCGATGGTGGTGAGACCCGCCGCGACTTTCATCGCGGCGCTGATCCGCAGCGGCTTCATCCCTTCCTTGTAGGCCAGCTCGCGCATCCGGCCGAGATCAGCCTTGACGTCGACCAGGCGCTTCATCGCCCGCGACATCAACAAGATTTCGTAGACGCCGATGCGGCCGATATATCCGGTGTTGCGGCAATCCAGGCAGCCAACCGAGCGGAAAATGTGCGCCGGTCGCTTGGCCTTCCACGGCGCGACGAACTCCTCCCAGTTGAGGTCTTCGGCGCGCGCATCGTCGTAAGGCGTTTTCTGCTTGCAATGCGGGCACAGCGTGCGCACCAGGCGCTGCGCCATCACGCCGAGAATGGTGGAGTTGAGCAGATACGGCGGCACGCCCAGGTCCAGCAGCCGCGTGATCGCGGCCACCGAATCGTTGGTATGCAGGGTAGAGAGCACGAGATGCCCGGTAAGCGCCGCCTGGATCGCCATATCCGCGGTCTCCAGGTCGCGGATTTCGCCCACCATGATGATGTCCGGGTCCTGGCGCATCAGCGCGCGCACGCCATCGGCGAAGCCGAGGTCGATGCCGCGCGTGACCTGCATCTGATTGAACGCCGGCTCCACCATCTCTATCGGATCCTCGATGGTGCAGACGTTGACCTCCTCGGTGGCCAGGGTTTTGAGCGTCGAATACAAGGTGGTGGTCTTGCCCGAGCCGGTGGGCCCGGTGACCAGGATGATGCCGTGCGGCGAAGCGGTCATCTGGCTCCAGCGCACCTGGTCCTCGTCGGAGAAACCGAGCTCGGTGAAATCCTTGACCAGCACCTCCGGGTCGAACACCCGCATCACCAGCTTTTCGCCGAAGGCCGTGGGCATGGTCGACAGGCGCAGCTCGATTTCCTGGCCGTCGGCGGTGCGCGTCTTGATGCGCCCGTCCTGCGGCCGGCGCTTTTCCACCACGTCCATGCGGCCGAGTATCTTGATGCGGCTGGTCATGGCGGACATCACCGCCGCCGGGATCTGGTACACCTGATGCAGCACGCCGTCGATGCGAAAACGCACATAGCCGACGTCGCGCCGCGGCTCCATGTGGATGTCGCTCGCGCGCTGGTCGAAAGCGTATTGCCACAGCCAGTCGACCACATGCACGATATGCTGGTCGTTGGCATCGTACTGGCGGTTGGTATTGCCCATCTCCACCAGCTGCTCGAAGTTGCCGATGCCGCTGCGCTGGTCGCCCCGCTCGGCCGCGCCCTTGATCGACTTCGCCAGGTTGTAGAACTCGACCTGGTAGCGCGCGATATCGAGCGGATTGGCGATCACGCGGCGGATCTCCAGGCGCAGGATCGGCTTGAGTTCCCGCTCCCATTCCTTGACGTAAGGTTCGCAGGTGGCGATCACCGCCTCCTTGGTGTTCACCTCCACCGGCAATATCTTGAAGCGCTGCGCGTAGGCGTTGGACATGATGTCCGTGACCGCGGAGAAGTTGATTTTCAGCGGGTCGATGTGGAAATAACCGAGGCCGACCTTGGCCGCCAGCCACTCGGTGAGCAGTTCGAGGTGCAGCAGCTTGTTCGGCGGCAGCAGGGATTTCCATTTCTGGTCGGCGATCACCGTGAGCGGATGATGATCGGCGCGCTGCATGCGCCGGTCGGCGATCAGCTTGTCGGCCGCGGCGCGCCCGACGACGCCGTCCCCGACCAGGTCGCCCAGCACCTCGGCGAGGCTCAGTTTGCGGTCGGGCGCGGTTTCGGCGGCGGATTGCATGGACTGCACTATAGCGGCATTGCGCGGCCGGTTCAAATATTACGCCTGCGGCGCGCCCGGGTATTTGCGCGGCTGAGTATGTTAGGATGTCCTGTCCTTCGCCACCGCGCTGCTGTTGTCCGCGCGGCGAATACCGGCAGACACTTCACTCAAATCCTGCGCGACGGAGGGGAAATCCCCCGCGCGCAGCCATCGCTGACAGGAGCATGACATGATCAAAGTTGGAGACCGCCTCCCCGAGGCCACACTCAGCGAATTCATCGAAACCGAGACCGCCGGCTGCCCGCTCGGCCCGAACAGCTTCAAGGTGTCGGACCTGGTCAAGGGCAAGAAGATCGTCATTTTCGGCCTGCCCGGCGCCTACACCCCGACCTGCTCGGCCAAGCACGTGCCGGGATATCTCGCCAATTACGACCAGCTGAAGGCCGGGGGCGTGGATGAAATCTGGTGCATCTCGGTCAACGACGCCTACGTCATGGGCGCCTGGGGCCGCGACCAGAAAGCGACCGGGAAGATACGCATGATGGCCGACGGCAGTGCCGAGCTCACCAGGAAGCTGGGCCTGGAACTCGATATGACCGCGCGCGGCTGGGGCGTGCGCATGAAACGCAATTCGATGCTGGTGGACGACGGCGTGGTCAAGCAGCTGAACGTCGAGGCGCCGGGCAAGTTCGAAGTCTCCGATGCGGAGACCATGCTGAAGCAGTTGTAGCCCGATCACTCAAACGACAGCGTATTGACTTGCGCGGACGGCGTCCCGTCCGCGCGGATCGCGGATTGCGCGCGGATGAAAAGCACATCCGCACGCAATCCGCGATCTTGGATAAAAACCAAACCGCTTTTGCTTTTATCAATAACCGTGTTTTCTGGTGCGGATACGTTTTTCATCCGCACCAGAAAAACACGGTTGGCGCGCGATAGCGCGCAACTGCCGGCGACGCTGCCTAGCTCCCCGGCGTCCAGATTTTCGCGCCGCCGCCGGACAGGGCCAGCATCAGCTGATTCAGGCGCTTGACGAAGCCGGCCGGATCCTCGAGCTGCCCGCCTTCGGCGAGCAGGGCCTGGTCGAACAGCACCTGGCTCCAGTCGGCGAAATGGGTTTCCTCGTATTTGAGCCGCTGCACCAGCGGATGGCCGGGGTTGATCTCCATGATCGGTTTGGATTCGGGCACTTTCTGCCCCGCCGCCTTGAGGATGCGCGCGAGATTGCCGCCCATGTCGTACTGATCCGACACCAGGCAGGCGGGCGAGGACGTCAGCCGCAGCGTCACGCGCACTTCCTTCACCTGTTCGCCCAGCGCGCCCTTGATTTTGTCGGTCAGTTCCTTGTATTCGCCGGCCTGTTTTTCCTGCTCCTTTTTCTCCGCCTCGTCCTCCAGCCGGCCCAGGTCCAGATCGCCGCGCGCCACCGAGGCGAGCGGCTTGCCTTCGAATTCGGTCAGATTCGATACCAGCCATTCGTCCACGCGCTCCGCCAGCAGCAGCACCTCGATGCCCTTCTTGCGGAACACCTCCAGATGCGGGCTGTTCTTGGCGGCGAGGAAAGAGTCGGCGGTGACGTAATAGATTTTCTCCTGGCCCGGTTTCATGCGCGCCACATAATCGGCGAAGGAAACACTCTGCTCCTCGCTGTCGTCGTGGGTGCTCGCGAAGCGCAGCAGCCCGGCGATTTTCTCCCGGTTCGCATGGTCCTCGCCCACGCCTTCCTTCAGCACCAGGCCGAATTCCTTCCACAACCCCGCGTACGCGTCCTTGCGGTTCTGCGCCAGGTCTTCCAGCAGCGCGAGCACGCGTTTGGTGCAGCCGGAGCGGATCGCCTCGATATCCTTGCTCTGCTGCAGGATCTCGCGTGACACGTTGAGCGGCAGGTTGTTGGAATCGACCACGCCGCGCACGAAGCGCAGGTAAGCGGGCAGCAGCTGCTCGGCGTCGTCCATGATGAACACCCTGCGCACGTACAGCTTGATGCCGTGGCGGTGCGTGCGGTCCCACAGGTCGAAGGGCGCATGTGCGGGCAGATACAGGAGCTGCGTGTACTCGTGCCGCCCCTCGACCTTGTTGTGCGTCCAGGCGAGCGGCGTTTCGAAATCGTGCGCCACATGCTTGTAGAATTCCTGGTACTGCTCCTCGCCGATCTCGGATTTCGGCCGCGCCCACAGCGCGCTCGCCTGGTTGACGGTCTCGTCCTCGCCCGAGTGCTTGTGCGCCTTCTTTTCCTCGTCCCAGACGCTCTTTTCCATGCGGATCGGGATCGCGATATGGTCGGAGTACTTGCGGATCAGGCCGCGCAGGCGCAAATCGTCGAGCAGCTCGTCCTCGCCCTCGCGCAAGTGCAGGATCACCTCGGTGCCGCGCTCGGGCTTCTCCACCGCTTCAATGCTGTATTCGCCGCCGCCATCGGATTCCCAGCGCACCGCCTCGCCCGTCGCCGCCCCGGCGCGCCGCGTCACCAGCGTTACGCGGTCGGCGACGATGAAGGAGGAGTAGAAGCCGACGCCGAACTGGCCGATCAGGTGGGCGTCCTTGGCCTGGTCGCCGGTGAGCGCCTGGAAGAACTCGCGCGTGCCCGACTTGGCGATGGTGCCGATGTTGGCGACAACCTCGTCGCGCGACATGCCGACGCCGTTATCGGACACGGCGAGGGTGCGCGCCGTCCGGTCGAAACTGACGCGGATCTTCATATCCGCATCCGTGCCATAAAGCGAGGCATCCGACAGCGCCTCGAAACGCAGCTTGTCGACGGCGTCGGAGGCGTTCGAAATCAGTTCCCGCAGAAATATCTCCTTGTTGCTGTACAAGGAGTGGACCATCAGATGCAGCAGCTGCTTGACTTCGGCCTGAAAGCCCAGCGTTTCCTTGGTGGCGGTGGCGGACATGGATGCTCCAGAACAGTTGTGATTGTGTGCGTAAATGCGGGCTGCGGTGGAGATTTTCAAGGGGCCGACCGGCGCTGGCATCAAGGGCGGTCTAAAATGACGCTCCCCCGCCACCACCCGTAGCGACAGCTCTTGCACCTGCACCCCCAATTTCTCGCCGCGGCCAAGGCCTGCCTGCCGGTCCTGCCCGGGGTGCTGGCCTTCGGCGCCATCTGCGGCGTGGCCATGGTCGCGGCCGGCATGCCCTATTCCCTGGCGATGCTGATGTCGATCCTGGTCTATGCCGGCAACGCACAGCTGGCGGCCTTGCAGCTCCTTACCTCGGACAGCCCGCTCGCGATTGCCATCCTGGCGGCGCTGGTGATCAATCTGCGCTTTTTCATCTACAGTTTGTCGATGGCACCACACCTGGCTGCGGCGGGCCCGCGCTGGCGGCCCTTGCTCTCCTATCTGCTTACGGACAATGGCTACGCCATGTCGCTACGCGGCTACGAACGGCCGCTGCAAGCCGCGGACAAGGTCTGGTACTACCTCGGCTGCAGCGCCGCCATCTGGATCACCTGGCAAATCGGCACCCTGACCGGCGTGCTGGTAGGCGCGCGCATCCCGGCCGACTGGCACCTGGAATTTTCCATCGTGCTCACCTTCCTCGCCATCGTCGCGCCCACCATCCGCGACCGCGCCGTCGCCGCCGCCGCCTGCGCCGCGGGCATCACCGCCGTACTCGCCTGGCCGCTGCCGCTGCGCCTGGGCCTGCTGCTGGCGGTCGCCGCCGGCATCGGCGCCGGCATGCTGGTGGAAAACATGAGGGAGAAATGATGACGGTCACTGCCTTCTGGCTGCTGATCCTCGGTCTGGCGCTGACCAGCTTCATTCCGCGCGCGTCCTTCATCCTGCTGTTTGCGCGCTGGCCTGTGCCCGCGCTGCTGCAGCGCGCGCTGCGCTACGTCCCCGCGGCGGTGTTCTCGGCGATTCTCGTGCCCGGACTGGTGCTGAGTGCGGGCTCGATCCACCTCGGCCTGGACAATCCGCGCCTGCTCGCCGGCATCCTCGCCGGCGCCATCGCCTGGCGCACGCGCAATACCCTGCTCACGATCGTAGCGGGCATGCTGGCGCTGCATCTGTTCAGCTACTTGGTAAGGCAGTCTTGAACCTATCTCGAAAAATCCGGTCTTTGTGAAGTTGTCCTGAACCAACGGGGTCCCGATGCTGCGCCGTATGCTTCCGCTCACCCTTGCCCTGCTGCTGCCGGCATTTCTGCTTGCGCCGGTGCACGCCGCCCCGGCAAGCACCGTGGCGGCGGCGTCGATCAGCAAAATCACCTCGGTCGAGGGCATCACCGAGTATCGGCTTGGCAACGGTCTCAAGGTGCTGCTGTTCCCCGACGCCACGCAGGACACGATCACCCTCAGCGTCACCTACCTCGTCGGCTCGCGCCACGAGGGCTATGGCGAATACGGCATGGCGCACCTGCTCGAGCACATGCAGTTCAAGGGCACGCCGCGCCATCCCGACCTGAAGAACGAGTTTCAGCGCCGTGGCGCGCGCTTCAATGCCTCGACCTCTTTCGATCGCACCAATTACTACGAAAATCTGGCTGCCAACGAGAGCAATCTCGACTGGGCGCTGGAGCTGGAAGCCGACCGCATGGTCAATTCCGCCATATCGAAGAAGGACCTGGACAGCGAGATGACCGTAGTGCGCAACGAGTTCGAAGCGGGAGAGAACAACCCCTACGGCGTACTGGGCGAGCGCATGGCCGCCGCCGCCTTTCTGTGGCACAACTACGGCCACGCCATCATCGGCGCCCGCTCGGACATCGAAAACGTGCCGATCGAGCGCCTGCAGGCCTTCTACCGCAAATACTACCAGCCCGACAACGCCGTGCTGCTGGTCAGCGGCAGGTTCGACGAAGCCGCTGCGCTCGGCCTCATCGAGCGCCACTTCGGCAACATGCCCAGGCCGGCGCGCGCGCTCATCGCCACCTACACCGCCGAGCCGACCCAGGACGGGGAGCGCAGCGTGACCTTGCGCCGCGCGGGCGAGATACAGCTCGTGGGCGCGCTGTACCACCTGCCGCCGGGGTCGCATGCCGATTTCCCCGCGATCGACATCCTGGTCACCGCGCTTACCAAGGTGCCCGGCGGGCGTCTGCACCGCTCCCTGGTCGAAAGCGGCAAGGCGAGCAACGTGTACGGCGGCGACCAGCAACTGCGCGACGCCGGTTACGCTTATTTCGGCGCCACCCTGCGCAAGGACATGCCCCTGGATGCTGCGCGCACGGCGCTGGTCGCGACCCTCGAGGGCTTGGCCGCCGATCCGATCACCGACGACGAGGTGGAGCGCGCGCGCACACGGCTGCTGAACGACATCGACATGGCTTTGACCAGTCCGCGCGAACTCGGCATCGCGCTGTCCGAGTTCATCGCCATGGGCGATTGGCGTTTGTTTTTCCTCCACCGCGATCGCCTGCGCCTGTTGCAGCGCGAGGACGTGCAGCGGGTCGCGACGCAGTACCTCAAGAGCTCTAACCGCACGCTGGGGATGTTTGTGCCGACAGCGCAACCGGACCGCGCCGAGATCCCGCCGGCGCCCGATATTTCAGCGCTGCTCAAGGACTACAAAGGCGCGGCGGCGGTGGCGGCGGGTGAAACGTTCGAACCCACCGCAGCCAATATCGATGCGCGCACCAGTGTGCAGCAGCTGCCGGGCGGCATGAAGCTCGCGCTGCTGCCCAAAACAACGCGCGGCGGCACCGTGGTGGCGCAGCTCGTCCTGCACTGGGGCGACGAGCAGAGCAAGATAGGCCGCAGCACGGCCTGCAGCCTCGCTTCCGCCATGCTCATGCGCGGCTCCACCAGGCACACGCGTGAGCAGCTGCGCGACGAGTTCGACCGCCTGAAGGCCGGCGTCAGCGTCAGCGGCAACGGCGCGTCGATTGAAACGTTGCGCCCCAATCTGCCGGCGGTGCTGCGCCTGGTGGCGGAAGTCCTGCGCGAGCCGGCTTTTCCCGCAAGCGAATTCGAGCAGCTCAAGCGCTCTGCCCTGACCAGCGTCGAGAGCATGAAAAGCGAACCCAATGCGCTCGCCGGGCTCGCGCTCGCGCGCCACCTCAACCCGTATCCGCCGGAGCACTGGCTGTACACGCCCACGCTGGAGGAGCGCATGCAGCGCCTGCAGTCGGTGAGCATCGAGGACCTGCGGCGCTGCCACGACGATTTTTACGGTGCGAGCAACAGCGAATTCGCGATGGTCGGGGATTTCGATGCCACAGAGATCACGCGCCTGGTACAGGACTTGTTCGGCGACTGGGCGAGCCCGCGGCCATTCAAGCGCATAGCCGGCATCTATCGCGACGTGCCCCCGATCAATCGCGACCTTGAGACGCCCGACAAGGCCAATGCCGTATTCCAGGCCGCGTTGAACCTGCGCCTGCGCGACGACCAGCCCGACTACCCGGCGCTGGCGCTGGGCAATTACCTGCTGGGCGGCTCGGCCGATTCGCGCCTGTGGCGGCGCATACGCGAGCAGGAAGGGCTTTCCTACAGCGTGAGCTCCTGGCTCACCGCCGGATCGCTGGATGCGGTGGGCGAATTCGGCGTCAGCGCCATTTACGCGCCGCAGAACCGCGCGCGCATTGAAGCCGGGATCCTGGACGTGCTGCAACAGACGCTGCGCGACGGTTTCGGCGCGGCCGAGGTGGCCGAAGCAAAGAAAGGTTACCTCGCATTGCGCAAACTCAGGCGCACGCAGGACGGTGCGCTCGTCGGGCGCCTCGCCGACAATCTCTACCTCGGCCGCCGCCTCGCCTGGGATGCCGATTTCGACGCCAAGATCGCCGCGCTGACGCCGCCGCAGATTCAGAACGCGCTGAACAAGCACCTCGATCCGCGCAAGCTGTCTATGGTCAAGGCTGGCGAC
>MERK01000125.1:10023-10325 GCA_001770575.1 Betaproteobacteria bacterium RIFCSPLOWO2_12_FULL_64_23
GGGGGCAGCGGCAGCGCGGAAAAGAAGAATTAGAGCGCATTTGCATACGGCGTTTCATATGCAGTCGCGTGCCAGTAGCTGCCATTGCGCGCTCTGCGCGCCAACCTTGTTTTTGGTACGGATGAAAAGCGCATCCGCACCAAGAACAAGGTTATGGATAAAAACAACGACAGCTTGGGTTTGCCTTTTTCCGAGATCCTCGATTGCGCACGGATGTGCTTTTCATCCGTGCGCAATCGAGGATCCGCGCGGACGGAACGCCGTCCGCGCAAGCTTCATCGCTGCAGATCGATGCCGACGTG
>MERK01000125.1:10445-19056 GCA_001770575.1 Betaproteobacteria bacterium RIFCSPLOWO2_12_FULL_64_23
CGATGCTCAGGCTGCGTACGCGGCCGGCGCCGTCGCGCACGCTGACCGTGGCGCCGAAAAACACGCGGTCCTGCTCCTGGCCCCGGGAATCCACCACCTCTGCGATTTCCAGGCGCTTGATCAGAAAGCGGATGCGCCGGTCGATTTCGCGCAGGCGCTTCTTGCCGTAGATGTAATCGCCGTTCTCGGAGCGATCGCCATTGGAGGCCGCCCAGTGCACGATGCTGACCGTCTGCGGACGCTCCACGTCGAGCAACTGTTTCAGCTCCGCCTGCAGGCGCGCGTAGCCCGCCGGGGTGATGTAGTTCTTCACCCCTTGCGGCTGCTCCGCCTCGGGCGCCAACTCGTCCTCGTCCGCGCCGTCCTGTTCCCTGGTAAACGCCTTGCTCAACGCCTCTCCCTGCCTGTCGTTGCAAACTACTGATTCCACGGATGGATTATACTATCGCCAGCGGATCGCTCTTGCCAATCATGGTCCGCTTGCTCACAATGGCACCCGAACGATCGCTAAGCGGAGGAAGTCATGGACTTTCTGCAGGCAAGGAAATACAAAGAATGGGCGCTGGTCGGTCTGGTCGGCCTTGCCACCGTCTTCGCCCTGCTTCCAGTGGAGACCGCGGAGCAACTGAGCATCAACCGCGGATACATCGCGGCCATCCTCGGCATTCTGCTGGTGATCGCGCTGTTCCTTTACCTGAAATTCGCTTTCTTCATCATGGTGGCCTTGCTGGTGGTCGGCGCCAACGTCACCGATACCTGGTCCGACACGCTGGGCATCTCCAAGGTTCCGCTGATCATCGCCCTGATCGCCATGGTCGGCATCTCGCTCATCAATTACATCGTCAGCATTCTGCCCACCGGCCTGGAAGCGAAGCCGCGGGATAAGAGTCCGGAGGGTATCAAGGCGATATTATATGCAATCGAGAAGGACAATCTGGTGTACGCGCAGAAGGTCCTGTCGATGAACTTCGATCCGAACCTGCTCGGCGACAATGGCTACACGCCGCTGCAGTACGCTGCCATGCGCGACAATGCGCAGATGGCCGAGCTGTTGATCCGCAACGGCGCCGACGTGGCCGTCCTCTCCAAGGACGGCGAAAGCGCGGTCGAGCTGGCGTTGAAACTGGGCCACGGCGCGACCGCGGATGTGCTGAAGAGGGCACGCCAGGAGATGCTCGCCCAGGAACAGGCGGCCAGGGCCGGGACAAAAAAATAAAAAGACGCGTCCTTATTCGCGGGACGCGCCGGCCCTGCGCGACAGCAACAGCAGCACGTAGGGCGCGAGCAGCAGCGCAAAGCAGGCGCCGAACGCCGTGGCATAGCCGGCATCGGCATACCTGCCCGCCTCCACCGGCCACAGATTGATGATCAGGCCCGTGCCCCACTGCACCGCGAACGCGCTCAGAAAAACCAGGAAATTGAGCGTGCTGATGACCCGGCCGGAGAGCTCCAGCGGAAACTCCTTGGACAGCATGGCGTAGACCAGCGGCTGCACCTGGCTGAACAGCGTCAGCGCGAACAGCAAGGCCAGCGTGCCGGACTTCACCCCGAGCGCGAGCAGGGCGAGTATCACCAGACTGGCGCCGACGCCGCCCAGCACGACCTTGACCGTGTCCACACCGCGACGCGCCAGCCAATCGGCGACGACGCCCCACAGCGCCGCTCCCACGATCATGCCCGCGGCGGCCATCAGCAGATGGCTGCCGATGTCGGCGCGCACCAGCCCGACCACGTCCTTGAGCCAGGGCGCGATCCACAGGCTCTGCAGCGACATGAACACGCCCTGGCCGGCGATCACAAGCAAGCCCAGCTTCCAGAAATTCGCATTGCGCAGGATGGCCGGCAGGCTCTTCAGCGAATCGATCAGGGTTTGCGGCGCGCGCGGCGCGGCGCGCTCGGGCACGAATAGAAAAATCGCGCCGGCGGCGGCAAAGGTGAGCGCAGCGAGCAGCAGAAAAATGCTGTGCCAGTCGGTGACGCGCAGCAACTCTTCCGCAGGCATGGTTGCCGACAGCGCGCCCAGGCCGCCGCAGGAAAGCAGCCAGCCGTTGAGCGTGGCCAGGCGATTCAGCGGAAACCACAGGGTGAATACCTTCATGCTGGACATGAGGCAGCCGGAGACGCCGAGTCCGATCAGCGCGCGCCCCACGATCAGCCCGGGGAGGCTCTGGGCGACCCCAAACAAGGCGGCGCCGGTCCCGGCCAGCATCAACAGGCCGGCATTCACCCGTCGCGGGCCATAGCGATCGAGCAATATCCCCAGCGGCAGTTGAAACAAGGCGAAGGCCAGGAAGTAAGAACTGGTCAGCAGGCCGAGATCGTCCGGGCCCAGGCCGAATTCGCGTACCAGGTCGGGCGAGATGATGGCATTGACAGTGCGGTACAGATAGGAAAGATAATAGCCGCCGGCGAAAGGCAGGAACACCTTCAGCAGCAGTTCGAACGGCGGCGATACGTTTTCTTGGGTTGTCATCTGAACCGGCGATGATACGCGATCAGTACTACATGGACATCCTGATAAAATGAGCCTCGTCAGAGAGGAGGATTCATGGCCCAACCCAAGTATCCAGGCTTCGATACGCTCAGCCTGCACGCCGGACAGGCGCCCGACCCGCACACCGGAGCGCGCGCCACGCCGATCTATTTCACTACTTCCTTCGTGTTCCGCGATTCCGATCACGCCGCGGCGCTGTTCAACATGGAACGCGCCGGCCATGTGTATTCGCGCATTTCCAATCCGACCAACGCGGTGCTGGAGGAAAGAATGGCGGCGCTCGAAGGCGGGGTCGCCGCGATCGCCACCGCCAGCGGCCAGGCGGCGCTGCACCTTGGCCTCGCGACCATCGCCGGCGCCGGCTCGCATATCGTCTCCTCCGGCGCGCTCTACGGCGGCTCGCACAACCTGCTGCACTATACGCTGCCGCGCTTCGGCGTCGAAACCACCTTCGTGCGCCCGCGCGACCTGGACGCCTGGCGCGCCGCCATCCGGCCGAACACGAAAGCGCTGTTTGCCGAGACCCTGGGAAACCCCGGGCTGGACGTGCTCGACATCCCCGCGGTGGCGGCGATCGCGCACGCGCACGGCCTGCCGCTGATGGTGGATTCGACTTTCACCACGCCCTATCTGCTGAAACCCTTCGATCACGGCGCCGATCTGCTGTTCCATTCCGCCACCAAGTTCCTCGGCGGGCACGGCGTGGCCATCGGCGGCGTCCTGGTCGACGGCGGCAGCTTCGATTGGGTCGCCTCGGGCAAGTTTCCGGAAATCAGCGGCGAGTACGAGGGTTTTCACGGCATGAATTTCTCGGAGGAGTCCACGGTCGCCCCGTTCTCGCTGCGCGCGCGGCGCGAGGGGCTGCGCGACTTCGGTGCCTGCATGAGCCCGGCCAGCGCGTTCCAGATCCTGCAAGGTGTCGAAACCCTGCCGCTGAGGATGGCCCGCCATGTCGAGAACACGCGCAAGGTGGTGGAGTTTCTGGTGAAGCATCCGGCGGTCGAGTCGGTGTCCTATCCCGAACTGCCCGAGCACCCCGATTACGCCCTGGCCAAGAAACTCTTGCCCCGTGGCTGCGGCGCCGTATTCACTTTCTCCGTCCGCGGCGACCGCGCCGCCGGCCAGCGCTTCGTCGAGGCGCTGAAAATATTTTCCCACCTCGCCAACGTCGGCGATGCCAAGTCGCTGGTGATCCATCCGGCGAGCACCACGCATTTCCGCATGGACGATGCTGCGCTCAAGGCAGCCGGCATCACTGAAGGCACGATGCGGCTCTCCGTCGGTCTCGAAGATGCGGACGACCTGATCGAGGACCTCGCCGGCGGCCTGCGCGCGTCGCAGAAAACCGGCAAATAGGGGGCGGCGATGCAATTCGAAGTCAACGCCAAACAGGCTTACGCCTACACCGGAGGCAAAACCTTCGATGCCAAGTTGCCGACCGTGGTGTTCGTCCACGGCGCCCAGCATGACCACAGCGTGTGGATTCTGCAGAGCCGCTATCTCGCGCACCACGGCTACGGCGTGCTCGCCGTGGATCTCCCCGGCCACGGCCGCAGCGCGGGACCGGCGCTCGCCAGCATCGGGGAGCTGGCCGAATGGATTGGCGCAGTGCAGGACGCCGCGGGCGTGAAGCAGGCAGCCATCGTGGGGCACAGCATGGGCTCGCTGATCGCGCTCGAGTGCGCGGCGCGCCATCCCGACCGGGTCGTGAAAATCGCGCTGCTTGCCATTGCCTATCCGATGAAGGTATCCACTGAGCTGCTGGACGCGACGAAAAACAACGAGCCGCTGGCGCAGGACATGGTCAACATCTGGTCACACCTGGCCTATGCGCAGTACCCGAACAATCCCGGACCCGGATTCTGGGTGATCGGCGAGAATCTGCGGCTGATGCAACGGCAGAAGCCTGGCGTGATGTACGTTGATTTCACCGCCTGCAATGCCTATGCCGGGGGCGCCGAAGCCGCGACCAGGGTGCGTTGCCCCGCCCTGCTGCTGCTGGCGCGGCGCGATTCGATGACGCCGGTACGCGCTGCGCAGGACTTCGCCAAGTCGATCGAGGGCGCGCAGGTCGTCGTCATCGACGGCAGCGGACACAATATGATGGCGGAGAAGCCGGACGAAGTGCTGGATACGCTGGTTGCGTTCTTGAAGTGATATCCATACGCAGACTGGGAATAGTGATCGCGGATTTGATCCGAGAATACAGTATCATCGCGAGCGGGAAACTCGGCTACCACGGCACAACCTCTATTCTGCCGCGCGATCCAATCCAAGTGCTTCCCAAAGAAACGCGTACGAAATTTCGCGCCGCCCCTGCTGCGCCGCCTGGACCTTTTCACCGGCTTCATAGCTTCTCAGCAGGCCCCGTACCCGCTCGCGTCCGGTCGCCGTCGCTAGCGCCTGGCGCGGTGTCTTGCCACCCAGTGCCGGAATCGGTACATCGCTCCAGTTGGCGTACGAGCGACGCAGCGCATTTTCAATTGCTTCGGCCAGTACTTCGGGAGGCAGATTCGGAACCGTCGTTGCGGAAGACCCGGGTTTGCCGGCCGGCCGGTTCTTCATGGCGCTCCTGGGATCTGACAGCACCCGGCCCGCGAATTCCACCGATTTCCCCGCCAGCGCCTCGAACCAGGGCCGACCCTGATCGGCGTAATTTTGGGTCTTGTAGAAAAGCTCGATCCTGTCCTCGCTCTTGCCCAAGTTGATCGAAACGCTCTGGCGTGTCTGCCCATCGGTGCAATCGAAAAGCCTTGCCCACCCGGAGGCGCGGCCACCCTCGATGTCGGATTGGGTCGCCAGCGCGACGGCCAGATCATCCCAATTCTTCACGCGATAATGATCCGTGATCAGCAGGATCGGGTCGCCCGAATGGGAGTCGATAACCGTCGGCAGCGGCAATGGCCTCGCGTACTGGGCAATCCAGCAACGGCGGATGATCGCGCTTAGAATATGGGACAGTTTTTCGCCCTGCACGGCAGCGTCTTCGACGACCGCGTGCAATTGCGCCAGAAGGGATGCGTTCATCAGGCGCGAGAACGGATAGGCAGAACCGGATATTTCGTGATGGCCGTCGACCTCCATGATGCGCACGCCGATCAGGTTGCCAACCTGGGCATGCTCGCTGCCCGACTTTTCATACACCATCACCGGCGCCGCCTCGGTGTCCAGCGCATCGCACAGGCGCATGCCAGCACCCGGCAGAACTTCCGTAATGTCGTAGAGCCGCAGCGGCTGGCGGCGGAGCTGTTCGATCCAGGACCGCTGGCCAGGCGTGAATGACGGACCTCCAGGCCCGAGCAACAGCTCTGCCACATTACGCTGCGCTCCCTTGACGGCAATGCTGCCTTCGGCAAGCAGCCACTCCATCGCATTGATCTGCACTCCCTCCCAGGCGTGCTCGTCAAGCTCATGCAGCCGCGGTTGCTCTTCCTTGTCCAGATCTTCGTTCAGCATGACCGCGATCGATGTCTTGACCGCTGTTGCGTGGCGGCTGGTCAGCCATAGCACCGCCTTGCCGACCCCACCATCCTTGCCTTCCGCGGCAGCCGGCTCGTTGGCCTCCTTGCCGCAGCACTTCTTGAATTTCTTGCCCGAACCGCACGGACAAGGATCGTTGCGACCGACTTTTGGCAGGTCACGAACCACGGTGCCACCGCTGTGGCTGCCGTGCGGCGGCCAGGCGGATGCCTGATGGCTGCTTGCTCGGCTTGGTTCGGGGAGCTCGTAGCAATACCAGCTCGCCATCTCATCCAGAGCATCGCGAATATAGCGGTTGTTCTCATTCGCTGCAGCCTCGGCCAGGCAGTCCTCCACGGGCATGGCGGCCTTTTTCTCGAACCACTCGAGACCCGTGATTGACGGATCGATCAGGCCCTCGTCGAACCAGCCGCGAATGTTTTCCAGCAGCGGCGCGGGGCCGAGTGCGCCGGCGGCATCGATCGCCCAGGTCAAGAAATCGTCGAGTCCAGCATCCTCGTCCGGTCCGGCTTGCCGCAGTGCATTCGCTTCCTCTTCGCACAAGGCCTTGATATAGGCAAGCACGCTGTCGCGATCAGCATCGCCTTCAACCACACGCACAACCAGCGCGCGCAGGGCCGCGTAGCGGCACCACAGGTCGGCGCCCCAATCTTCGGCCAGCGCCTTGATCGGCGCGATGTCGCCGTCGCACACCGAGGCCAGCATGCGTCCGAGCTGGATGCCGGCGTCGTCAGCGAACAGTTCATCGGCGCGCTCGCTGGAGCAATGACAGGCCAGAGCCAGTGGCCCGTAGGCGCGGGAATCGCGTTTTTCTGCCGCCAGATACACGGCAAAGGAAAACAGCCCGTCGTAGCCCCCATTGATCTCGTCGGTAAGCGTCGAGCCGCCAGCGGCAACACGTTCGAGTTCCGCCACAAAAAACGGAGCGAACTCATCCCAGCGCTGACGGGCCTCTTCCGCGGCGGCAAGTGGAAAAGGCGGCGCCATGCGCGAGAGGGCGGTGCGAATGTCATGCCATTCCATGAAGTATCCTATCTGCCTTGCATGTACCGCGCGAAAAGCGCCGAGTGTAGCTCGCGCAGTTTCCTGCGGCCCTCGACCAGTTCGGCATGCCGCCCCTGGCGTTCAAACAAAAGCAGGCCAAGCACGACGCGGGCGCAGTATTCGGAGCGCGTATTTGCTCCAGCCTGAGAAAGCCGCAGGCACTCCCCCAGACGACTGTCGGCGATGAGCACCCAGGCAGGGAACCAGGAGAAATCCTGCGGCGTACCCTCTCCCTCAAACTCGGCATCAAAGTCTCGCACGAGCCAGTCAAGGGCCGGCAGTTCCAGTCGTGGCGCCAGCACCTGTGCGCGCTGCGGAGCCATCCAGGCAAGTTCGGCCAGCAACGGCATAATCGCGTCGAAGCCGGCCATGCGGCATCTTGCTTCAATCATCCAGGCCAACGGCGCCGGCTGCCGCCGCCACGACGCTATGGCCTCGATGCACGCTGAAGCATCCATCCAATGCCCGGCGCGCAGCAACAAAGGTGCCGCGTGCAGCGACTCGTGGCTGGAATCAAATGGATAATCGGCGATTGACGCAGCCAACTCCGTATAACACGGAGAAATCCATGCCTGCGCCTCTTTCCCGAACGCTGCATGCGCCGCTGGCGCAACGGCATCGTCCAATTCCTGCAGGATCGCGATGGCGACCTCTCGCGCAATCGGCCTGGGGATCGGTGAATGCAATTTCCCGCATAGGAAACTGAAGGCCGACAGTAGCGGATCGGCGCCGTATTCGGCAGTAAGCGCCGCCAGCGCTTGCGCACAAGCGCCAGTGTCGCGTTCGCGCAAGGCATCGATGACCGCGTTGCGCAAAACCACGTCTCGGCTATGCTCAAAGATGTCGAGTTGCATGGGCGTGATTGAAATGATTGCTGTCGTGAACCGCCGGTGCGGATGCGACTCAAATCCTCGAGCCTGAACGAACCGGGCATTCAGACGATTATGCCATCTCCGGGCGGATGGAAACTACACGCGAGCAAAAATTGAAAGTGCGACCTTGCAACGGGTTGGGTGGGCGAGAGAAAGTGGTGATGGGCAACGGCCGACCATGACCTGCCCGTGGAGCGGCTCACCTCGAATGCTGGCTCAAGACTGATAGCGGACTTTCAGATTCTTCGGGCCCGACGTCGAGCCTACTTTGTGAGTACTTCGGGGCTGCCAGCCGACCGGATCAGTGCGCAAGTAAGCTATTCAATCAGCAATCAACGGGGGATTCCCTCACCTAGTAGCACCAGTGGAATGAATCCATACTGTTCTCTATTTGCTGAGAGATCACTCTGCAAAGAAAAATGCCGCCTCTTGGAGTTCATTATCTTAATGGCATCGTTCTTGAAAGTGGTTTCGTTATAAGTCGTATCTCGGTACTGCATCTGAATTGGTCTAACATCATTTGTTGAGTCCTTGCCTTTCTCGGCAACAACGAACAACAAGACGTGCGCAAAGTGAGTACTATCCCCAACGCGGTAAGTAAATTCGGGTACATTGCCATGACAGTTAATGAACCAATTACTGGGTCTTCGGGAAATCGAGTGGGTGATTTTGGGTCATTTTAGAGCACGGGCAACATGGAAGTCAGGATCTTGAGCCGCAG
>MERK01000126.1 GCA_001770575.1 Betaproteobacteria bacterium RIFCSPLOWO2_12_FULL_64_23
ATTCGCGAGCAAGCTCGCTCCCACACCTACGAGACAGGCATGTTTTGAAATTAACGTTTCATCGTACTAGGCACGTGTCTGGGGCCGGAAACGCTTGAGCATCTGCTGCATGCGCTGTTTTTCGGCCACCACTTTCTGCGCGTACTGCTGGCTGTCGTCGCTGAAGGCGCCATTGTAGAGCTGCAGACCGGGCATCAGTCCGCCTCCGCGGCGCATGGCGTCCTTGAGAATACGCGCGCCAACCAGTATGTTGGTCATGGGATCAAACACCGCGTCTTCGCCGCCGAGCGCGTCCAGCTTGTCCTGGTGATACTTGGGGATCACCTGCATCAAGCCCTTGGCGCCCATGACGCTCTCGGCAATCGGATTGAAGCGCGATTCGACCGAAATCACCGCCAGAATCAGCAACGGGTCCACGCCGGTGCGGTTACCGGCCTCATGCGCCGCTCCCACCAGCTGTTCGGTCGCATCCTGCGCCACGCTGTAGCGGCGCGCCAGATACGCGGCGAGGGCGCGGTTTTCGCCGTCGGCAGTGGACACGAGCAGGGAAATACCTTCGTGGCGAATGGAGCCGAATACCGCGGACGCCGGTCCGGACTGGGCACCCTGATCCACAAGCGGACGAGCCCCCATGATCAGGGCGATGGCCGCCACGGCCCCGAACACGGCGAAGCCGTTATGCAGGTATGCGGTGGTTAAAGCGTAGGTTCGCACGGCAAACTGTTTCAGGTTGTCCATGTGTTTCCTCCTTACCAAAAAAGCGTACCAAGTAGGCTGGATCACGTTCTCGTGACGCAGTCGTCGCAGCGCCTGCTGTTTCATCCCAAATGAAGCCAGCGCCGGTGCTGCCCAAATCGGCTTGCGTTGCGCCGCTCGCGTCAACGCAAGCGCGCTAGACACAAGCACACTGATCCTAAGCAAATACTTCTAAAATCTAGTTACTTGAAACGGCTTGTTAAAGTGCCGTTCGAACTCTAAGAAACTGCGACCAAAACCTGACTCAACGACCAGTCGGCTTCGCGGCGGATACAGACGTGATGTAATGCAACAAATGCTATTCTATTGAATCTTTTAACTTATGTCAAGCGCCGCCATCAACCGATGCTGCTGCGCAATAAAACAGCCTGAACCAGAAATTGACGCCGCCCCGGACTTCAGGCAATCTAGCTCCGGGCTCAGGCCTGCCCGAGAAACGATCCCAGCTGCATTACCTGCAATCCCGTTAAAGAAGCGGATAGCGCAGCCGGGAACAATTCAGCTTAAGGCGAATGTCCGCGGTACAGCCCTCGCTCGCGCTAAGGCTGACCGCGGGACATCCTTACCTACGCTAAGGCCTTGAGCCTGTTGGAAAAGGCCAAGCAGCTGCCGGATTCAGGGCGGTCTTCGCCCCTGGCGTCGCCGCAGTCGATGGGGCTACTGTAGCCATCATCGGACGTGCAGCCGGCATTGCCGGTTTCACAGCAGGTTTAGCCTTTTTTTTTGCCGCTTTCTTTTTGGCGGCTGGCTTTTTGGCCTTTTTAGCTGGCTTTTTCTTAGCCGCTTTTTTTTTCGCAGGCTTTTTCTTGGCGGCCTTTTTCTTGGCCGCTTTCTTTTTTGCAGGCTTCTTGGCTACTGCCCTCTTCTTCTTGGCTTTTTTAGCCGGTTTTTTCGCTGCTTTCTTTGCTTTTTTCTTCGTTGCCATGGTAAAGCTCCTTCTTCAGGTTAAAGAAAAACAACTACTGCAAATCCGGCTGCGCTAGCCCGGATTATCCGGCCGACCGGGGCGAACCCCGGCCAGCCGAATTCTTTTGCCTGCACGCTCGCCGGCCTCATGCGGCCTTGCGCTCCAGCAGGTCACGATACAAAACGGCGGGATCGAGTTCGATCCCGCCATCCCAAACCAGGGTCATTGTCGCGGGATCGATCGCCACGCGGCGAAATTGGTCCCGGTCGCGCCAGAGTTTAAACGCGCCGATCTCCAGCAAATTGCCGAGAAATACGCTTCCTTCCAGCCCGTCGTCGAAACGCAGCCACAAACTGTAATCGTTGTCGGCCCGAAACTCGGTCAACTTACGCATGTTCGCCTCCGTTCGGCACAGACGGCATGAAGGTCGCTAATCCCAACTGAGCGCGCCCCCGGTCTGGTACTCGATCACTCGGGTTTCGAAGAAGTTGCGCTCTTTCTTCAGATCGGTCATTTCACTCATCCAGGGGAACGGGTTGCCCGCCCCGGGATAAAGCTGTTCGACGCCGATCTGCTGGCAACGGCGGTTGGCGATGTAGCGCAGATATTCCTTGAACGTCGGCGCATTCAGGCCGAGCACGCCGCGGGGCATGGTGTCCTCGGCATAGCGATACTCGAGTTCGACCGCGGTTTGCATGTAGCCCTGGATCTCCTCGCGCAACGCGGGGGTCCAAAGATGGGGGTTTTCCATCTTGATCTGGTTGATCAGGTCGATGCCGAAATTGCAGTGCATCGACTCGTCACGCAGGATGTACTGGTACTGCTCCGCGGCGCCGGTCATCTTGTTCTGCCGCCCCATGGCGAGAATCTGGGCGAAACCGACGTAGAAGAACAGCCCCTCCATGATGCAGGCAAACACGATCAGGCTCTTGAGCAGCTGCTGGTCGGCCTCGGGCGTGCCGGTCTTGAACGCGGGATCGGTGAGCGTGTCGATGAACGGGATCAGGAATTCGTCCTTGTCGCGGATGCTGCGAATCTCGTGGTAGGCGTTGAACACCTCGCCTTCGTCCAAGCCCAGGCTTTCGACGATGTACTGGTAGGCGTGGGTATGAATCGCCTCTTCGAACGCCTGGCGCAGCAGGTACTGGCGGCACTCCGGCGCGCTGATGTGGCGATAGGTGCCGAGCACGATGTTGTTCGCGGCGAGCGAATCGGCGGTCACGAAAAAGCCGAGATTGCGCGTGATGATGCGGCGCTCGTCCTCGGTCAGACCGTTCGGGTCCTTCCAGGTGGCGATGTCGCGGCTCATGTTGATTTCCTGCGGCATCCAGTGGTTGGCGCAGGCGGCGAGATATTTCTCCCACGCCCATTTGTACTTGAACGGCACCAGCTGGTTGACATCGGTGCGGCCGTTGATGATGCGCTTGTCCTCGACGCGGATACGGCGCAGCGCGTCGGCGCCCGCCGCCGGCGCGGCTTCCCGCGCCGCGGCACTCGCCGACGATGCGGGCATGAATCCGCGCACCGCCTGCATGCCCAGGCCGGGGATCGGGGAAACCGCCATTTCGTCGTCAAAGTTGAGCATGTTCATCTCTTCGGTCTTCTCGCCTGCTTACTGGCATGCCTCGCACTCCGGGTCGTCGATCGAGCAGAACTTGGGCTCGGCCGCTTCGGCGCTCTTCGCCGCGGCGGGCATCCCGCCCTCGGGCACGGCGTTCAGCTGCCCGGTCTTGACCGTGGATTTCTCCGCGTGGGTCGCACCCATCGAACGCAGGTAATAGGTCGTTTTCAGGCCGCGCTTCCAGGCGAGCTTGTAAGTATCGTCCAGCCGCTTGCCCGAAGCGCCTGCCATATAGATATTGAGCGACTGCGACTGGTCGATCCATTTTTGCCGCCGCGCCGCCGCCTCGACCAGCCATTGCGGCTCGACTTCGAACGCCGTGGCGTAGAGGTTGCGCAATTCGGCCGGCACGCGGTCGATCCTGGCCAGGTTGCCGTCGAAATACTTGAGATCGGCGATCATTACTTCGTCCCACAGGCCCAGGCGCTTCAGGTCGTTCACCAGATATTCGTTGACCACGGTGAATTCGCCCGACAGATTCGACTTCACGTACAGGTTCTGGTAAGTGGGCTCGATCGACGCCGAGACGCCGATGATGTTGGCGATGGTGGCGGTCGGCGCGATGGCGAGGCAGTTGGAGTTGCGCATGCCGTGCTGCTTGATGCGCTCGCGCAAGCCCTCCCAATCCATGCTCGAGCTCATGTCGATTTCGACCAGGGGGGATGAACCGGCCCCTTCCCCTTTCAAGGCGCCGCGCTCCTCGCGCAGCAGGGCCAGGGTGTCCTGCGGCAGGATGCCGCGGTCCCACAGCGAACCGCGGTAGGAAGAGTAGCGGCCGCGCTCCTCGGCCAGCTCGGTCGAGGCCAGGTAGCCGTAATAGGCGACCGCCTCCATCGAACGGTCGGCGAACTCCACCGCCTCCCTTGAGGCGTAGGGTACGCGCAGCAGGTGCAGGCAGTCCTGGAAACCCATGATGCCCATGCCCACGGGGCGGTGCCTGAGGTTCGAATTGCGCGCCTTGCCGACCGCGTAATAATTGATGTCGATGACGTTGTCCAGCATGCGCATCGCGGTGGCTATGGTGCGCTGCAGCCTGGCGTGATCGAGCTTGACCGTGCCGTCAATGCGCTCGAGGTGGGCAGCGAGGTTGACCGAACCCAGGTTGCACACGGCAATTTCGTGCTCGTTGGTGTTGAGCGTGATCTCGGTGCACAGGTTGGAGCTGTGCACGACGCCGACATGGGACTGCGGCGAGCGGATATTGCACGGGTCCTTGAAGGTGATCCAGGGATGACCGGTCTCGAACAACATCGACAGCATCTTGCGCCACAGCTGCAGCGCCGGGATCTTGCGGAACAGCTGGTGTTCGCCCCTGGCCGCCTTTTCCTCGTAGGCCGTATACGCTTTCTCGAATTCCCTGCCGAACTTGTCGTGCAGATCGGGGCAGTCCGAGGGCGAGAACAGCGTCCACTCGCCGTTTTCCATCACCCGTTTCATGAACAGGTCCGGAATCCAGCTGGCCGTGTTCATGTCGTGGGTGCGGCGGCGGTCATCGCCGGTGTTTTTTCTCAGTTCGAGAAATTCTTCGATGTCCAGGTGCCAGCTTTCCAGATAGGCGCACACCGCGCCCTTGCGCTTTCCGCCCTGATTCACCGCAACGGCGGTATCGTTCACGACTTTCAGGAACGGGACCACCCCCTGCGACTTGCCGTTGGTGCCCTTGATGTGCGAGCCCAGCGCGCGCACCGGCGTCCAGTCGTTGCCCAGGCCGCCCGCGTACTTGGCGAGCAAGGCGTTGTCCTTGATCGATTCATAGATGCCGTCGAGGTCGTCCGCAACGGTGGTCAGATAGCAGCTCGAAAGTTGCGAGCGCAACGTGCCGGAGTTGAACAGGGTCGGCGTGGAACTCATGAAGTCGAAGGAAGACAGCACCTGGTAGAACTCGATGGCGCGCGCTTCGCGGTCGATCTCGTTCAGCGCCAGACCCATCGCGACGCGCATGAAGAAAGCCTGCGGCAGTTCGATGCGTCGCCCGTGGTCGTGCAAAAAGTAGCGGTCATACAGGGTCTGCAGGCCGAGATAGCCGAATTTCAGATCGCGCGCGGCGTCCAGCGACTTGCCCAGGCGCGCCAGGTCGAATTTGGCCAGCCGCTCGTCCAGCAGCTCCGCGGCGATGCCGCGCTTGATGAATTCCGGAAAATACTCGGCGTAGCGCTTGTTCATTTGCGCCTGCGGCACTTCCTCGCCCAGGATTTCGATGCGGATGGTGTTGAGCAGCAGTCGCGCGGTGACGAAACCGTAGGCCGGGTCCTTTTCGATCAAGGCGCGCGCCGACAGGATCGCCGACTTGCGGATTTCCTCGATCGGCACGCCGTCATACAGGTTCTTCAGCGTCTCGTTGAAAATAATGCCCGGATCGACCGCATCGCCCAGGCCCTCGCAGCAAGCCTTTAGCAGGTTTTTCAACCCGGCCAGGTCGATCGGCCGCCTCACGCCGTTGTCGATTACGTGCAGCTCGGGGGCGGCGGCCTTGTCTTTCTGCTTGGCCTGTTCCAGGGTGCGCACCTTCGCGCGCTGCTCGCGGTAGAGCACGTAGGCCCGGGCCACCTCGTGCTCGCCGGAGCGCATCAGCGCCAGTTCGACCTGGTCCTGGATGTCTTCAATGTGGAAGGTGCCGCCGCCGGGCTGGCGCCGCACCAGGGCGGCAACCACGCTTTGCGTGAGCCCGGCAACCAATTCGCGGATACGCGCCGAAGCCGCACCCTGACCGCCTTCGATCGCCAGAAACGCCTTGGTCATCGCGACCGAGATCTTGCCCGGGTCGAATCCGACCACCGCGCCGTTGCGGCGAATGATGCGGTAATCGGGATAGGCCGATTGGTTTTCTGCGGACACTTCGGCAACACTGGCACCGGCCACGGATGGCGACTTCTGTGAATCGGTGACGAGTTGCATATGCATTTTCCCAGTAGTTCTAGTGCGCCCGGCGCTGCATTTGTGCCGCTGATCTCATATTTCGGTTTCGACCACAACCACAATATATAGTATCCCGTTACCAGTTGGCAACTAATTTTAGTGATCCGCTTTTGATTTTGCAAGAAGTTTTTGAAAAATTATGTTCACGCGCAACATCGGCGCAAAAAATGCGGCGAGGCAGCGCACGCTGCCGGCGCGGTCGCGCGCTGACAAAATCGCGCTGTCGGATTTGCCGCGGCTTGCGTTGCGGCGGCGCAAGAAAATATTTTCGCGCCCTGCGCCGCGGCGTTGCCGCTGTCTTATCCGATCGAGTCGCGAAAGCGCGGCCAATCGAAGCTCGAACCGGGATCGGTCTTGCGCCCCGGCGCGATGTCGCAGTGGCCGACGATATCGGCGATCGGGTAGGCCGAGCGCAGTGCGCGCGCGAGTTGTGCGAGCACGCGGTACTGCGGCTCGGCGTAGGGCACATCGTCCGCGCCCTCCAGTTCGATGCCGATCGAGTAGTCGTTGCATTCGCCGCGGCCGCACCACGCGGAAACTCCGGCGTGCCAGGCGCGCTTCGTGCACGGCACGAACTGCAGCAGTTCGCCGCCGCGGCGGATAAGGAAGTGCGCCGACACGCGCATTCCGGCGAGGGTCCGATAATAAGGATGAGCGGCGCAGTCCAGATCGTTGGTGAACAGGCGCGCGATGCCGTCGCCGCCGAATTCCCCCGGCGGCAGGCTGATGTTGTGGATTACCAGCAGCGTGACCGGCTCACCCGGCGGCCGCTCGTCGCAGTTGGCGGAGGCGACGTAGCGCGCGGCGTCGACGCGCCCGCTGGCGTCGGCGATCATGGGCGCGGTTCGTTGATCCCCAGCCGCTCCATGCGGTAGCGCAAGGCGCGAAAGGTGATACCGAGGAGCCTGGCCGCCGCGGTGCGGTTGAAGCGCGTTGTTCCCAGCGCTTCGAGTATCGCCTCGCGCTCGAGCCGGTCCAGATAGTCCTGCAACGGCCATTTCCCGCCGGGCGGCACCTGGCCCGTCTGGCGCGCCGGCGCGAGCCGCAGATCGCCCGCCTGGATTTCGTTGCCGCCGCACAGGGCCACGGCGCGTTCCAGAATATTCTCCAGCTCGCGCACATTGCCGGGGAAGTCGTAGCCGGCCAGCGCCGCCTGCGCCGCCCTGGACAGGCGCGGCGCCTGGCCGCCGGCTGCGCTCAAGCGCTCGAGCATGGAGTCCGCCATCGCGGGGATGTCTTCACGGCACTCCTTCAACGACGGCATTTTCAGCTCGATTACGTTGAGGCGGAAATACAGGTCCTGGCGGAACCTTCCCGCCTCGACCAGCGCGGTGAGGTTCTGGTGCGTGGCGCAGATCATGCGCACATTCACCGCATCCTCGCCCGTTGCTCCCACCTTGCGCACCCGCTTCTCCTGGATCGCGCGCAACAGCTTCACTTGCATGGCGAGGGGCAAATCGGCAACCTCGTCGAGAAACAGCGTGCCGCCGTGCGCCACCTGGAAGAAGCCGTCGCGGTCGGCCTCCGCCCCGGTGAACGCTCCTTTCTTGTAGCCGAAGAACTCGCTCTCCATCAGGTTTTCCGGAATCGCGCCGCAGTTCACCGGAACAAACCGCTGGTCATGGCGCGCCCCCTGTTCGTGGATCAGGCGCGCCGCCAGTTCCTTGCCGCTGCCCGATTCGCCGCTGATGTAGACCGGCGCCTGGCTGCGCGCAAGCTTGTAAATCATCTCGCGCGCCTGCTGCATCGCCGGCGATTCGCCCAGCAGCGGCAGGCGCGCAGGCTTGGCCGCGGACAGGGGTTGCGGCAGTTTGAGCGCCGACTTGACCAGAGTGCGCAGATCCTCCAGCGACACCGGCTTGGACAGGTAATCGAACGCGCCGGCCTTGAGCGCCGCCACCGCATTTTCGGCGCTGCCGTAGGCGGTGATGACCGCCACCGGAAGGTCGCCGCAATGCTCGCCGATGTGACGCACCAGATCCAGGCCCGCGCCGTCGGGCAGACGCATGTCGGTCAGGCACAGGTCGAAGCGCTTCGCCTTGAGCAGCGCCTGCGCCTCGGCCACGCTGGCCGCGCATTCCACCGCCAGCCCCATGCGCACCAGGGTCAGCTCGAGCAATTCGCGGATATCGGCCTCGTCATCGACGACCAGCACCGCGGCGGCGACCGGCCCGCTTCTGCGTTCGGCGCGCTTCATGCGGGCCTGCCCCCGCACAGGATGCGGAAGTCCGCCCCGCCGGCCTGCGCCGGCGGCTCGACATGCTCGAGGATGGCCGCGTTCGCGGCGCACATCTCGCGCGCGATGTACAGGCCGAGGCCGGTGCCCCCGCTATAGGTGGTGAAGAAGGGTTCGAACAATTGCTGCCGCAGGTGCGTAGGCACGCCCTCGCCGTCGTCGATCACGTTCAATTCTACCCGATTGCCGCGGCGCTTAGCCACCACGCGCACGCTCGCCTCGCGCTGGCGCGAGTGGCGCCAGGCGTTGCGCAGCAGGTTCCACAGCACCTGCTGCAGGTGCACCCGGTCAAACACGATCTCGCTCGCCTCGTGCACTTGCAGCGCGAAGCTCGATGCCGGGATTCGCTCGTTCTGCGCGAATTCTTCGATGAAGGAAGGCAGAAAAGCCGCCAGTCGGATGGTCTCCGGATGCACCTGGTCGCGCCGCGTCAGTTCGAGCACGTCGCGCACCATGCGATCGAGCCGTTTGGCGTTGTCCTGAATGATGTGCAGCAAGCGTTCCCGCGAGGAATCGCGCTGCTCCTCCAGCAACAGTTCGCTCGCATGGCTGATCGCCGAGAGCGGATTGCGGATCTCGTGCGCGATATTCGCGGTGAGCCTTCCGAGCGCCGCCAGCTTCAGTTGCTGCGCCTGCTCCTGCATCCGCGACACGTCCTCGAGGAACACCAGGGAAATGCTGTCGCCTGCGGCGCCGGCCTCGACAAAGCGCGCATGCACCAGCTTGCCGCTTCCGGGCAGCAGCAGGGTCTCGGCCGCACTGCCCCCGGCGCCGCGCCAGCGCGCCAAGGCGCGCGCGATCTCGGGCGAATATTTCTCGATCTGATCGAGTTCCGGCGCCTGCCACCCCAGCAGCACGGACACCTGCGGATTGTGCTGGCGCACCAGGCCGTTGCCGTCGACCACCAGCACCGCGTCCTGCATGTCCTGGATCACCAGCTGGCTGATGCGCAGCTGATTGCTCAGGTCGACCGAGCGCTGGCGCATCACCCGCTCCTGGCGGATAACGCGCCGCGCCAGCTGGTTGGTGATCAACGCCGTGGCGAAATAGCCGATCGACAGCAGCCCCGGTTGCACGTAATCGGCGGCACTGCGATCGAAGCTCAGGATCCAGTACGTCTGCTCCAGCAGAATTGCGATGGAAGCCAGGGCGGCGTAGAACAGCATCAGCGCGCCGCGGCTCACCAGCGCGGCCGCCGCGAGCGAAATCAGCAGCATCACGCCGAGGCCGCTCCTGAAGCCGTCGCTGGCAGTCATCAGCAGCACCGTTGCGACGATGTCTGCGATCACGTGCATGCTCAGCTGGAAATTGAAATAGCTGCGGATCTTTTCCAGCAGCACCTGGAACACGACCGCCAGCAGCAGATAGGCGGCGCTGACATACTTGAACTGCGCGAGATTGTGACTGCCGAAATTGAGGCTGTCGCCGAAGATCATGACTGCGGCGAGGAACACCGCGGCGAGCAGCAGCCGGTAAATGTTGAAAAAGCGCAGCGAAACCCAGAACGAGTCCGGCTGCGTGTCGGCCGCAAAATGCCAGATAGCCATTGCGTGCCGGCGCTAGCCCGCCAGGCGGCGGTGCTCGGCGCAGCAGAAGAACCTGTCGCCTTCGCCGATGGCCTCGCTTTGCGGAAGATACAGGCCGCAATGGCCGCAGGTGACCATTTTTTCGGCTGCGGCCTCGGGCGCATCCCGGGCCGCGTCCTTGCGCCGAAAACCCTTCGCCAGCCACCACACGGCAAGCACAGCGAGGATCAGCAACAGAAGTTTGCTCAAGATGCGTCCTGGCCGGCCGGCGCCGTGCGCGCGCCCGCCTCCGGCGCGGGGGTCTGCGCGTCCACGGCGATGATGAGCTTGTCCGACATACGCCTCCTGCGCGCATTTTAGCAGACACGCGCCGCGCTTCAGCGCGCAGGAAATTCCATGCTGCCCGGTTCGCGCGCGTGGCCGAGGGCGGCGGTGTGCGTTGCCGGGCGGCTCAGGGCGGAGGCGGCTTCCCGCGCCGCAGCCTGGCTTCCTGCTCCGCGATGGATGCGGCGGCCTGTTCGGCCTGCCTCGCCCTGTCCTCGCTGAAGCGGTCGGCATCCCCGGGTTCGCGCACGATGTGGGGAGTGATGATCACCACCGTCTCCGAGGTGCTTACCGCTTCGATGGCAGTGGAGAACAGGTTGCCGATCACGGGCAGGTCTCCCAGGATCGGCACGCCGCTGCGGTCGAGCGAGCCTTTCGACTTGATCAGGCCGGCAATGAATATCGACTGGCCATCCCCGGAGATCAACTCGGTCGTGACCTGGGTGCTCTTCTTCGACGGGACGCCGGCGGCCAAGGAGGCCGAGCTGACCTCGGGCTGCACTTTCAGCACCACGCGCCCGCGCTGGTCGACCGAGGGCGTGACCTTGAGGATGATGCCGGACTCCAGGAACTGGATCGATTCGGTGGTGACCTGGTTGATGGTGGTGGTGACCTTGTAGCCGGTGCTGTCGCCGATGATCACCTTCGCTTCCTGGTTCTCCAGCGCCAGCAGCTTGGGCGTGGACAGCGTGCGCACGCGCCCCTTGGACGCGAGCGCGCCCAGGAATAGTTCCAGCCGCTTGTCGAGCAGGCTGAAAAAGAACCCCTGCGGCGGGGCGGCGAGCGTGCCGCCGGCGAGCCCGGTGGTGCCGAAGCTGCCGGTGGTGTCGCCGCCGGGCGTACCGAAGACCTGCTTCCAGTCGACGCCGAAGCGTTCCGATTCGTCCAGGGTCACCTCGAGAATCTTGGCCTCGATCATGATCTGCTTGGGCGGCACGTCGAGTTGCCCGAGGAGTTTCTCGACGCGTTCGACGAATGCGGGCAGGTCCTCGACCACGATCATTTTGCGCCCGAGGAGCGGCGTCACCTTGCCGTAGCGGGAAACGTACTTGGCGAGGATGTCCGCCACCTGCAGCGTATCGGAGTATTGCACCTTGAGGGTCTGCACCCGGTTGTTCGAGGCCGGGTTGTCGACGCCGGCTGCGCTGCCGACGATGATGGTGTACCCGCCGTCGTGCGCCTCGACCCAGTAGCCCGCGGCCCGGGCGACCGCGTAGATCGCCTCCTTCACGGTGACGTCGTACAGGTTGAGGGTCACCGCGCCGGTCACGCCTTTGGACAGCAAAATGTTGACATTGTCCTTGCGCGACAACATGTCGAACACCTGCTCGACGGGCGCGGCGCGGAAGGTGAGAGTGATGCGTTCCTCCTCGCCCGCAGGCGTGCCCGCTGGCGTTGGCGCCAGCGCGAGCGCGGGCGTCGGCCTCAGCCCGGGTGTCGTCGTGGTCGCCGGCGTGGTCGCGGGCGTGGACGCGGGCGGCGTCGGCTGCGCCGTCGCGGGCGGCGCGGGCGTGAGCGCCGCAGGCGCGGCGGCGCAACCCGGCAGCACCACGCTCAGGCCAAGTGCGAGCAGAACTGCGCTGAGTGTCCGGAAAGTCTTCATTGCTTCTCCTGCGCGTTGATCGGCGCTTCTCCCCTGCCGCGTATCGATACGACGAGCCGCTTCCTGCCCTTTTGCAATACCGCTTGTTCCTCGCCCACCTCGACCAGCACATAGCCGTTGATCGATTCGCCGATGCGGACCATTACGCCGTCGAGGTTGGCGATCGATTTCCCGGCGGCGAGCATCACCGCGATCAATTCCGGATTCCATGGCGCCTCCGCTTCCGCCGCAGCGGCCTCGCCGCCCTGCGCCGGCGCCGAAAGCGGCTGCACGGCGGAGAGCGTCGGACGGGCGAACAGATCGTGCCGCAAGCGCTCCGCCTGTGCCGCGGCGAGCCCGGGCATGCACGCCAGAACCGCTGCGGCCATCGCCACCCGGGCGCGTGCGCGGATCAACTGCCGGCTCCAGGCGCCGGCAGCGCGCGGTACAGGGCAAGCCTCACGGTCAGCGCAACCTGGCGTCCTTCGTCGATCGACTTCATGGTGAATTCGCTGACCGTCGCCCTCCGGCTCAGCGTTTGCTCGAATCCCATCAACCAATGACCCAGCGGGATGTACTTGCCCTGGGCGCTGATTTCGAATGAGGCCTCCTCGAACGACAGCACGCGCCTGCGCGCGCCTGGCCGGATGCCGATCAGCACCACCCCGTCGGTCTTGGCGGAGCGTTCGAGTTCGGTCATCAGCGAGGCCACCATCTCATCATCGGCAGCCGGCAGGCGAAGTTCGCCGGCGAGGCGGTCCAACAGCCCCAACAACTCGGCCGCCAGCCGGGGCACCTCGCCCGGCGCGTCTGCCGAACCCGAGAGCGTGGCACCCAGCGTGGCGCGGGCGGCAACCACCTTTTGGTACGCCAGGAACGGCTTTCTCAACGCAAGGTACCAGCCTTCGTACGCCACCAAGCCGATGGCGAAGAACATCAACATCAGCAGCAGGCGCGGGTCGAGCTTCGCCAGAGCGCCGAACAGCCGGGCCTTCATTTCGCCCCCCGCGCCTTCTCGTCGATCAGCAGGGAAAGCTTGAGATCGACCACCACCGCGTTGGCGTAACTCCTGCTCCCGGTATCGAGCAGGCGCACGTCGGCGACCCCGGGCTGCCTGCCCAGGCCGCGCATGAATTCGGCCAGCGACGTATGACTGAGCGCATGACCGACGATCTCGGCGTGCTGTTCGATTTCCAGCGGCTTGATCGTGGTCCCCGGGGGGGGAATGTTTTCCTTGGGCACGACGATAATCCCGGCGCGGGACCCGCCCGGGACGGCGTCGAGCCTGCCGGTGGTCAGGTTTTCGCGGCGGAAGAAATGCATCTCGTCGAACCAGATACGGTCGATGTACGCATTGTCGATCGCACGCAGCAACAGCATGAGCCGGTCGCGCCCGCGCAGCTCATCGAGTTCGGCGAGCTGTTTTTCGACCGCGCGCTTCTGCTTTCGGTACGCGTCGGCCTTGGTCGCTTCCTGCGCGGAGAGTTCCCCCCGCGCACGCAAACGCGCCACTTCCGCACCCTGGAGCGAAATGAGGATCTCGATCCCCGCCCGGCCCAGTGCCACCAGCCCCAGAACGAGCGCGAGGGCAACGAGGAACCGCCGGACGCGGACCTCGAGCTCCCGCTTCCGCGCGTAGTCGCCCGGGATCAGGTCGATGCCAGCCATTGTTGTGGCACTCCGCGCAGCGCAAGTCCGGTGGCCGCAACCACGCCCGAATGCAGCCACAGATGCTCCATTTCCCTGCCTTTCAGCGAACGCGGGAAAATCGAGGAAGGGTTAAGCACCTCGACCGGCAAGGTAAAATGTTCGCCCAGGAACCCTTCGATGCCCGGATAGCGCGCGAGGCTGCCGGTCACGTAGATCTTGTCCACGATGCGCCCGCGCGTCTTGGACGCGGTATAGCTCAGGGTCTTGTTCACTTCGGATTTCAGCGCTGCGAGTCCCGGGCGCAATACGTCCTTCAGCATGCGCTCGACTTCGCCGTTGTCCCCGCTCCGCCCCCCGCCGGCGAACCCGCGTTCGAGCAGCAGTTCCTTCGCCGCCGCTTCGGACATGCCGAGGACGGTGCAGAGCCGGGATACCAACTGGTGCTCGGCGAAGTCCACAACGCGATCGAGCAGCAGACGCCGTCCCCACACTACCGTGAGATAGCTGCTGCGCGTGCCGAAGGTGATCAGCAGCAAGTTGGGGATCTCGCCCTTGTTGTCCGCACCGATCGAAGACACCACGCGGGCCAGGGCCACCGGCCCGACCTCGAGCGCTTCAACCTGGAGCCCGCAGGCCGACAGCAGGTCCAAATAGGCCGTCACCTGGTCGCGTTCCGCCATCGCCACGATCGCCTCGTGCGGCAGGGACTGGAATTCGGGCTGACGCACCGGGACGAAATCGATGATCTTGCCCTCGAGGTCGCTGCGCAGGCGCGAGCGCAGTTCGCGCACCAGCGCATCCGCGTCGGACTCGTCCTTGGCGGGCGAGAAGCTCAACACCATCATCTTGAGCTGATCGTTCGGCATGCAACTCACGACGCGCTTGCCGCGGAACGGGTGATCGGCCAGCGCGCGCTTGATCAGCAGGTTCAGCCGCTGCCGGTCGGCGAGCAGCTCGCTGCGCGGGCAGCCGTAGCTGATCGACGCCGCGGCGCGGATCGCCGGGCCCCGGCCCTGCGGCTGCATCTGCACCAGCGTCACGCGGTCCATGCCGATATGAAGGCCGATGGGGTAGCCGCCGCGGGCCGCCAGCCTCTGCCACAGGCGGCCCATGCGGCGCCTCATGCGCTCTGCTGCCGGCCATAGTCCAGCGTCACCAGCGAACTGCGGCCGGCGGCTTTCGCGGCGTACAGGGCTTTGTCGCCCAGGGCGTACAGCGCTTCCAGCGGGGCGCTCATGCCCGCGGGCACGCGCGCGATGCCGATGCTGACCCCTGGCATGGGCGTCGCGTCGGCCGCGCCCGCCTCGGGCGCGCCGAATTCGGCCAGCGCGCGCGCGAGGCGCGGCTGCACCTCGTCTCCCTCGAGCAGCAGCACAAACTCGTCCCCGCCCATGCGCACCACGTACTCGTTCTGGCCCAGCGCCGCCAGGAACACGCGCACCAGCCGCTGCAGCACGCGGTCGCCACAGGCGTGCCCGCAGCTGTCGTTCAGGGCCTTGAAATCGTCCAGATCGACGACCGCCAGGCAGAACCCGCGCCCGCTCGCGCCGTAGCGCGCGACGATATCCGCGTACCGCTCCTCGAGAAAGCGCCGGTTGCGGGCGTCGGTGAGCGGGTCGCGATGCGACAGCCGCTGCAGCAGCTCGTTGCTCTCGCTCAGGTTGAAGCGCGCCTCGATGTGCCCCTTGCGAACGGCGATGGCGCGCGCCACCAGCGCGAGCGAAATCACCGCGGCGCTCAGCATCAGGAACTGCAGCGTCCACAGCGTTTCATGCGTGAAACGCCCCGCCACGCTCAAGGTCGAGGCGGTGAAAATGGCATAGACGACGCCGATCGCCGCCATCGCCTCGCGCAGGCCCCAGGGCACCAGCGGCACCACCATGAACAGCAGCGCCACGGTGGAGAGCAGCGTCGCGGTGAATACGCCGTAGCGGTGCGCGAGCAGCACGAAGGCGAGTCCGCACAGCGCCAGCAGCACCATGCCGAGAAGGTAGAGGACGCGGATGTCGGAAACGGCTTTCGCCGACAGCGCGATGTGCAGGGAAAGCGCCGCCAGCACGGCGAAAGTGTAGAAGTATTCGCTGCTCCGGCTCAGGGCGTAATACAGGACGGCGAGCCCCGACATCAGCACCATGGTCAGCATGCCCAGGGTGAAAATGCCCTGCACCGCCTCGCGGCGCATCACCGGCTGGGCGAAGCGCGTCAGGCTCTCGCTGTCGAAATCCGAGGAGGACCAGAGGCTGTTGAACATTTTCATGGGATCGGGGGCGGACGGCGTCAGGATACCAGATAGCTACTCCAGCGGGTCAATCTGCCACACGCAGTATGCGTACGCGCGCCGCCGTGTTTGCCGCAGCCGCCGCCGGCGCGGATGCGCCCGGCGCTCACGGCGCGCTTGCCCCGCAGGGCAACAGATAGTTGATTACAGCCCTCGGGCGCTGCCCGGAGACCGAGTTGTCGCTGCTGTTGTATTTCGCGTTACTGATCGCAACGCCGGAAGGCGAGCTGCGCAGCCAGACACCGTAATTGGAGGTCACCGTGCCCATCCAGGCCTGCGCCGCGTTGGTGATGTCCAGTACTTTCCAGCCGGTCGAGCCCGAGTACGCGGTGCTGCCGATCGTGCGGGCGTCGTAGCCCACCCCCGGCGAGGGCCAGTTGTTCACCCCGTCGTAGCGGTTCCAGGTCGCGCCGCTGCCCGAGGAACCGGTGCCCTCGACCCAGCTGCGCGTGATCAGCTGCGCATCGATCCAGCTGGCGGTGCTGGTGCCGCTATTCCCCTTGTACAGATCCAGTGTCGCCCCGGGCTGCAGTCCCCCGCTGTACCAGGGAATGATCCGGCTGCCCGCCGGAAATATCGATAAATCGAACTTGATCAGGATCTCCTGCTTGTTGCCGGCATCGAGCTCCAGGTCATTGTCGCCGCCGTAGTTCTTGTTGGGCTCGTCCTTACGTACATGTGTATCGATGCCCGCCGCCGGATTCGGCTGAATGGTGTAGGTCTTCATCGGCGATTGATAGACGTACACGCCGGCGCGGGTGAGCGTGACCGAGGCGCCCTTATAGGCGCCGGTGGAGCTCAGGCTGCGCGGGGAGCCGCTGGCCGCGTCGGCGTAGGCGCTGTAACTGGCGCCGCCGAAATCAGCGTCGGTGACCGGCGTGGCGGCGGTCGGATAGCCGCCCGCGCAGCCCGCGGCCTGCATCGCGTAATTGGCCGCCTGCAACCCCGCCTCCGCGGCGTAGCGGGCGCGCGCGCGCTCGGATTGCCCGCCGATCAGGTTGTTGGTCACGACGTTGTCGCGGTTGAGCAGGAAGGCGATGGCCGCGACCAGGCTCATGGCGAGGATCACCGGCAGCAGCGTGAAGCCGGCGCCGCGCGCGCGCGGCGCGCTCACTGCGTTCCCCCGCCCAGGCGCACGCCGCTGGCGAGCGTCACCGCCTGCGGCGCTGCGCTGGTGCCTAGCGTCAGGCTGAGCGCCGCCAGCGGCCGGTCCACCGCGCCCGCGCTCGCGGGGAGCGCAGCCGACAGTGCGCTGACGTTGCTCGCGATCACCGTGGTGCCGCTGCAGCCGGTGTCGGTGGTGACGGTCTCGATCAGCTGGCTGCCGGCGTTCCTGCAATACATGGCGGGTGAGAACCAGTCGCCGGTGGTGCCCGCGGCGGGCGTGGCGAGCAGCTTGGGCGCCGTGCCGCGCGCCGTTGCGACCATGCGTTCGAGCGCGAACCGGCCCTGGTAGACGAGCTCGTTGCCGGCGCGGCCCGAAGCCTGCGCCTTCAGGCTCTGCATGACCAGGGAGTTCAGTGCCGCGAACACGATGGCGCCGATCGCCACGGCCAACAGCAGCTCGATCAGGGTCAGGCCACGCTGCGAGCGGCGGGCCATGTCACCACCACCTGCCGGCGAGCGCATAAAGGGGGGCGGCGCCGGTGTCGGCCGCGAAATACACGCTCACGCGCAGCAGCCCGGTATCGCTTGAGCTCAGCGCCTTGGTGGTGGCGTTGTAACGGTACAACACCACCAGGCGGCGGTTGGCGGCGCCCGCGGCGTCCGAATAGGTGCTGCTCACCGAGCTGGTGGTATTGCCGCCGGGGAGATAGGTCTGGGCGTACAGGTCGGCAAACGGCCGCGACAGCACGTCCTCCATTTTGTCGCGCAGCAACAGCGGCCGGCCGGCATCGGCGGGTATCGCGCCGCCGGAGATGCCGCTGCGCAGCGCGTCCAGCGCCGGCACCAGCAGCACGGCGAGCAGAACGACCGACAGCAGCGCTTCGGCGTAAAAGAAGCCGCGCTGGCGGGAATCCGTGAGGTGAGGCCGCGGCGGCATGGACGGCGTCCCCTAGGGCCTGTTGACATTCATCGCATGAGACGCGTTGCCTAGGGCAGCGCGACGAACCCGGTGACTTCGTTCACCGACACGGTGAGGTTCTGCGCGCCCAGCGCCACGACGATGCCGCTGCCCGCCTGCAGCGTGCCTTTGTTGTTCGACGGGCCGTCGAACGCCTGCAATTGACCGCCCGGGCCGATCAGCAGTTGCGCCCAGGCCGTGCCGCCGCGCATGAACTTCGGCGTGATGCCCACGTTGGCGGAAAAAGCCGAGCCCGCGGTGTCGATGACCAGCGCGCGCTTGGTGCCCGGATCGACGAGCGCGGCGCCGGGGTTGCCCGCGCTGTCGGAGAAAAAAGCCTTGAGCTGTCCGGGCGTGCTCTTGGCGTCCACCAGGACGTAGCCGCCGCTGCGGTTCGCCTCGCCGAGCGCGAAGCGCAGCGCGCCTCCGATGTGTGCGGCGGCCACTTCGAGCTTCTTCGGGTCCTGGGAGGAAAGCAGGGGGACCGCGACCGCGGCGATGACCACGAGGATGCCAACGCTGACCAGCAGCTCGGCGAGGGTGAATCCGTGCCAACGGCCTGGTTTCACCCGGGATGAGCAAGCGCAGCGGTCTCCCGGCACGGCGCTCAATGGGTGCTGTAGGCGGCCCCCTTGCTGTCCGTCGCGTTGCTGTTCATGACGATCTGGCCGGATTTGGTATCGTAGGCCCAGCCGCCGGTCGCCGCCGCCGGGGCGATCGGCGCGCCGGTCGAGGTCACGACGATGGCGGTACTGCCGGTGATCGCATCACTCGGAATCGCTTTGCGCAGGTAGGGCCCGAACTTGTAGTCTGTCGCGTCGCTGAGCGTGCAGGTCTGGCCGGCTGCGTCCGAATACATGAGCATGCTGTCCGTGAACGCCTGCGCGGTGTTGAGCGCACCCGTTCCCTTGGTTCCCCCGGTGCAGGCGCCTGCGCCGCCGGACGATGCTACCGCGCCGGGGAAGATGTTGTTGGTGTGCTGCACCTTGTACAGTTCGATGGCGTTGCGCATCGAAGCCAGGTTGGCGTCGAGCGCGGCTTCCTTCGCATCGGCGGTGGAGCTCGAGAACTGCGGTATCACAATGGCCGCAAGGATGGCCAGAATGATCACGACGATCAGCAGTTCGATCAGCGTAAAGCCCGACCGTCCTGCGCGCCGAAGCGTCTTGGGTGACATCAAACACCTCCTCTCTGGTTATCGGACCTCTTGCGGACCCCAGGGAACAGCTTGTTCTTGAGTCCAGTCGCAATAGTACGCCGGCGAATTGTTCTTGTCGATACAGTAAGTTCTTAGAGCGCATTTCAAAATCAGCATTGAGCCAGCTACTGTGCGAGCGGGTGTGCTAACCCGAAGAACCATGTTTCTTGTACGGATGGGTTATATCCGTACAAGAAACATGGTTGGCGCGCGCAGCGCGCAGGTGTTGCCAAAACCTGCACGGACGGTAATTCCGTCCGTGCGGATCGTTGCTTGCGCGCGGATGATGAACCCATCCGCACGCAAGCAACGATCTTTGAAAAATCCGTTTTCCTCATTTTGAAATAGCCTCTTAGTGAATTGCGCGGGAAAGCTTGAAGATCGGCAGGATCAGCGAGGCGACGACCACCCCCACCACCACGCCCATCACCATCAGCATGATCGGCTCGACCATGCGGGACAGTGCGGCGAGGCGCTTGCTCAGCTCGCGGCCGTAGAATTCCGCAACGCGGGTCATCACCTTCCCCAGGTTCCCGGTCTGCTCGCCGGTGGCGATCATCTGCCGGACCATGGGCGGGATGAACCCCGCCGCGACGAATCCGGCGGCGACGGTCTCGCCCTCGTTGATGCGGCGCTGGACGTCGTCGAGAAAGTCGCGAAACACCCTGTTGCCGATGACCCCCTTCGATACGTCCAGGGCAACGCTGATCGACAGACCGTTGGTGAGCGACATGCCGAGGATGCCCAGGGCCTGCTGCAAATAGGCTTGCACGAAAATGTCCCGGATGACCGGCGTTCGCACCTTGAGCTGATCCGCCAGCCGCTGCGCTGCCGGCGTCCTGCCCCAGACGAAGAGCACGGCGAGTCCGGCCCCGAGCGCGAGCAGGATCAGCAGCCAGTGGTTTCGCAGAAGATCGGAGAGGAACATCAGGAAGATGGTGGTCGCCGGCAGCTCGTTGTGAATCGATTGGAACAGATCGCCGAACTTCGGGAAAATGAACACCAGCACGAAGATCACGACCACGACGGAGAACACGATCAGGAACGCGGGATAGGAAAGCGCCGAGATCATGCTGCTGCGCATCTGGCTGCTTTTTTCGTCCATGTCGCGCAGTTGGTCGAGGACTTTGGGCAGAAACCCGCCTTCCTCGGCCACCGCCACCAGGCTGCGGTAGGTCTGCGAGAACATTTCGGGATGGCCCGATAGCGCCTCGGAGAAGGACTTGCCCTCGGTCACGCTGTCGGCCAGGGAACCGACGATGCCGGCGAGACGCGGATCTTCGATCTGCGACTTGATCGCATCGAGGGCCTCCGCCAGGGTGACCCCGGTCTCCAGCAGCAGCACCAGCCGCTCCGTGAACAGGACGCGCTCGGCGGTCCCGATTCGACGCGAACCCAGCTGGATCTGCATGTTCAGGTTGAATTTCTTGGCCGGCTCGGGCTGCTGCGTGCTGCGCGGCGCTTTTCCGATATCGATCGCCATGTCCGCTCCTAGACCGCGTGAATGACGCGGGAGACTTCTTCCAGGCTGGTGCGCCCTTCGAGCACCCGCTGCATGCCGTCGTCGAACATCGATGCCATGTGCGACTGCCGCACAAACGCCTGCAAGTCGTCTTTGGTGGGGCGTTTTATCATCAGCCGCTGCAGATCCTCGGTGGTTTCGATGATTTCATGAATCGCCATGCGTCCCCGGTAGCCGGAGTCGTAGCAAGCCTTGCAGCCGCGGCCGCGCGTGAGCCGCGCGCCCTCCGGCCAGCCGTACTGGGCCGCGAGCTCTGGCGGCGGCAACGAGGTGGTCTTGCAGGAGGGGCACACCTGCCGCAACAGCCGCTGCGCCACCACCCCCAGCAGCGCGGAGGACAGCAGATAGGGCTCGACGCCCATGTCCATGATGCGCACCAGCGCGCCCACCGCGTCGTTGGTATGCAGCGTGGACAGCACCAGGTGTCCGGTGAGCGCGGACTGCACCGCGATGCGCGCCGTTTCCTGGTCGCGGATCTCGCCCACCATGATGATGTCCGGGTCCTGTCGCAGGACGTGCCGCAGCATTCTTGCAAAGCTGAGCCCGATCGCATCGTTGACCTGATTCTGGTTGATGATATCCATCTGGTACTCGACCGGGTCCTCGATGGTGACGATGTTCTTCTCGACGCCTTTCAGGAAATTGACCGCTGCATAGAGCGTCGTCGTCTTGCCGCTGCCGGTCGGCCCGGTGGCGAGGACCAGCCCGTAGCTGCGGCCGAGCAGTTTCTTGAACAGTTGCAGATTGTGCGGCAGCATGCCGAGTTTCTCGACATCGAGGATGGACTGGTTATTGTCCAGCACCCGCAGCACCACCTTTTCGCCGCCGACGCCCAGCAGCGAGCTGAATCGCAGGTCGACGCCGCGCCCCTGGGTCTTGATCTGTATGCGGCCGTCCTGCGGCAAGCGCCGTTCCGCGATGTCGAGTTTGGCCATCACCTTGAGGCGGGAGACGATCGCGGTGTGTATGTTGGTGCGAAGCGTCATCACCTCGTAGAGTATGCCGTCGATGCGAAAGCGCACCCCTGCCCGATCGCGGAAGCACTCGAAATGTATGTCGCTCGCGCCGTCGCGCACGGCGCGCTGGATCAACCCGTTCACCAGGCTGATGATGGGGCTGCCGCTGGCGAGCGCGTCGATGGCGTCGACGTCGGCCGCCGCCTGCTCGATCAGGGTGATGTCGGTCGGCAGATTCTCCCCGAGTTCAACCGAGAACTTGTCCTCGCCATAGGCGTTCACAAAGGCCTGCTCGATGTCGTTCTCGCGCGAAAGCACGAGGCGCAGCGTGCAGCCGGCGACCGATTCGATCTCGTCGAGGTCCGGGATGGCCATCGGGTTCGCGGTTGCGAGGGTCAACCTGTTGTGAACCTTGAACATCGGCAGCACCTTCAGCCGCCGCGCAGTTTGTTCCGGGATCAGGGATATCGCCTGCGGGTCGTACAGCCCCGGCCTCAGTTCGAGGTAGGGAAACCCGGTTTGACGACTCAGGCCCAGCAATAGATCGGCTTCGGACAGCTGCTCCCTCTGGATCAGGATCCGGCCAAGGTGCTTGCCGCCGGCCACTTGCGCCGCAATCGCCGCCGACAATTGATCCTTGCTCACCACACCCATCTCGAGCAGAATATCGCCGAGCCGCCTGCGCGCCGTCGATTGCGGTCCCTCCGCGCCGCGATGCACCGGGGAGTGCACCGGCTGCGGACCGGAATCCGACGCGACGCCGATCGCGGCAATGCCGTTCGCCACCAGGACGTCCCTGACCAGGGCCGATGCATGGGCGTACTCGAGGCTGCCTCCCAGCGCGCGCAGCTTCGTATTGGCCTCGAGAATGATCTCGAGCGCCCTGCCCCCAAGCAGCGCCACCCGCTCCAGGTCCAGCACCACACCGATGCGGTTGGAGCGGACGCAGGTGTCGATTGCTTCGGCGAGCGCGCTCTCGCCCGCCTCGTCCGCAAGCGAGCCCGCGGGGGCGACGTAGGTCAGGCCGCCGAAGTTGTTGATGCGCGCGACGGCTTGCGTCATGTCAGCCGGCTGCCGGTTTGTCGCGCCGGATTTCAAACCGCTTCAACCACTCGGGCTCGGCGGCGCAGATCGTCTTGAACGCTTCGATTATGTCCGGATCGAGCTGCGTGCCGGAAACACGTTCGATCTCGGCCATTGCCGCCTCGTGCGATCTTCCGGCGCGGTAGGCGCGCGAACTCGTGATCGAGTCGTAGGTGTCGGCCACGGCCATGATGCGCGCATGCAACGGGATTCTCTTGCCTTTCAGTCCGTGAGGATAACCCTTGCCGTCGAACATTTCCTGGTGGTGGCGCGCCCCGGGAACCGCGCCTTTGAGCTGATCGATGTGGCGCAGGATCTCGTAACTGCGCTCCGGATGCACCTTGATGAACATGTATTCGTCCTTGGTCAGCCGGCTCGGCTTGCACAGGATCGCGTCCGGAATCCCGATCTTGCCGACGTCGTGCAGCAGCGAGCCCCAGTGCAGATCGACCAGTTCGTCCGCTTCCAGGCCGAGCAGCCTGCCCATTTCCATCGACAGGAAATTGACGCGCTCGCTGTGGCCCCGGGTGTAGGGGTCCTTCGCCTCGACCGCTTCGATCAGCGCCGCAGCCAGCTGCACGACGAACTTGTCGGAGTTGTGAATCAGGAGCAGGCTGTTCGCCATGCCCGCAATCCGGCTCGCCACCACTTCCCCGAGATGGCGGTCGCTGTTCGAGAATGGCCGCTTGTGCATGTGGTTGAGCAGCACCATCATCGCGTCCACCGTGCTCGGGCCGCGAATCGGGCAGGCGAGAACGCGAAAGGGCATATCGGTAAAAATGTAAGCGCGGCGCTTGTCGCCGGCCTCGTTGAGCACAAGGGTCTCGCCCGAGGACTTGACGAAGCGGTACAGGTCGCCGCGCGTCTCGACCATCACCAGGTCGAGATTGGGGATTTCCTTGCTGAGCGAGGTCGCGTAGATGCACAGGTTGTCCTCAGGACGCACGTACGCCGCCACGTCGACGTTCAAGTGTTTCGCGGTTGAGCGCAGTATCTTCGTGAACAGATCCGAATCGCCGCCCAGCTGGGCCCGGATGTCCTCGTCCATCGCATAGACAAGATGCAGTTCCTCGTAGGACTCGGCCAGTTGCTCGCTGATCAGCAATGTATCGGAGATGCGCGCCGCGTCTTCGCTGATCCCGCCGGCGAGGTCCTCCAGCGCGTCGGCCAGGCGGTCGCTCTCCAGGGGCTTTTCCACCGCGCCGTCGCCGGGCGCGCTCACCGCCGCCCAGCCCCAGGTCGCCGTGTTTTCCTGACACAGCGGCCGGTAAAAAACCGCCGTGTCCCCGGCAAGCTCCATGCGGTTCACCCCGCTGCCGTTCTCGCGTGGCGCCTGGGCCAGTCGCCGCCCCAGTTCCGCGTCGGCTGCGCCCTCGCATCCCCACACCGGCGCGCCTTCGGCATCCACGATCTTGATCGGGCAGTCGTGCCCGACCAGCAGGTTGAACCAGCGCTGGTAGCGCGCGAAGTCGATCTCGCGCAGCACCGACTCAGCCATTGTCGCCTCCCGCGCCCGCCTGCTGGTCCGCGAACAATTGATCCAGCTGGACGATCAGCTTGCGCATGCTGAGCGGTTTCTCCAGGAAGGTAGTGTTGCGCATCGCCGCCGTCCATTGCCGGTGCTCGATGTCGGTCATCGAGGTCATCACCATGATCGGAAACGTCCGCTCGGGCATCTCCCGCTGCAGCGCCTCGCACAGCTGCTCGCCGGTCATGTTCGGCATCTGGATGTCGGTCAGCAGCAGGTCGGGCGGGTTCTCGCGGATGGCCTCGAGCGCCTTCTGCCCGTTCCTGACGATCTGCACTTGGTAGCCCGCGCGCTCCAGGAACTGCGTGATCACGCGGATCATGTGCGGCTCGTCGTCTGCGATCAGGATACGCTTCGGTTTCATGCGGCTTCCAGTTTCTCGAGTTGCGCCTGTTGCAGGGGCAAGCGGATGGTGAATCGCGACCCCTTGCCGAGTTCGCTGCTCACGCTGACGCTGCCGTGGTGAAGCTCGACGATTTGTTTGGCGAGGTACAGGCCGAGTCCGTGCCCGCTGCGCTCGAGAACCTGGTCGCTGTCGCCGCGGTAGTACTTGTCGAACACCTTGGCGCAGTCCGCCGCTGAAATTCCGATGCCTTGATCGTTGGTCACGATTTCGAGTTCGTCCGCATCGTTCTCCTCCGCGCTCAGCGTCACCGCGCCGCCGGCATGACTGTACTTGATCGCGTTGCTGACAATGTTGTCCAGGGCAATGCGGAACATGTCCTTGTCCAGCCGCGCGGGGCGCAGATTGGTCGCCGTTTTCAGCTTCAGCGACACGTTCCTCGACTCCGCCCGGGTGCCCATCGTCTTGACGGTGTCGTTCAGCAGGTCCTGGACATTCACGCGATGGCGGGTGAGCGGCATGGTGCCGGACTCCAGTCTGGAAATGTTGAGCATGTTCTGGATCAGGGTGTTTGCACGCTCCACTTCGTCGCGTATGACATTGACCGCATTCACCCGCTCCGCGTCCGCCAGGGTGGCGTAATCAAGCAGCAGTTCGCTGTAGGCCGACAGGGTGGCGAGCGGCGTCTTCAGCTCGTGCGAGACGCGGCTTACGAAATCCAGGCTCGTCTGCCTGGCAAGAAATTGCTGGCTGATGTCGCGGAACACCATCAGCATGCCGAACAAGGTGTCGTTGTCGCGCGGCGAGAACAGCGGATAGGTCCACACCGCGATCCTGCGATCGGGTTGTTCCTGCGGTGAATACTCGAAGTTCTCCGCCTGCATGGCCGCGCCGCCCTCGGCCTTGATCTGCAGCAGGAATGCCAGGACATCCTTGTGCCTGCACCACTTCTCCGGCTCCTTGCCGATCAGTTCCTCCCGGCTCACGCCGAGAATCGGCGTGACCTTCGGATTGGCGAACACGGGGACGCAGGTTTCATCGACTACCAGCATCCCGTCCGGAACGGCGTTCAGAACGGCCTCGGTTTTTTCATGCTTGTAGGACAGCAGATGGCCCGCTGCCTGGGCATCGAGGCGCTGCTGTTGCGACTCGTGCACCTTGTTCTCGACCAGCGCCATGAACGCGTCGAAGCGCTGCGTGAATTGGCGCAGATCGAAACCCTTCCCAAAGCGGCCCCCCGGCGGGCCGTAGGCCGCCGACGCTTCCTCGATGCGTTCGCTCAGCGCGGCGAGCGGCCGGATCTCCCGCCTGATCATGAACACCGACAGGGCGGTCAGCAGAAAGATCGGCAACGCCATCACCGCGACCGCGGAAAGATCGGCGAAAGGCATGAACTTGGGCCGGTCGTAGTAGCCGACCCTGACGTAGCCTTCGAGTTCGCCCTGCGTCAAGACCGGGCCGAAGAATTCCCGGATCTTGCGCCCGTCCCCGGGAGACGTCAGTAAATGCTCGCCAAACCAGGACGCGGGCTCCGCCGGCATGGAAGCCGCCGGGACGATGGTCCCCGGGGAAGCGATTTCGAAAAGCTTGGCGCCCGATTTCGAGACGACCAGGCCATAGGCGAACGCATCGCTGCGTTGAACGCCGGCGAGCGTGCTCAGCAGGCTCGTCGCTCCAGCTGCGGGCGCGAGCCGCGGCATTTCGACCAGCGACAGCGCCCGAACCATGGCGACCCCGCGAATCCTGATGTTGTCGCGATGTACCCTGACCTGATGCCAGTCCAGCAGTGCGACGATCAGACCGGCGACGAGCACGCCTGCGACCAGCATGACGGCGCCGAAGCGGTCATGCTTCA
>MERK01000127.1 GCA_001770575.1 Betaproteobacteria bacterium RIFCSPLOWO2_12_FULL_64_23
AAAAACGAGGCGGGAATGCGATAGGTCGCGCCCATCAGCCCGGAAATCGCGGTCAGGGTGAACAACTCCTGCGGCTTGAACGGAAAGCCGAGGTTAAGCATCTGCACCGTGATGATGCCCCACATCAACCAGATGGCGAAGCCGCACAGCAGGCTCGGAATCGAGATCCACAGGTTGCGGTTGGCAATGGCCTTGCCCTTGGATTCCCAGAATGCGTTGTCCTCGACGTTCCACCCGGCGATATCGGCGGAACTGTAGGTAGCGATACCTTTAGTGCCCACCGCGCCTCGCTGTTCTTTCTTGTTCATCATGATTTTAATCTCCGTTTATTGGAAATTGCCCTGCAGGAATCTCATCAGTTTCGCAATCGATAGGGGCTGCGCCGCTCAGCAGGGCATTTCGGCATTGCGCCGCGAGTAATACCACCAGGTCATCGCGATACAGGTCGCATAGAACAGGATGAACAGGTACAGCGCGTAGGCGGGCCCGCCGAACATCGAAATCGATATGCCGTAGCTCATCGGGATGAAAAAACCGCCGTAAGCGCCGATCGCCGAGGAGAAACCGAGCACTGCCGCCGCTTCCTTGTTGGCATCGCGCACCGCCTGTTCCTCCGCCTCCCTGCCACGGCCGGCGGCCGCGCGCTGGCGCTCGTTCAGAAAGATCACCGGGATCATGCGGAAGGTGGAGCCGTTGCCGATGCCGGCGGTAGTGAACAGCAGCATGAACATCACCAGAAAACCGTAGAGATTCCCCCCCTGCCCGCCCTGCGGCAGGAAGTACAGCACGCCCAGAACGCCAAGTACCATGGCAATGAAATTCCAGAAGCTCACCCGCGCCCCGCCAAGCTTGTCGGACAGCCAGCCGCCGAACGGCCGAATGAGGGCACCCACCAGAGGCCCCAGCCAGGCGTACGACAGGGCGTTGGTCTGCGGAAACTGGCTCTTGATCAGCAGCGGAAATCCAGCCGAGTAGCCGATGAAGGAACCGAAGGTCCCGAGGTAAAGCCAGCACATGATCCAATTGTGCTTGCGCTTGAAAATCACTGCCTGATCGGAAAACGAGGCCTCGGCGCTGGCGAGGTCGTCCATACCGAACCACGCCGCAACGGCGAAAACTGCAATGAACGGGACCCAGATAAAGCCTGCGTTCTGCAGCCACATCTGTCTCACCTCGGATCCCCTGGTCCAGGCTTGCGGCTCGCCGCCCAGCGCGCCGAACATGCCCACAGTGACCACCAGCGGAACGACGAACTGCACCAGCGACACACCCAGATTGCCGAGTCCGGCATTCAGGCCCAGTGCCATGCCTTTTTGCGCCGTGGGAAAGAAAAAGTTGATGTTCGCCATGCTCGAGGCGAAGTTGCCGCCACCGAAACCGCACAGCAGTGCCAGAATCACGAACGTCGAGTAGCTCGTCCCCGGGTCTTTGACGACCAGACCAATGCCGATCGCCGGCAGCAGGAGCGACGCCGTGGAGATCGCAGTCCAGCGCCGGCCGCCGAAGATCGGCACCATGAACGAATAGAAAATTCTCAGCGTGGCGCCGCACAGGCCCGGCAGCGCAGCCAGCCAGAACAGCTCCTCGGTCGAGAACCTGAATCCGACATTCGGCAGGTTCACCACCACCGCGCTCCACACCATCCATACCGCGAAAGCGAGCGTGAGCGACGGGATCGAGATGGCAAGATTGCGGTTGGCGACGGATCGCCCTTCGCCGTCCCAGAACGCGGCATTCTCCGGGTCCCAGCGCGTAAGAACGCGAGTCGCCATGGCGGGTTATTTTGCGATTCTCAGGTGTAGTGCGTGGGCTCGGGGTGTTTGAGTGCCTGCGCCGCGCCCAGCGGCCGAACCTCGGTGAAATACATCCACATCAGCGACACCCAGACGATACCGAACATGAGCATGAACGCGGAAGAGCGCACGCCGGTCAGGTCGACCAGGGCACCGAACATGATCGGCAGGAGGAAACCGCCCATGCCGCCGGCGAGTCCGACGATGCCGGAGATCACGCCGATGTTGTGCGGATAGTCGTCGGAGATGTACTTGAACACCGACGCTTTGCCTATGGCGAACGCTACGCCCATGGTGAACATGATGGCGGTGAACACGGTCGCGTTGAGCCCGATATGAAAAGTCTTGGGACCGGTCACGGTCTGGATCACGAGGTCGGTCTGCGGATAGGACAGGAAGAACAGGCAGACCAGGGCGATCCACAACACCCACCAGGTGATGAAATGCGCGCCGTACTTGTCGGAGAAATAGCCACCGATTGCGCGCAGCACGCCGCCGGGGATGCTGAACCCTGCGGCCAGCAGCGCCGCCAACTGCAGGTCGAAGCCGTATTCGGAGATGTAGTACTTGGTCATCCACAGCGACAGCGCCACGTAACCGCCGAACACGATGGAGTAGTACTGGCTGTAGCGCCAAACCGTCGGATCCTTCAGCGCCCGCAATTGCTCCCTCATGGTCACAGTCGAATGCCCCGTAGCGTGATCTTCATCGGTGTAGCTGAAGAACCAGAAGACCACTGCCATCAGCAGCATCAGGACCGCATAGACCTTCGGCACCATCGCCCAGCCGTAGGCGACGACGATGGTCGGCGCAACCAGCTTGGTTACCGCGGCTCCGGTGTTGCCGACGCCGAAGATGCCCATGGCGAGTCCCTGACGATTCTTCGGGAACCAGCGCGCGCAATAGGCGATGCCCACGGTGAACGAACCCCCGGCCACGCCGACGAACAGGCCGGTGACGAGGTAATGCCAGAATTCGGTGCCGTAGGAAATCAGCCAGATCGGAATCACCGTGGACAGCATCAGGATGAAGAACACGATGCGGCCGCCGTAGCGGTCGGTCCACATGCCCAGGGGCAGGCGGATCAGCGAGCCGGTCAGCACCGGCAAAGCCACCAGGATGCCGAACTGTGTTTCATTGAGATCCAGGGTTTTCTTGATCGGAATCCCGATCACGGCAAACATCATCCACACCATAAAACATACCGTGAATGCAGTCGTACTCGCCGTTACCACCGACCAACTCTTGTAAGTCTGTGTAGCCATTTCTGGAACCTCCGCTTGCGATCGCGATTAGCGCGTAGTTTAGTAGCGCGCGAGATTCCTGAATACTGATCGGCGGCGCGAAAAAAGGCGCTTCACTACCCACTTGGTGGTAGGCCAATGCAAAAGCGCGATCGCGTGGAGCACCGCGCCGTTATTGGTCAATCGCGCCGCGACCCGAATCTGCTGCCGCATGCGGCGGATCACATTAATGCAAAATGACTAACCCCAAATAAAGCGTGCGCGCTACGTTGTTTTTCCGTTTTCGCCAACGTAGACTCAACGGCGTCAACGCAATCAATTCGCGCGCGGCTGACGACTGACGGATGCGACCACAACGACAGGTCCGGGAGAGATTGGCATGCGACACCAATGGCAGCAGGGAACGACGCGGAACGCGTCGACATCTTCTTTATCGCGGGGCATGTTCGCCGCACTGCTCGTGGCGGGCTGGCTGAGCGGGTCCCAGCCGGCGACTGCGCAGGAGTCCGGCAAGGATGTTTTTCAAAAGTCGTGCGCAGCCTGCCATAGTATCGGCGCCGGGCGGCTCGTTGGCCCCGACCTCAAGGGCGTAACCGACAAACGCCCCGAGGATTGGCTGCTCAAATTCATCAAGTCCTCCGCCAGCCTGGCGAAGTCGGGTGACAAGGCCGCCCAGGCTCTGTTTGAGGAATACAAGATGCCGATGCCGGATCAGGCCCTGTCGGATGAGCAAATCAGGAAGGTCCTCGCTCACATCAAGGAAACGGGAAGCGGCGCCGCGGCCGGCAAGGAAGCCGCAGCCCCCGCGGCGCAGGCGCCCGCGGTCGAGGGAACTCCCGCCGAGATCAAGCTCGGTGGCGAGCTGTTCGAGGGCAAGGTTCGTTTCGCCAACGGGGGGCCGTCCTGCAATGCATGCCATCACGTAACGAGTGATGCCCTCCTAGGCGGAGGCGTTCTTGCCAGCGAACTGACGCTGGTGTTCTCGCGCATGGGCAGACAGGGGGTCAGCGCCATCTTGGGAAACACGCCCTTCCCGGTGATGCAGGCCGCCTATGCGGGAAAGGAGTTCTCGGACAAGGAAATCAATGCGCTGGTCGGCTTCCTGCAGCAGATCGACAAGGAACATGCGCGTCAGATGCCCAAAGAATGGGGGTGGAGGATGTTCAGCGCTGGCGCCGGAGGCATGGTCGTGCTGATCGGAATCTTCTCGCTCGCCGGACGGCGCCGCAAGAAACGCTGCGTGAATCAGGATATCTACGACCGGCAGATCAAATCGGAGTAATCGTTCGTGGCACAAGCGCGGTAAAAGAGTAACCGCTGTAACGGAAAAACGACAGGGGCAATCATATGGGCTGGATCACAGACATCATTTCGCCAGAGACGCGCAAATGGGAAGAGTTCTACCGGAACCGGTTTCAGCATGACCGGATCGTCCGCAGCACGCACGGGGTCAACTGCACCGGAGGTTGTTCCTGGCAGATACACGTCAAGGACGGCATTGTGGTCTGGGAAACGCAGCAGCTGGATTACCCGCTGCTGGAGGATTCCCTTCCCCCGTACGAGCCGCGCGGATGCCAGCGCGGGATTTCCTATTCCTGGTACTTGTACAGTCCGCTGCGGATCAAATATCCCTTGATCCGGGGCGCGCTGATCGACGCCTACCGCGAGGAGAAAGAAAAAACTGGCGACCCGCTCAAGGCGTGGGAGGCCCTGCAAAACAACCTGGAGAAACGCAAGAAATACCAGAACGCCCGCGGCAAAGGCGGCTTCAGAAGGGCAAGCTGGGACGAGGTCCTGGAACTCATGGCGGCCGCGAACATCCATACGGCGAAGAAGTACGGTCCGGACCGGGTGTTCGGCTTCTCGCCGATTCCGGCGATGTCCATGCTCAGCTACGCGGCGGGCGCGCGCTTTCTGCAGTTATTCGGCGGCGTAAACCTCAGCTTCTACGACTGGTACTGCGACCTCCCCACCGCCTTCCCGGAAATTTGGGGCGAGCAGACCGACGTTTGCGAGAGCGCCGACTGGTACAACGCCAAGATGATCGCCGACATGGGCGCCTGCCTGAACATGACGCGCACGCCCGACTGCCATTTCTTCGCGGAA
>MERK01000128.1 GCA_001770575.1 Betaproteobacteria bacterium RIFCSPLOWO2_12_FULL_64_23
CAAGGAAATCAATGGGTCGATAGGAGTAAAAACAAGGATCGCCGCCTGATTGTATTTACACACCTATTGACGGTGGCTCCATCTCGCGTTCGAAAGGGGACTCGCAAAGTTTGCGCAGGTCCTCCACGCGCACTTCATCCTGGGCGAAGGGTGCCGCGAAGTGTCCGATGAGACTACGCCGAAACTGGTCCGCCTCGCTCAGATGCTCCAGTTCCACCGAGCGCACCAGGTACATCCGGTCCCTCGCGCGCGAAGCCGCCACGTTGAAACGCTGGGCGAAGGTATTGCGGGAGAGCGGTGCGCCAACCTCGTTGGGCGCCGACACCATCGAGAGAAACATGATGTCGCGCTCTTTGCCCTGGAACGTGCGTGCATCGCCACAAGTGATGCGATGGCGCTGCATGACTTCCGGCCCGAGCTCGTCGGTCAGCCGCTCCCATATCAACAGTGCCTGCTTGTCGGCGAGCAGCGAGACGACCCCGATGGAGCGGCCACCCATGTTCGGGTCAGCCACAATCGCCTTGATTTCATCGACGATGAAGCGCGCCTCGGGCAGATTGACGTCGCCCCTGCGGTGGCCGTCTTCCACCACCACGTCGATGAGGGGCGGGTCGAGACGCTCGGAGGCTTTCGGCATGCGCAGGGGCCGTAGCTCGTGATTGTAGAACTCGCGCTTGGAGTACTCGATGATGGGGCCCACGCTGCGGAAATGCTCTTTCAGCATCACCGCGCTCTTGGCGAACACCACTTTGAACAGGTCGTAGATAGAACGCTCCGGCGACATCTGCGGCCGGTAGGTCTCCACCTGGCTGCCGAGGAAGCGGTTCATCAGGCTGCGAACCTTCTCCTCCTCGAGGCCCACTCCCTCGGGCGAGACCTGCTTATCGTCGCCGACGATGAGCACCTTTTGGGCCCGTAAGAGAGAAGGCAAAGCGGTGAGGTCGGATTGCGATGCTTCGTCGATGACTACAAGGTGGAAGCAGCCCAGCTCCGCGGGCAGTGATTCCGACACCCGGTAGTGGGCCATTATCCAGCACGGCACTGCGGGGTTCGCAAGGGAGGCTGCCATGCGTGCATCGCTCCGGTAGCGCACCGCGCGCTTGCCCGTGCCTTTGCCGATTTTCTGGATGGCGTTGAGGTACGCCTGCAGGGCGGCCCGGATGCTGGGGGAGGCGTTCTCTGCAAGCTTGAGCCACGTGCGCTTCACCACAATGTCGCGGTAGGCGCGCGTTAAGTCGCTTTCGACGTCGTTGCGGTCTCTCGCCAGCTTCTTCAGCTCTTCGTGCACGTCAATCGACTCGAGGTAAGTGGTGAGACGCCTCAGGCGCCAGGCTTTGCGCCAGCTGTCCGGAAGCAGGCCATCCACAGTGCCCGCAATCGGTTGCTTGAGCACCGTGGCGTACCTCGGCGCCCCGGAGGCCTCCACCTTGTCGCAGACCTCGCGCACGGCGACGAGATGTGCGCCCAAGCCCAGCACGCGCGAGAGTTCCGCCATCAGCACCGACCACTTAGCCTGCATCTCCGCGTCCGTAACCGTTGGGTTACCCAGCGCCTCACCGAGGAAGTGTCGTAGGCCATCGATGACGCGGCCGGTTCGGCCTTCCAGCACCTTCTGGCAGCGTTCCTTGTTGGCCCATACGTTGGCCAGGCGGTTTTTCGTGAGGTGATGCCGAAGCGCTTTCTCCAGCTCAGATAGGCACTGCGCGTTATCCACAACCTCGCGGGCGTGAGGCCAGTTAGGGAAAACGTGGGAGGCCGCGGTGCAAAGTTCGCCTTCCGCGCCCACCACGGCTTTCACCTTGAGGTAGAGAACGTAGCCATGGGCGGCGGCCAGGCCGTCTTCCGGCTTGTCGCCCGGTACGGCTTCGAGATGAAGCTCGTGGGCAAGTGCATTCCAGCGCAAGGCCAGTTCGCGCAGGCACTTCAACAACGCCAGATGCTCGGCGACATGCTTCCATCTCTCAGCGTCGGCGGGTGGATTGCCGAGAATGCGAATGCAATCCAGCTGCTTTTTCTGCTCGGACTTACCGAATAGGCCTTTCAGCCCAAAAGGGCTCTTGCCCTCGGTGAGATTGCCCACGGCCTCCACGAGCGCGGTATCAAGCTCGATGCCTTCCGGCGTGGTAACCGGCCGCTTAAGAAACGCCTTGCGCCACTCGACAGCCTGCTCAAGCTCGGTGCCGAGGGCTTCCAGCATCTGCAGCAGGTCGTCGTTGCCGCCGTGGCGTAGCCGTTCGTGCATGGCGACCGTCCAGGGTCGATGTGCCTGCACTATCTCGTCGCGCAGATGCTTTAGCGTCTCGATGTGCGTGAGGAGCTGCTGTGCGAGGGTGAGCGTCTCCTGGCTCGAGTCGGCGAGTGCTGGAACGTCGCCGTTTTCCACGCCCTGTTTCAGCTTCTCGAACTGGGATAGGTCCTGGTGGACTTCGAGCAACGCCTTGGAGTCAGGAAACTCGACGAGCTGCGGCAGCGACGCATCGAGGTAATCAATGTCTTTACCCAGAGTGCGGCGTGCCTCGCGCAGCCGGACGACATCCGCGTCCGAGAACTGCGGTGCAAACTCGGGAGTGATTCCAAGCGCGTCGGTGATCCACTCGAATTGCCCTGCGCTCTCGACCACCTCTCGCGCCGCGTCCTGCGGGTCGATTTCCTCGATATCCAGCGTAACCTTGGCGAGGTTCCGTTTCGCCCAATCGCCAATCTTGCGGTCGATGCCGGCAAGTTTGCCGTGCAGGGCATCAATGGATTCCTCAAGATGGCTGATGGCTCTCGTGGTGCTGCCGCGGTCGAGGCTCTGAACCTCGGAGGCAATCTTGTGGATGGCGTGCTCGAACTGCTTCATGCCGTCCTGCTCGCTGGTGAGCAGCGAAATGGCGAGCGGACGGATTTCAGCCGGCAGATGCTCCTGCAGTACCGCCAGGGCTGGGTCCTTCATCGAGGTCACGAGCACCCGCTTGCCCTCGGCCAGATAGTGGCAGATGACATTGGCGATGGTGTGCGTCTTGCCGGTGCCGGGCGGACCCTGCACGACGACGCCATCGGAAATATCCAACAGCTGGATGATGCGGACCTGCTCGTCGTTGAAGGGCTTTGGGAAGTAGAGGTCGCGCGCCTTCTTGCCGGTCGTGCTGCGCTCGGCGTGATACGAGGCGGACACGCCGCGGAAGGACGGCAGCTCGACAACCGGGTTGGTCGTGTCAGGGTCGGTCACGACGGCGCCCACCGCGGGTGGGTAGGCCTCGGCTTCTTCGGCTTGTTTCTTCAGCTTCTCCAGGTCCAGCAGAAACAGGCTGTTGGTGCGCGGGCGTGCGAAGAGCACCCACGTGTCGGTGACTTTGAGCTTGTCGTCGGGCTTGGGCAGCGTGCGGTCCTCTGCCAGCACTTCGTTTGGCCAGTAGATGCCGTTTGCGTCGAGGTTGGTGACCGCAGTGCGAAGCAGAGGCTCGAACGTGCCGCGGTCGAACGGCGAAAAGGTTGTCGTAGCCTTCCCGAAGAACTCCTTCGCCGCTTTCTCCAAGTCGGCAACGCCGGGATTATCGACAGAGGCGTACCAGTCAATCTCAAGTCGGGCGTCAACGTCGCGCGGCCGGATTTCCACTTCGGCCGTCTCGGGGTTGAGCGACATTTCAACCAGCCGTCCTACCACTGGATAGCTCACCGTAGTGCCATCGGAGTTCCAGACGCCGACGCCTACGCCCCAGACGAGCTCGAGCTGCGCTTCGACAATACCGCCCTCGAGCTGCTGCTTCAGCGTGAAGAGCTGAGAGTAAAGGCGGATAGTCTTGCGGCGAAACTTCTCTTCCTCGGCCCAGGGGCGCCACCTCGTGTCGAGGTAGGTGGCGAGCTGGGCTCGGACCTGCTCAGCCTTGTCGTAGTCAGAGAGGATAATGGTCGCCTTTGGGTCGAGGGCAGGCTTGCCTTGCTCCGGCGGAGTTGCCGATGAGCAATGCGTGCCCGCTGCAATGAGGCTTGCGCCGTCGGTGACTTCCCGTAGCCTCGGCTCTTCGTTCGGGCTTTGTGTCATCTGCACCCACGGCCGGAGCACCGTGCTGGTGATGTCCGGCGGTCTCATCTCGTGCAGCCGCTCAACGGCAAGCCAAATCTCGTCCTCGCTCTCGGCGCCGTTAACGTTCACGCGGATGCCGGGCAGTCCTTGCATCTGGTGCTCGTAGAGAGCGAAGAGGCCGTGTTCGGTGACGGTGGCTGCAGGCTTGCTCCGCAGCCGCGCGGATTGATGAGCGAACTCGATAAGCGAGAGGAGCCGATCTCTTTCGATGCTCATGAGGCTTCGCCGTTCGTATTAGCCGGGACTCCCATCATTTGCATTCTGGCCTGTATCCCCTATCGCGCGGTAGGCGCGCCAGGATCTTTTCGACAACTTGTTCCTTCAGCACCGGGAGCTCCCACAGTTGACTCCCGGTAGAGGCTAGCACCTTCGATCCGTCCGTTCCACACCTCCTTCCTTGGGAGGGGTAGGGAATTTCACGTAAGCACGGACACTCGAACATCTCGACTAGAAGCTTCCACGCAACGCGGGGTATAGAACTCGCCGCCCTTCTTGCCCTCCTCGATTGCGAACTGGGAGGAGAAGTACTCGTCGACCCGGCCGAGCGCGTCCTTCCCCCGGCTCTTGGCGTCGCCGACCCATAGACTGCCCGGGGTCTAGGCTTTGTATTCTAGACAATCTTTGCGGGAACAAACCAGAAAAGGTGTCAGGAACCTTTTTGATCTGCAACCTCAAAGGCGAGGATCGAATTGTATTCTCCTTCACCTTAATTTCCCGGTCCTGCTCCGGATAATCGTAATATCTGTGATCAAAATCCCCCATCGCTTGCGGTAACGGCTGCTCACCAAGCCACGGGAAAGCAGCAGGATTGTCCGCCGTGGCGGGCGAAAAAAAAGGGGACAGGCTGGTTTTCCATGGGCTGAAGAGCTCGCAAAAGGTAGGCTGAGATGCACCGGGTATTCTGGACAAAAAACAGGGGAGAGAGCGCTAAGCCGCTGCTTCGGCAAAATTCCGGATGGGGACCACGACCTTTCTCTTGGCGGCTTTTTTCAAGCGGACAATCGCCTCCATCTTTTCCAATGTTGTCGCATCATAATATCT
>MERK01000129.1 GCA_001770575.1 Betaproteobacteria bacterium RIFCSPLOWO2_12_FULL_64_23
CACTGCTGCAGCGTTTTCTGCCGGCGGTGTTTCTCGCCTGCCCCGAGGCGAAATTCCAGCCGGTCTATGTCGGGGACGTGGCGCGGGCCTTCGTGCATGCGCTCGACGATCGCGCGAGCTTCGGCAACACCTACGATCTGTGCGGGCCGAAAGTCTACAGCCTGCGCGAGCTGGTCGAGTTCGCCGGCCGCGCCAGCGGCCATCCGCGCCCCATCATCGGCCTCAACGCCAAGTACTCCATGCTGCAGGCGTGGATGATGGAGTGGCTGCCGGGCAAGCCCATGAGTCGCGACAACGTATTGTCGATGTCGGTGGATAGCGTGAGCGCCGCGCTCTTCCCCTTCGGCATCCAGCCCACCGCCCTGGAGGCGGTCGCGCCGGTCTACCTGCGGGGGATCTACGCGCGCTCGCGCTTCAGCCTGCTGCGCGGCCATGCCGGCAGAAAGACGCGCGCAGTGTGAAGCCGCTCAAGCTCGCAATCGCCAACAAGAACTACTCCTCCTGGTCGATGCGGCCGTGGGTGCTGCTTACTCAGGCCGGTATCGCGTTCGAGGAAATTCAGCTTAAGTTCAGCGATACCGGCAAGGTCGAAGGCATCGGACCGTATTCGCCCACTCGCCAGGTGCCGGTACTGATCGTCGACGCGCAGCCGGTGTGGGATTCGCTCGCCATCTGCGAGGCTGCGGCCGAGTTGTTTCCCGACAAGCGCCTGTGGCCGGCCGACCCGCGCGCGCGCCAGATCGCGCGTTCGATCTGCGCTGAAATGCACGCCGGGTTTCGTAACTTGCGCAGCGCCATGCCGATGAACATCCGCGCTTCGCTGCCGGGCAAAGGCATGAGCCCGGCGGTGCAGCAGGATATCGACCGCATTGTCGAAATCTGGGAATCCTGCCGCGCCCGCTACGGCGGAAACGCAGAGCTGTTGTTCGGGCAGTTCAGCATCGCCGACGCGTTTTACGCGCCGGTGGCGACGCGCTTCCTCACCTACGCCGTCACGCTGCCGCCGGCGGCGCAGCGCTACGCCGAGGCGTTGCTCGCGCTGCCTGCGGTGCGCGATTGGATGGCGCAGGCGCGCCGCGAAACCGAATTCGTGCGCGCCGATGAGCCCTATGCATAACTCCGCCTGACCCCGCAACAGGCTTCCGGTGAAAATCTACGCAGTCGGTGGCGCGGTCCGCGATGAACTTCTCGGGCTCCGGGTCAAGGACCGAGACTACGTCGTGGTCGGCGCCACGCCGGAAGACCTGACCCGCCTCGGCTACAAGCCGGTAGGCAAGGATTTCCCGGTGTTCCTGCATCCGCGGACGCACGAGGAATATGCCCTGGCGCGCACCGAGCGCAAGACGGCGCGCGGCTACAAGGGCTTCCAGGTCTATGCCGCGCCCGACGTCACGCTCGAACAGGATCTGTCGCGGCGCGACCTGACCATCAACGCCATCGCCCGCGACGCGCGCGGCCGCATCATCGATCCCTACGGCGGCGCGGTCGATCTCGAGCGCGGCGTGCTGCGCCATGTGAGCCCGGCGTTCGCCGAGGATCCGGTGCGCATCCTGCGCGTGGCGCGCTTTGCCGCGCGCTTCGGTTTCAAAGTGGCGCCGGCCACGCTGCGCCTGATGCGCGCGATGGTGGCCGCGGGGGAAGCCGACGCCCTGGTGCCCGAGCGTGTGTGGCAGGAACTGGCCATCGGCCTGATGGAAGCCTCGCCATGGAAAATGTTCGCGCTGCTGCGCAATTGCGGCGCACTCGCGCGCGTGCTGCCGGAACTGGCCGCGGTCTGGACGCGTCGCGCGCAGTATGCGCGCTCGCAGCGCGCGCTCGATTACGCCGCCGCCCGGGGCTATGCGCTCGAGGTGCGCTACGCCGTGCTTGCGTGCGCGCTCGCCGGCCTGGATGCGCCCGAGCGCGAGCTGCGCCGCATGAGCGCGCGCCTGCGCGCACCGGCGGACGCGCACGATCTGGCGCTGCTCGCGCTGCGCCAGCGCGCACAGATCGATCTCGGCGCGAAGCTCAAAGCCGAAGCGCTCGTCGCCTTGCTCCGGTCCTGCGATGCCTGGCGCAGGCCGGCGCGCTTCGGCCGGTTGCTTCAGGCAGTCGAAAGCTGCGACGGCGGCAGCGCCCGCAGCGTCGCCGCGCGAGTGCGCCTGCTCGCCGCACTGCGCGCCGCGCGCGCCGTGGACGCCGGCGCCATCGCCCGGCGCGAGTCCGAGCCGCACAAGATCGCCGCGCGGCTGCGCAGCGCGCGTGTGGCGGCGGTGAAGTCCGCGCTCGCCGCCAGGTAGATTTGCGTGTGGGAGCGAGCTTGCTCGCGAACAGCGCGGTTCGCGAGCAAGCCCGCTCCCACAAGGCAAACGCTTCGGAATTAAGGTGTCGTGCTACCAGGGCGTGTGGCGCAACTTCCCCGCCGGCATGCGCCTGGCGGCATGGCTGAAGGTGGGGTGAAGGTGTAACAGTTTGTTGCCGCCGTATGCTTTCGCGCCGCCCTGGCGTTATTGTCCTGACGAACTTCCATATCGGAGGACGAACATGTTCAAACCCAGCCTGATTGCAGCCCTGATTCTGGTTCCCGCCGTCGGCTTTGCCGCCGAGAACACCGCGGACGCCAAAGGCGCGCGCGCCGCCGGACACTTCAGCAAGGCCGACACCGATCGCAACGGCAAGCTGTCGCGTACGGAAGTCGACAAAGCTCTGCCTCATCTGGCGCGCAAGTTCGACAGCATCGACCGCAACAAGGACGGCCAGCTGTCGCGTGGCGAACTCCACGCATGGAAGAAGGCGCACAAGGGGGAGTGGCAGGCGAAGGCCGCCCATCGCTTCGGCCACGCCGACGCCGACGGCGATGGCGCCATCAGCCGCGCCGAGGCCGGGAAACATGCGCCGCGCCTGGCGAAAAAATTCGACCGCATCGACAGCGACAGGGACGGCAGGCTGACGCAGGACGAGTTGCGCGCGTATCGCGAGATGAGGCGCGGCCGCGAGCGCAAAACCTGAGCGGGATGCTTGCGCAGCGACTAAATCAGCCGCGCAAGCAGCGTCAGTGCGAGCGACAGCAGGATGGTGCTGGTAAAGGGCAGGTAATAGTCCCGGCCCTTGCGACGCAAGGTGATGTCGCCCGGCAGGCGCCCGAGGCCGAATTTCCTCAGCCAGGGTACGCACAGGGTCAGCACGGTCAGGGCGACGATCAGGGTCAGAAGCCACTTCAGCATCGAATCATTGTAAACTCATCGCTCCAACAAGGAAGCGGCGGTGGAAAAATGATCGATCTCTACACCTGGAAGACGCCCAACGGCCGCAAGGTTTCGGTGATGCTGGAGGAATGCGGCCTGCGCTACAACACGCACGCGATTGACATCGGCAAGGGCGAGCAGTTCACGCCGCAGTTTCTCGCGCTCAGTCCGAGCGGAAAAATTCCCGCCATCGCCGACTCCGACGGCCCGGACGGAAAACCCGTCACCCTGTTCGAATCGGGCGCGATCCTGGTCTATCTCGCCGGCAAGAGCGGCAGGTTCCTGCCCGCATCCGACCGCGGCAAGTACCTCGCCTTGCAGTGGCTGATGTTCCAGATGGGCGGCGTCGGCCCGATGTTCGGCCAGGTGCACCATTTCCTGCGCGCGGCCAAGGAACAGGTGCCTTACGCCATCGAGCGCTATACCAGGGAGAAAGACCGCCTCTATGGCGTATTGGACCGGCGCCTGGGCGAGGCCAAATATCTCGCCGGCGACTATTCCATCGCCGACATCGCGACCTATCCCTGGGTGGCGCGGCACGACTGGCACCGGACCGAGCTTGGCGATTTTCCCAACGTGAAACGCTGGTTCGAGGCCATCGGCGATCGCCCGGCGGTGCAGCGCGGCATGGCGGTTCCGGCCTAGGCGCCGTGCCGGCGATGGGTACGCCTTCGGAGTCCGGTGTCGCGCAGCAGCTGGAAATCATCGAGGCCTGTCCGCCCGCAGGCGGCAGCGGGCGGCCGCTGTTGTTCGTGCACGGCGCTTTCGCCGGGGCCTGGTGCTGGTCCAAGCATTTCCTGCCTTATTTTTCCGAGCAGGGTTTTCGCGCCTGCGCCCTGAGCCTGAGCGGACACGGCGGCAGTCCCGGGCGCGAGCGGCTCGACTGGCTTTCCATCGCCGACTACGTGCGCGACCTGGAGCAGGCGGTCGGCACCGTCGGCGGCGATCCGGTGCTGATCGGCCATTCCATGGGCGGCTTCGTGGTGCAGAAGTACCTGGAGCGCGCCGCGGCACCGGGCGTGGTGCTCATGGCTTCGGTGCCGCCGCAGGGCCTGCTGTCGGCCTCGATCGCGCTGGCGTTCTCCAATCCGGGCCTGTTCGCCGATCTGAACGCCATGCTGCATCGCGGCCGCGCCTCGCTCGCCACCTTGCAGCATGCCCTGTTCGCCAGCCCGGTCGCGCTGGACGAACTGCAGGCCTATTACCGCCTGATGCAGCCGGAATCGCAGCGCGCGATGTGGGACATGACTTTTTTCGATCTGCCGCGGCTCGCGCGCGAGCGCTGCCCGCCGCTGCTGGTGCTGGGCGCCGAGAGCGACATCCTGGTGCCGCCGGCGCAGACCGAACAAGCGGCGCGCTTCTACGGCGTGGAAGCGGAGATTTTCCCCGGCATGGGACATGTGATGATGCTCGAAACCCACTGGCAGAAAGTCGCCGAGCGCATCATCGAGTGGCTGCGGGCGGGCGAATTCGACCGGGCTTAGATCCTGGCGGGCTTCGTTCCCGGTTCAGCAGTTCATGGGACATTGCCCGATTGACTATTTGCCGGCGACAGCGCGGCACCTACAGTACGGCAACGCCACCACTCGATCGCGACCGTCAAGCCGCAATTGGCAGCCTTGTGACGCAAGTTGCAAGCGCAAAATCTCCGTCGGCGGCATCATCCGGCCGCTTGCCGACTGACCGACCGTCGACAGCACGACGGAATCATTCTGCATAAACGAATCCGCGGCGAGCGTCACGACCTTGCCACGCAGCTCGCGCACTGCATCGTTCAGTTGCGCACGACATTGTGCCGTGCTTTCGATCAGCACGGCCGGTGCCGGTTGCAGGCGCGAGCCGGCGCTCGCACAACCC
>MERK01000130.1:0-1643 GCA_001770575.1 Betaproteobacteria bacterium RIFCSPLOWO2_12_FULL_64_23
TGTCCGCCGCGTCGATGTCGATGCTGACCTTGCCGCCGCTCACCAGGCGCCCGAACAGCAACTCGTCGGCGAGGGCGCGGCGCACCGTGTCCTGGATCAGGCGCGCCATCGGCCGCGCGCCCATCATTGGATCGAACCCGTGCTCGGCCAGGTGTGCCTTCAGCGCCTCGGTGAAGATCACCTCGACTTTCTTCTCGTGCAGTTGCTCCTCCAGCTGCATCAGGAATTTGTCCACCACGCGCAGGATGATGTCGCGGTCGAGCGCGGCAAACGAAATGATGGCGTCCAGCCGGTTCCTGAACTCGGGCGTGAACATGCGCTTGATCTCGGCGAGTTCGTCGCCGGTGGTGCGCGACTGGCTGAAACCGATGCTGGCCCTGTTCAGGGCCTCGGCGCCGGCATTGGTGGTCATGATGATGACCACGTTGCGGAAATCGGCCTTGCGCCCGTTGTTGTCGGTGAGCGTGCCGTGGTCCATCACCTGCAGCAGGATGTTGAAAATGTCCGGATGGGCTTTCTCGATCTCATCGAGCAGCAGCACGCAGTGCGGCTTCTTCGTGATCGCCTCGGTCAGCAGACCGCCCTGGTCGAAGCCGACGTAGCCGGGCGGGGCGCCGATCAGGCGCGACACGGCGTGGCGCTCCATGTACTCGGACATGTCGAAGCGTATCAATTCGATGCCCATGCAGTAGGCGAGCTGGCGCGCCACCTCGGTCTTGCCGACGCCGGTGGGTCCGGAAAACAGGAACGAGCCGATCGGCTTGGTCGGCTGCCCCAGACCGCTGCGCGCCATTTTGATCGCGGCGGCGAGCGCGTCGATCGCCTTGTCCTGACCGAACACCACGGCCTTCAGGTCGCGGTCGAGATTCTTCAGCGACTCGCGATCGTCGGACGAGACGCTCCTCGCCGGAATGCGCGCGATCTTGGCGATGATTTCCTCGATCTCGAGCTTGCCCACGACTTTCTTCTGCTTTGTCTTTGGCAGGATGCGCTGCGCCGCACCGGCCTCGTCGATGACGTCGATCGCCTTGTCCGGCAAATGCCGGTCGTTGATGAAGCGCGCCGACAATTCGGCCGCGGTGGTGAGCGCCGCCGCCGAGTACTTGATGCCGTGGTGCGCCTCGAAACGGCTTTTCAGACCGCGCAGGATGGCTACGGTTTCCTCGACCGACGGTTCTTCCACGTCGATTTTCTGGAAACGGCGCGACAGCGCGTGGTCTTTTTCGAACACGCCGCGATATTCATTATAGGTAGTCGCGCCGATGCACTTCAGCTGCCCGGAGGAGAGCGCGGGTTTGAGCAGGTTGGAGGCGTCCAGGGTCCCGCCCGACGCGGCGCCGGCGCCGATCAGCGTGTGGATCTCGTCGATGAACAGGATCGCGTTGCAGTTGTCCAGCAGTTGCTTCAGCACCGCCTTCAGGCGCTGCTCGAAGTCGCCGCGATACTTGGTGCCCGCAAGCAATGCGCCCATGTCGAGCGCGTATACCTGGCAGCGCGCCAGCACCTCGGGCACGTTGCTTTCGACGATGCGCCGCGCCAGGCCTTCGGCGATTGCGGTCTTGCCCACGCCCGCTTCACCCACCAGCAGCGGATTGTTCTTGCGCCGCCGGCACAGCGTCTGGATCACGCGCTCCAGCTCGCGT
>MERK01000130.1:1685-21241 GCA_001770575.1 Betaproteobacteria bacterium RIFCSPLOWO2_12_FULL_64_23
GCGTTCAGATTGAGGGTGTAGGTTTCGAGCGCGCCGTGGCTGGCTTGCTCGTCCTGCTGCTCCTCGCCGGCCTCCGGTTTGCCGCCCGGGGTTTGCGGCGTCTTGGTGATGCCGTGCGCGATGAAGTTGACCACGTCCAGCCGCGTGATGCCTTGCTGGTGCAGGAAGTACACCGCGTGCGAATCCTTCTCGCCGAATATCGCCACCAGCACGTTGGCGCCCGTCACTTCCTTCTTGCCCGAGGACTGCACGTGCAGGATGGCGCGCTGGATCACGCGCTGGAAGCCGAGCGTCGGCTGGGTGTCGATCTCCTCGGTGCCAGCCACGGTCGGGGTGTGCTCGGCGACGAAGCCGGCGAGGCTCTTGCGCAGTTCGTCGATGTTGGCGGCGCAGGCGCGCAGTACCTCGGCCGCGGTGGGATTGTCCAGCAGCGCCAGCAGCAGGTGTTCGACCGTGATGAACTCATGGCGCTTTTGCCGTGCCTCGACAAAGGCCATGTGCAAGCTGACTTCAAGTTCCTGCGCAATCATTCAGTTTCCTCCATCACGCATTGAAGCGGATGTTGATGCTGGCGGGCGAAGCTGCCCACCTGCTCTACCTTGGTAAAGGCGACGTCCTTGGGATATACGCCACATACGCCCATTCCTTCACGGTGCACCTTCAGCATCACCTGTGTCGCCTGTTCGCGGCTCAGGCTGAAGAACATCTGCAGCACGACCACCACGAATTCCATCGGCGTGTAGTCGTCATTCAGCAGCATAACCTTGAACAGCGGCGGCGGCTTGACCTTGGCCTTTTTCGCCTCCAAAACGGTCCCTTCGCGCGCCCGGTTCGCCATGCTCGCCCACCCACCTGAACACTATGCCAGATTCTACCCTCAGTCAATTTGATCCGGACAACAACGCGCGGCATGGAATTGCGCCTACTGCCGCATTATCGCCCGAATGCGCACATTGCTTGAGTGTAATCCTAATCGCTGCCGCGATGCGGCGCAATGCTCGTGGACCGCGCGAATTCGGGTGCGCTCGCGTTTTGGCGTCGGCCACTTGTATTGCGTCAGCGCATGTTCTCGATCAAGACCTGGCCGAAGCCGGAACACGACACCTGCTTGGCGCCGGTCATGAGACGCGCGAAGTCGTAGGTCACGGTCTTGGCGTTGATCGCTTCGCCCATGGACTTGATGATCAGATCGGCGGCCTCGACCCAGCCGATGTGACGCAGCATCATCTCGGCCGAGAGGATCTCCGAGCCGGGGTTGACGTAGTCCTTGCCCGCGTATTTCGGCGCAGTGCCGTGGGTGGCCTCGAACATGGCGATGGTGTCGGACATGTTGGCGCCGGGGGCGATGCCGATCCCGCCCACTTGTGCGGCGAGGGCGTCGGAGATGTAATCGCCGTTCAGGTTGAGCGTGGCAATCACGTCGTATTCCGCCGGGCGCAGCAGGATCTGCTGCAGGAAAGCGTCGGTAATCACGTCTTTGACCACGATCTCCTGGCCGTTCTTCGGGTTCTTGTAGCTGGCCCACGGACCGCCGTCGATCAGCTTGGCGCCGAACTCCCGCTGTGCCAGCGCATAGCCCCAGTCGCGGAACGCGCCTTCGGTGAACTTCTGGATGTTGCCCTTGTGCACCAGGGTGACCGACCTGCGGTTGTTGTCGAGCGCGTACTGGAAAGCCTTCCTCACCAGCCGTTCGGTGCCCTCGCGCGAAACCGGCTTGATGCCGATGGCCGAGGTCGCGGGAAAGCGGATCTTCTTGACCCCCATCTCGTTGATCAGGAAATCGATGACCTTCTTCACTTCCGGCGTCTCGGCAGCCCACTCGATTCCAGCGTAGATGTCCTCCGCGTTCTCGCGGAAAATCACCATGTCGGTTTTCTCGGGTTCCTTCACCGGGCTGGGCACGCCCGGGAAGTAGCGTACCGGGCGCAGGCAGACATACAGGTCGAGTTGCTGGCGCAGCGCCACATTGATGGAACGAATGCCGCCGCCGATGGGCGTGGTGAGCGGACCCTTGATCGACACCACATATTCCTTGGCGGCCTGCAGCGTTTCCTCCGGCAGCCATACGTTCTCGCCGTACACCTTGCACGATTTCTCGCCTGCGTACATTTCCATCCACGAGATCTTGCGCTTGCCGGCGTACGCCTTGGCCACCGCTGCATCGACCACCTTGATCATCACCGGCGTGATGTCGACGCCGGTGCCATCGCCCTCGATGTAGGGAATGATCGGCTGGTTCGGCACTTCCAGGGAATTGTCCGGCCGGACGCGGATCTTTTCGCCTACGCCCGGGATTTTGATGTGTTGGTAGCTGGCCATGGGAACTCCTGTCAGGGATGGATTCGGGAGGGGGGTTGACAACTCTTATGTCTTATATATGATACACAACATGCCTGCGCTCCGGCTTGTATTTTACTCCGCTTCGCAACCCGGTTTTTCTGCTGCAGCGGGCGCTTGCGCGAGGGCTTGCTGCGGCGGCGCACCAATTTCGTCAAATAAAATGGCGCGATACGGAAAATCGAGCGACCGAGTTTTTTAACGCATTGTTTTCTTGGGAGGAAATCATGAGTCATCGAGAACAGGAAATTGCCAAGATCAAGCAGGATTGGGCCGCGAATCCGCGTTGGAAGGGCGTGAAGCGCGGTTACACTGCGGAAGACGTGTACCGCTTGCGCGGGTCGGTGCAGATCGAGCACACGCTGGCCAAGCGCGGCGCGGAGAAACTGTGGAAGATGACCAACGAGATGCCGTTCGTCAACTCGCTCGGCGCGGTCACCGGCAATCAGGCGCTGCAGCAGGTAAAGGCCGGGGTTCCGGCGATCTACCTGTCGGGCTGGCAGGTGGCGGCGGATGCGAACGACAGCCTGTCGATGTATCCGGACCAGTCGCTGTATGCCGTAACCAGCGTGCCCACGGTGGTGAAGCGGATCAACAATGCGCTTGCGCGTGCGGATCAGATCCAGCACATGGAAGGCAAGGGGGATATCGATTTCTATGCGCCCATCGTGGCCGACGCCGAAGCGGGCTTTGGCGGAGTGCTCAATGCCCACGAACTGATGCGCGCCATGATCGAAGCGGGCGCCGCCGGCGTGCACTTTGAGGACCAACTCGCCTCGGTGAAGAAATGCGGCCACATGGGCGGCAAGGTGCTGGTGCCGACGCAGGAGGCGGTGCAGAAGCTCGTCGCCGCGCGGCTCGCCGCCGACACCATGGGCGTGCCTACGCTCATTCTGGCGCGCACCGATGCCGAAGCGGCCAACTTGGTCACCTCGGATGTCGACGAAAACGACAAGCCGTTCCTGACCGGCGAGCGTACCCCCGAGGGCTTTTACCGCGTCAAGAACGGCTTCGACCAGGCTTTGTCGCGCGGCATTGCCTACGCGGAATATGCCGACATGGTGTGGTGCGAAACCGGCACGCCGGATCTGGTCTTCGCCAGGAAATTTGCCGAAGGCGTGCAAAAGAAACACCCCGGCAAGATGCTCGCCTACAACTGCTCGCCCTCGTTCAACTGGAAACGCAATCTGGATGACGCCACCATCGCCAAGTTCCAGCGCGAACTCGGCGCCATGGGCTACAAGTTTCAGTTCATTACCCTGGCCGGGTTCCACGCCCTCAACTACTCGATGTTCGAGCTCGCATACGGCTACGCCCGCAACAATATGACCGCCTTCGTCGAACTGCAGCAGAAGGAATTCGCGGCGGCCGAAAAGGGCTTCACCGCGGTCAAGCACCAGCGCGAAGTGGGCACCAGCTATTTCGACGATGTGACCCAGGTGGTGCAGGGCGGCAGGTCCTCGACCACGGCCCTGCACGGTTCGACCGAAGACGAGCAGTTCTTCGACGAGCCGAAGAAAGCCAAGGCCGCCTGAACGCATTCGATTCCTGCCTTGCGCCGCAGCGCGGTATGCTGCGGCGTCTTTCATTGCGCGGCGCAAATCGTGCACCAACGCCCGGGCGCGGGGCCGTGGACGCTGGACGGACTCCGGCCTGGGCAATGGCGCGAGGCAAGGGTGCCGGAAAAATCGGCGTAGTTTGTCAACCGGAGTGCCGTCGCGGGCGTTACGCGACCTGACACCGCATTTTATTGCCTGTCGCCAAATGTTGACTTTTTGAGAGGAATATCGATGAACAAGCTGATCTCCGTCCTGGTTGCCGCCGTGTTCGCCGCGGCGAGCGCCACCGCTTTTGCGCAAGCCAAACCCGCGACGCCCGCGACGCCCGCGACACCGGCGGCGGCGCCTGCTGCTCCGGCTGCCAAAGCGGAAGCTCCGAAAGCCGAAGCCAAAGCCAAAGCCGAAGCGCCCAAAGCCAAGGCCAAGAAAGCGAAGAAAGCCAAGAAGGTCAAGAAAGCCAAGAAAGCCGCTGAGACCAGGTAGCGGATTCGCAGCCAATAAAGCCGGCGCCTGGGTTTCTTCCAGCGCCGGCTTTATTGTTTCTGTTCCGCAATGCGTATCGGCCCATGAAGCGCAAATCCCGTAGCGGCCGGCGGCGTGCGCCAGGTGTTCCCGGCGCCCTCCTTGCGGGCCTGATGCTCTGCTTCGGGCCGGCGCTGGCGCAGCAGACCAGTCTGCCGACGGCCACGCTCAACGCCGGCATTCACGTGATTCAGGCTGAGGTGGCGGGCAATGCGGCGACGCGCTCGCAGGGCCTGATGCGGCGCAAGGCCATGGCTCAGGGCGCCGGCATGCTGTTCCTGTTCGACGAGTCCGCGGCGCACTGCATGTGGATGAAAAATACACTCATCCCCTTGAGCGTGGCCTTCATCGACGAGCGCGGGCAGATCGTCAACATCGCCGACATGCAGCCGCTGGACGAGACTTCGCATTGCGCGTCGCGGCCGGCACGCTATGCGCTGGAAATGAATCAAGGTTGGTTCAGGAAACGCGGCATCGGGCCGGGTTCGCACGTCGACGGAATTCCGCCGATGAAGCGCAGGCAATAGCGCCGCCGGGCGCATCCGGCAAGAAAAAGGGGCCCGAATGGGCCCCTTTGATTTCGTATTATCCGGATGGATTACAGGCCCAGGCCGCCGTTCTGCTGTGCCACCATACAGAAAAGCATCGGAATCGACAGCATGGTGTTGGCGCGCGAGGTGAGCATTGCCAGGCGCGCCGCCTTGGCCTTTGCATCCGCCTCAGCCGCCACGATGCCGAGCGCTTTCTTCTGGTTGGGCCAGATGATGAACCAGACATTGAATGCCATGATTATTCCGAGCCACATGCCGATCGCGATCGCGGTGAACGGGCGCGCAAATGTGAACAGAGCGCCGAAATAGCCGTTCATGCCGGCGAGAAGCAGGCCGGTGACCAGGGTGGACAGCGCGGCCCAGCGGAACCAGAACAACGCGGCTGGCGCGATGACCTTGCCTATGGCCGGTTTCTGCTCGTCCGGTATTTTCGGCATGGACGGAATCTGCACGAAGTTGAAGTACCAGAGCAGGCCGACCCACATCACGCCGGAGAGCACGTGCAGCCAGCGCATGACGAATGCGCCCCAGGCATAGTCGTAATTGATTCCCTTGCCGGCGGCGAGAATGAGGACGATGACAAGGATTACACCAGCGGAAATTGTGCGTCCCAACGACTGGAAAATTGCGCCCATATCGAGATCTCCGTTTAGGTTGACTTAGGTTGGCCGCCGAAGGGCGGACACTTGTTGAGGGCTTGAAGTCTAGCACAAGCCGCCGCTTCCAGGCGCCGGCGCGGCAGTTCAGCGGCGCGTGCGCACGATGCGCGACTCGGCGCCTCCCTGCGAGAACGTGATATCGACCACGTCGCCCGGCGCGAGCGTGCCGGCGCTGCGCAGGATGGCGCCCGAGCTATCCCGGATCACGCTGTAACCCCGATGCAAGACCGCTCGCGGGTCGAGGTGCGCGAGGTGCGCGCCAAGGGCGCGTATCTCGGCCTGCGCGCGTTCGCGGCGATTGCGCCAAGCGAGCGCCAGGCGCGCCTGCGCCTCGGCGACCCGGCGTTTCCATTCGAGCACGGCCGGCAGGGCGGCGCGCTGACGCTGGCCGAGGTCGAGTAGCCGCCAGCGCTCCCGCTCCAGCACACGGGCGCAGCCGGTGCGCAGTCGCTGCGCGAGCTGTACCAATAGATCGCGCTGATTCTGCAGCCTTTGCCCCGGATGCACCATGCGCCGAAGCAATTGATCGACCTGCTGCATGCGGTCTTCGATCCGTCGCGCAACGCGGCCGATCAGGACGGCGCGCTGCGCGGCGATGCGCACGAGCAGCTCGGCGCGCGCCGGGGCCGCCAGCTCCGCCGCGGCGGTGGGGGTAGCGGCGCGCCTGTCGGCGACGAACTCGGCAATGGTGAAGTCCGTCTCATGTCCGATCCCGGTCACCACCGGGATCGGACAGGCGTGGATCGCGCGCGCCAGCCCTTCGTCGTTGAATGCCCACAGGTCCTCGATCGAACCGCCGCCGCGGCACAGGATGAGCACATCGCATTCGTTGCGCCTTGCGGCCGCGGCAAGTGCTGCCGCGAGTTGCTGTGCCGCACCTTCTCCTTGCACCTGCGCCGGATAGAGGATCACGGGAATGGAAGGATTGCGCCGCGCCAGCGTGGTCAACACGTCGCGCAGTGCCGCGGCCTGCAGCGAAGTCACGATGCCTATACGGCGCGGGTACAAGGGCAGCGGCTTCTTGCGCGCGGCATCAAACAACCCTTCTTTGTCCAATTTGTCGCGCAGCTTCAAGAAAGCTTCGAACAGCGCGCCCTGGCCGGCGTGGCGCATGGATTCGACGTTGAGCTGGAAATCGCCGCGAGCCTCGTACAAGGTGACCAGCGCGCGCACTTCCACCCTGAGGCCTTCGCGCGGTTCCCAGTCGAGATTTTGGCCGCGGCTGCGGAACATCACGCAGCGCACCTGCGCCATTTCGTCCTTGAGGGAGAAATACAGGTGCCCGGACTTGGCGCGAACGCAATTGGATAGTTCACCCGCCACCCACAACAGCGGATAGCGCTGTTCGAGCAATTCGCGCACGCTTCGGGCGAGCGCAGAAACGCTGAGAATCTCCGCAGGGAGGGGGCTGGAAACCCGCGTCAAATCTGGCTCTGAAGGCATGTCTGGATATTACACTATCCACAGCAAGGCCTTGCGCGCCGCCTGCTCGTTTATTAGGCAAACCGCTTGCCTCGGAGGCGCCTATAACATGCTGTTTTGAATGTGTAAAAAAGCCAGTTCAAATTGTGGGCAGTGGCAAAAAAGCCTTTTGCGCGTTCCACTTAAGTTGCTTTTCTCCAAACTGTGCACAACTTTATCCACACAAATTGTGGATAAGATTTCAGCTGATTCGGCACGGCCGGCGTGAGTTGCAAGACACAGCCGCAGCGTTCGCCCTGCGTGCCGGCGCAAGTGCTGCGCAATCCGACGCCGGCGCAGTCCGGCCAATGTCATAGGGCGGGTGCAGGCCGGCGCGTAAGCCTTGCTCAAAAGTCCCGCAGAAGCTAAAGTGACGGCGGTAAAAAATTTCCGGGAGAGTTTATTGTTTGAGCTCATCACCGCCGCAGGCTGGCCGGTTTATCCACTGTTGCTCGCCTCGATCATCGCGCTGGCCCTGATCATCGAGCGCCTGATGATGCTGCGCACAGAAAAAATCGTGCCGGCCGATTTGCTCGGCAAGGTGGTCAATACCTACCGGCAGCAGGGCGTGAATCCGCAGATGCTGGACCAACTCGCCAAGGATTCTCCGCTCGGCCAGGTGCTCGCTGCCGGTCTGAGCAACCACACTAGTTCGCGCTATGTCATGAAGGAGGCGATCGACGAGGCCGGGCATGCCGTGTCGCACGAGCTGGGGCGCTTCCTTACCACCTTGGGGACCTTGGCCACCATCGCCCCGCTGATGGGCCTGTTCGGCACCGTAGTGGGCATGATTGAAATTTTCGGCTCGCAATCGCCCTCGGGCACCAATCCCCAGGTGCTCGCGCATGGCATCTCGGTGGCGCTGTATAACACCGCGCTTGGTCTGGTGGTCGCGATTCCGGCAATGATCTTCTACCGCCATTTCCGCGCCAAGGTGGAGAGCTTTCTGGTGGACATGGAGCAGCAGGCGAGCAAGCTGGTCGACCTGATACACGGCGAGCGTGTCGACTTCGATCCCGCCAAGTCGCGGCAGTCCTCGGACAAAGCATGAATTTCCAGCGCTTTCAGACCCGGGAACCCCTGGAAATGAATTTGATCCCGCTGATAGACGTGCTGCTGGTGATCCTCATTTTCCTGATGATCACCACTACCTATTCCAAGTATGCCGAATTGCAGATCAACCTGCCTACCGCCGATGCGCAGAAACAGCCGGAGCGGCCCAACGAAATCAATATCACGGTCAATGCCGGCGGGCAGTACACCGTCAATCGCAGGCCGGTGGTATTCCGCGACGCAAGCGGTCTGGCCGATGAGATGCGTCGCGCCGGGGTCGAGCTCAAGGATCCGGTAGTGGTGATCAACGCCGACGCCAATGCCACCCACCAGTCGGTGATCCATATCATGGAAGCGTCGCGGCTGGCCGGTTACAGTCATATTTCCTTCGCCACCCAAACTCAAGCCAAATAACCCGCCGCAGCGGTCCTCGCCGGGGAGTGCACGAAGTGGGAGCTAGCTTTCCGGAAAAGCACTGGTATCGCCTCAGCGCGCTGTCGCTCGCGTTGTGGCCGGCGAGCCTGCTGTATCGCCTGCTGCTCGCCCTGCGCCGGCTCGCGTACCGCAGCGGCGCCTTGCCCGCGGTAAGACTGCCGGTGGCGGTGATCGTCGTCGGCAACCTCGTGGCGGGCGGCACCGGCAAGACGCCGCTGGTTCTATGGCTGGCCGCGATGCTGAAGAAAGACGGCCGCAAGCCCGGTATCGTCAGCCGCGGCTACCGCGGCAGTGCCCGGGCGCCGATGGCGGTCGCCGCCGCCAGCCCGGTGGACCTGGTGGGTGACGAGCCGCTGCTGCTGGCGCGCGCCAGCGGCTGTCCGGTATGGATAGGGCGCGATCGCGCGGCGGCCGCCCTGGGTCTGCTCGCCGCGCATCCCGAGTGCGACCTGCTGATCCTCGACGACGGACTGCAGCACTACCGCCTGGCGCGCGACGTCGAAATTGCGGTGGAGGATGAGCGCGGTGCCGGCAACGGCTTGCTGCTGCCCGCGGGGCCGTTGCGCGAGCCGGTATCGCGCCGGGTCGATGCCTGGGTAGTTAACACGGCTCCGCCCGGAATCCATCATCCCTCATTCCGGATGGATCTGCGCGGCGACAATTTCCGCCGCGTGGCTGCGCCGCGGGAGTGCGTGCCGGTCGCGGCGTTCGCGCGCAAGAAACTGCACGCCATAGCCGGCATCGGCAATCCGCAGCGCTTTTTCGATCACCTGGCGCGTCTGGGTTTGGTCACCGTAAATCACGCGTTTCCCGACCACCACGCCTATAGGGCAGGCGATCTCGATTTCGGCAATTGCGAAGCGCTGCTTATGACCGAGAAGGATGCGGTAAAATGCGAAGCGTTTGCGCGCGAGCACTGGTACGCGCTGCAGGTCGAGGCCGAGCTGGCCCCGGCGTTTTTCGATTTCATTCTGGCGAAGCTCAATGGACGCAAGACTGCTTGACATCCTGGTGTGCCCGATCTGCAAGGGGCCGTTGCTCTACCGCAAGGCCGAGCAGGAACTCATCTGCAAGGCCGACCGGCTGGCATTTGGCATCCGCGACGGCATTCCGGTGATGCTCGAAGACGAGGCACGCAAGCTCGATCCCGCCGAAGACATCCAGTAGTGCCGACCGTCCTGCTAAAGCAGCGCAACGCCAGCCCGTTGCCGCGGCAAAGGTTGTAGCCGCGGGGGACGCGCAAGACACCGGGGCTTGTTCCTTCCCGGGCTTCATCTGCATCCCCTGCGGCGGGAATCCCGACATCAAATGATCACCCTACGCCAACTCAGGCTCGCGCGCGGCAGCAAGCTGCTGCTCGAAGGCGCCGACCTGACTTTGCACGCCGGCCAGAAGATCGGCGTGGTGGGGCCGAACGGCTGCGGCAAGTCGAGCCTGTTCGCGCTGTTGCGCGGGGACCTGCACCAGGAAGCGGGCGATCTGGAGCTGCCCGGGCGGCTCGCGGTCGCCCATGTGGCGCAGGACATTCCGGAGAGCGCGCAGGCGGCGATCGAATTCGTCATCGATGGCGACGCGCCCTTGCGTGCGCTCGAACAGGAGCTTGCGCACGCACACGAGCAGGACGACGGCGAGCGTCTCGCCGGCCTGTACGAAGCGTTCGAGCACGCCGGCGGCTATAGCGCGCGCAGCCGCGCCGCCAGCCTGATGCACGGACTGGGGTTCGCCGCGATCGAGCTGGAGCAGGCGGTGGACGCTTTCTCCGGCGGCTGGCGCATGCGCCTGAAGCTCGCGCGCGCGCTCATGTGCCGCTCGGACCTGCTGCTGCTCGATGAGCCGACCAATCACCTCGATCTGGATGCGGTGATCTGGCTCGAGCAATGGCTGCGCGATTACGCCGGCACGCTGCTCGCGATATCGCACGACCGGGATTTTCTCGACGGCACCGTCGGGCACATCCTCGCGATCGAACAATGCCGGGTGAAGCTGTACACGGGCAACTACTCGGCGTTCGAGGAGCAGCGCGCGATGCAGCTGGCGCAGCAGCAGGCGGCCTACCAGAAACAGCAGCGCGAGATCGCGCATCTGCACTCCTACGTCGAACGCTTTCGCGCCAAGGCGACCAAGGCGCGCCAGGCGCAGAGCCGGCTGAAGGCCCTGGCGCGGATGGAAGTCATCTCGCCGGCGCACGTCGATACGCCGTTCGACTTTCGCATGCGCGAGCCGCTGGCCGGTCCCGATCCCCTGCTCACGCTGGAGCATGCCGCGGCCGGCTACGACGGGCGCGCCGTGCTTGCAGGGATCAAGCTCAGCATAGCGGCGGGCGGGCGCATCGGACTTCTGGGGCGCAACGGTGCGGGCAAATCGACCCTGATCAAACTCCTGGCCGGCGCGCTCGCCCCGTTGCAAGGCACGCGCCAGGAAGGCAGGGGGCTGGCCATCGGTTATTTCGCCCAGCACCAGATCGAGGTGCTGCGGCCGGACGAATCACCGCTGCGCCATCTTATGCGCCTGGACCCGCGCACGCGCGAGCAGGAATTGCGCGATTTCCTCGGCGGCTTCGATTTCCGCGGCGACATGGCGCTCGAACCGATTGCGCCGTTTTCCGGGGGCGAGAAAGCCAGGCTGGCGCTCGCCCTGCTGGTGTGGCAGCGGCCCAATCTGCTGTTGTTGGACGAGCCGACCAATCACCTGGATCTGGAAATGCGCCATGCGCTCACGCTCGCCCTGCAGGAATACGAGGGCGCGATCGTGCTCGTATCCCACGACCGGCACCTGTTGCGCACCACCGCCGATAGTCTGTGGCTGGTGGCCGACGGCGGTGTGCAGCCCTTCGACGGCGATCTGGACGACTACCGCGACTGGCTGCGCCAGCGCGAAGCGAGCGCCGGTGCGGCCGAGCCGGCGCTCGCGTCGCGCAAACAGCAGAAGCGCGACGAGGCCGAGTCGCGCAACCGGCGCTATGCGCAAAAACGGCCGCTGGCGCAGCGCCTGGCCAAGCTCGAGCGGCGCATGGCCGAACTGGAGCGCGAACGCAAACCGCTGGGACTATGGCTGGCCGATCCCGGGAGCTACACGGACAAGGAAAAGCTGCAACCGGCGTTGTTGCGCGAAGCCGCATTGCGCCAGGAACTCGAGCGTGCCGAGGAAGAATGGCTGGCGCTTCAGGCGGAGTTGGACCTGCTCGACAATTGAACGCCATGGCGCTGCATGGCCCAGGCGACATGCTCGCGCACGAGTGCTGACGCATCTTCGGCGCGGGAGCGCAGTGCGCCGGCCACGGCTGCGCTGCCGGTCGCGTTGCCCAGGCCCACGGCGAGATTGCGCGACCAGCGCTCGAAACCGATGCGGTAAATGGCGCTGCCGGCCATGCGCTCGCTGAACCGGCGCTCGTTCCAGGAGAACAGTTCGGCCAGCTGCACATCGTCCAGGCCGTGGCGCACGCGGAAATCGGGCTCGCCGCTTACTTCGGCGTAGCGGTTCCAGGGGCAGGCGAGCTGGCAGTCGTCGCAACCGTAGACGCGATTGCCGATCAGCGGGCGCAATTCCAGCGGAATGGCGCCTTTCAGCTCGATCGTGAGATAGGAAATGCAGCGCCTGGCATCGACCCGGTAGGGAGCAACGATGGCGCCGGTCGGACAGATGTCGAGGCACTTGCTGCAGCTGCCGCAATGATCTGCCACCGGAGCGTCCGCCGGCAGCGGCAGGTCGGTGTAGATTTCGCCGAGGAAAAAGTACGAACCGGCATCGCGTGAAAGCAGCAGCGTGTGCTTGCCGCGCCAGCCGAGGCCGCTTCTTGCGGCCAGCTCCACTTCCATCACCGGGGCCGAATCGGTATAGACGCGGTGGCCGAAGGCGCCGATTTCACCTTCGATGCGCCGGGCAAGCTGTCGCAGCCGGCCGCGCAGCACCCTGTGGTAATCGCGTCCGGTGGCGTAGCGCGCGATATAGGCTTTGTCGGGAGCGCCGATCACCGACCAGCCCGCGGCTGCCCGCGGCTGGTAATTCATGCGCGCACTGATGACCCGTAGCGTGCCGGGCCGCAGTTGCGCCGGGCGCGCGCGTTTCAAACCGTGCCTTGCCATATAATCCATCTCGCCGTGGAAACCGGCGGCGAGCCACTCGGCGAGGCGGACTTCCGCAGCACCGGGAGCGGTGTCGGCGATGCCCACCGCCTGCAAGCCGAGTTCGCGCCCCCAGGCCTTGATGGCACGGGCGAGCAGGGCGTAATCGTAGTTCGCGGGCACCTCGGACATGTCCAATCATAACCACAGCACGCTTGAAATGCATTTGGCCGATGAAGCGGCGACACGCGCCCTGGGCGCGCGCCTGGCGCGGGTGATCATGCCGGGACTGTTGCTCTATCTGCACGGCGATCTGGGCAGCGGCAAGACCACCTTCGCGCGCGGCCTGTTGCGCGGCCTGGGCTATACCGGCCGCGTAAAAAGCCCGACCTATACCCTGGTTGAACTTTATACGGTTTCTAGGTTAAACTTGTACCACTTTGATTTTTATCGTTTCCGAAACCCAAAGGAATGGCGTGATGCGGGCTTCAACGAATACTTCAACGGCGCTTCAGTATGCCTGGTCGAATGGCCGGAAAAAGCGGGCGGACTATTGCCTGTCGCCGATCTCGACATTGCGCTTGGGTTCGCCGGCAACGGGCGTGACCTGAGCATTCGCGCCGGAAGTGAAAGTGGCAACGCATGTTTAAACCGACTCCTGCAACTGCCGCCCTGAAACGTACCGCCCCCGGTGTTCAACCTACGCTCGCGCGATTTTTCTGCAATTTCCTGCTGTTGGCGTTCACGGCCGCCGCCGGCAGCGCCGGCGCGGCAGAGCGCATCGGCGCAGTGCGCGTCTGGCCGGCGCTGGATTACACCCGCATCACCATCGAGGCCGACCGGCCGATCCGGCATGAATTGCTGCTGGTGAAAAACCCGGATCGCCTGGTGCTCGACCTGGAAGATGTGGACTTCGCCAGCGTGCAGCAGGAGATTGCCGATAAAATTCTGCCGAGCGACCCCTATATCGGACAAATGCGCGCCGGCCGCTATAAACCAGGGGTGGTGCGTCTGGTGCTCGACCTCAAGACCGAGGTCCAGCCGCAGATTTTCATGCTCAAGCCCGTGGGCGAGTACGGCTATCGCCTGGTGCTCGATGTCTACCCGCTGGTGCCGGTCGATCCGCTCATGGCGCTGTTGCAGAAACCCCAATTGAAGGCCGAAGCGGCAAGGCCGGGAACCGAAGCTGCGCCACTCGCCGCGCCGGCGATATCCGGGCTCGAGGCCGGACTCGCGCCTGCGCCCGGACCCGAACAGGCCGTCAAAGGCAAGCCGCTGGTGGCGCGTCTGGTGACCATCGTCGTCGACGCCGGGCACGGCGGCGAGGACCCGGGCGCCAGAGGACGGGGGGGCAGCCGCGAGAAGAACGTGACCCTGACCATCGCGCGCAAGCTCAAGTCGATTATCGACGCCGAGCCCAATATGCGCGCCGTGCTCACCCGCGACGGCGACTATTTCATCCCGCTGCAGGTGCGCGTGCAAAAAGCGCGCAGGGTGCAGGCCGACCTGTTCGTGTCGGTGCACGCCGACGCCTTCATCAAGCCGCACGCGCGCGGCTCCTCGGTATTCGCCCTGTCCGAGCGCGGCGCCACCAGTACCGCGGCGAACTGGCTGGCCAAGCGCGAAAACAATGCCGACTTGATCGGCGGAGTCAACCTCGACGTGAAGGACCGCTATCTGGCGATGACCCTCGCCGACCTGAGTCTGACGGCGCAGATCAACGACAGCCTGAAGCTGGGCAAGGCGGTGCTGTCCGAACTGGGCGGGGTCAACGCGCTGCACAAGGGCGATGTCGAGCAGGCCGGCTTTGCCGTGTTGCGGGCGCCCGACGTTCCCTCGATCCTGGTCGAAACCGCCTTCATCAGCAATCCGGAAGAGGAACGCAGGTTGAACGACGAGGCCTACCAGGAGAAAATGGCACAGGCCATTTTCAAAGGCATCAAACGCTACTTCGCCAAGAACCCGCCGCTGGCCAAGTCCACCCTGGCAGCGATCGATTGACCGCGAACGTCCGGCGGAGTTGATTTCGCGGGTTTTGCGCTGAACTATAGTTTCGATTTTGCGCGGACGAAAAGCCGTCCGCGCGGATCGCCGATTGCGCACGGATGATGAACCCATCCGCACGCAATCGGCGATCTTGTATAAAGACAAGCCCAAGCCGTTGTTGCTTTTGTCCAATAACCGTATTTTTGGTACGGATGGTGTTTATCCGTACCAAAAATACGGTTGGCGCGCGTAGCGCGCAAGTCCGTTCGTCGCATGCGGCGGCATTTCAGACGCCGTATACAACTTCTCAGACCCGGCGCAGCCGGTGCCGCGCGTACTCGAGCGCGATCGGCGCCAGCGACAGGCCGATAATGCCGAATATCACCAGCGTCAGGTTGTTCCTGATGAAGCCGATGTTGCCGAAGAAGAACCCGGAATAGAGCAGGCTCCCCACCCACAGCACGCCGCCGGCGATGTTGAACAGCTGGAAGCGCGCATGCGCCATGCTGCCGATCCCGGCGACAAAGGGCGCAAAGGTGCGCAGGATGGGCACGAAACGGGTGATGACGATGGTCTTGCCTCCGTGGCGCTCGTAGAACGCGTGCGTGCGATCCAGCGCCTTGCGGTTGAACCAGGGCGAGTCCTCCCAGTGGAAGACTTTCGGGCCGAGGTAGCGGCCGATCCAGTAATTGACCGTGTTTCCGAGGATCGCGGCGGCAATGAGCAAGGCGGCGAGCGCGTGCACGTTCAGGCCGGCCGCCGCCCACAGCGTGCCGGCCACGAACAGCAGCGAATCCCCGGGCAGGAACGGCGTCACCACCAGGCCGGTTTCGCAGAACACGATCAGGAACAGCAGCAGATAGACCCAGACGCCGTATTCAAGCAGCAGACGCGCAAGGTGCTGATCGAGGTGGACCAGCAGGTCCCAGAGAAACAGCAGCAGTTCCATCAATGGCTTTCCGGCAGAAGATCCAGACTGCAGTAGAAGGCCGTATGTTACCGCAAGCGCGCTGCGTTCCCGTTATACTTACCCTTAGAAAAAAACGTCAAGTCATGCCCTCGATCCGCCTTCTTCCCGACACCCTGATCAGCCAGATCGCCGCAGGCGAAGTGGTGGAACGACCGGCCTCGGTGCTGAAGGAACTGCTGGAGAACAGCCTCGATGCCGCTGCCGGCGAAATCAGCGTCAGCCTGATGCAGGGCGGCATCAAGCAACTCAAGGTCACGGACAACGGCGGCGGCATGGACGCCGAGGACCTGCCGCTGGCATTCGCGCGCCACGCCACCAGCAAGATTGCGAGCCTCGATGACCTCGAACAGGTGCGCTCGCTCGGCTTTCGCGGCGAGGCCCTGGCCTCGATCGCCTCCGTCGCGCGCATCGCGCTCACTACCCGAACCGCGGGAGCGCAACATGCATGGCGCCTCAGCGCCGAAGGCGGGGAGCAGGGCGCGGTGCAGCCCGCCGCGCATCCGGGCGGCACCAGCGTTGAAGTCAGCGACCTGTATTTCAATACGCCGGCGCGGCGCAAATTCCTGCGCACCGAGGCGACCGAGTTCGGTCATTGCGAGGACGTATACAAGCGCATTGCGCTGTCGCGGCCCGATGTCGCGTTCAGCTTGAGGCATAACGGCCGGGTGATTTCGCACCTGCAGGCGGGTGACCCCGCGCGGCGCATCGCCGCGGTGGCGGGCAAGGAATTTGCCGGCGCGGCGCGCGCGTTCGACGAGCATTCATCCGGCCTGCGGCTGTCCGGCTTTGCCGGCTCGCCCGCGTTCTCGCGCAGTTCGCGCGATGCCCAGTTCGTGTTCGTCAACGGCCGCTTCGTGCGCGACAAGCTGCTCGCGCATGCGCTGCGCCAGGCCTACCAGGACATGCTGCATGGCGATCGCCACGCGGCTTATGTGCTGTTCCTGGAGCTCGATCCGCTGGGCGTGGACGTGAACGTCCACCCGGCCAAGACCGAGGTGCGGTTTCGCGATGCGCGCGCGATCCACCAGTTCGTGTTCCACGCCGTGAGCAAAGCGCTCTCGGGCAGCGCGGCGAAAGCGAGCGCGGCTGCGGTTCAGCCGCTGCCCGCTGCGGGCGGCATGAATTTCCAGCGTACGCCGTACCAGTCCAGCCTCGGCGTGGCGCAGCCGGCGGCTGCCTATCAGGCGATGTTTTCCGCGCCGGCCGGCGGCGCGGCGCGGACCGCGTTCGAGAGCATACGCGCAGGCGCGCCCTCCCAGGCCGAAACCGACTCGCCGCTGGGCCATGCGATCGCGCAATTGCACGGCATTTACATCCTGGCGCAGAACCGGCAGGGCCTGGTGCTGGTGGACATGCACGCGGCGCACGAGCGCATCCTGTACGAGAGGCTCAAGGCAGCGCTGGATGCGCAGGGCATGAGCATGCAGAAGCTGCTGATACCGGTGAGCTTTAACGCGGACCGGCTGGAAGTGGCGACGGCCGAAGAGCACGCCGGCGTGCTGCGCGAGCTGGGTTTCGATATGGCGCCGCTGTCCCCGACCGCGCTGGCGGTGCGCGCGGTGCCGTCCATGCTCGTCTCGGCCGACGTCGCCGACCTGGCGCGCGCGCTGCTGCGCGAGGTGCGCGAGTTCGGCGGCAGCCGCGTGCTCACCGAGCACCAGCACGCGCTGCTCTCGACCATGGCCTGCCACGGCGCGGTGCGCGCGCATCGGCCGCTGACGCTGACGGAAATGAATGCGCTGCTGCGCGAAATGGAAGTCACCGAACGATCGGGCCAGTGCAATCACGGTCGGCCGACCTGGTACCAGATGAGCCTGGCCGACCTGGACAAGCTGTTCCTGCGGGGACGCTAAGCGCTACAACCGGAGAGGGGCAATGAAACTACTGATTCTCGGCGCCGGCGCGGTCGGCGGCTATTTCGGCGGCCGTCTGGTGCAGGCCGGCGCCGACGTGACTTTTCTGGTGCGGCCGCAGCGCGCGCAAAAGCTGGCGCAGGCCGGGCTCGTGATCAAGAGCCCGCTGGGCGATGCGCAGATTCCGGTGCGCACGCTGCTGCAGGAGGCGGTGCGGCCGGACTACGACCTGGTGATGCTCTCGTGCAAGGCCTACGACCTCGACGCATCGATTGCCGCGATCGGCGCTGCAATGGGTCCGAATACCCTGATCCTGCCCCTGCTCAATGGCATGGCGCAGCTCGCCCGGCTGGAGCAGGCTTTCGGCGGCGCGCGCGTGCTGGGCGGAACCTGCTACATCGCCTCGACCCTGGACGCGGACGGCAGCATTCGCCATCTGAGCCAGTTCCAAGGCATCACCTGCGGCCCGCGCCCGGGCAGCCACGCGCACGCCGGGACCCTGTTGCAGCAACTGGCGCAGGCTTATGCGCGCGTCTCGGTGGAGTGCAAGCTCAGCGCGGAAATCGAGCAGGACATGTGGGAGAAGTTCGTGTTGCTGGCGAGCCTGGCCGCGATGACCTGCCTGATGCGCGCCAGCGTGGGCGAGATTCTCACCGCCGCGGACGGGGAAGCGTTGATGCGCGCAGCGCTGTCCAGCTGCGTCGCGGCGGCAGGCGCGGCCGGCCATGCGCCGCGCGCCGAATCCCTGCAGCGGACCGAGAGCATGCTGTTCGCGCGCGGCTCGGCCTTCACCGCGTCCATGCTGCGCGACATCGAAGCCGGCGGGCGCGTCGAAGCCGATCACATCGTCGGCGACATGCTGCGGCGTGCGCGCGCCGCCGGCGCCGACACAGGCCTGCTCGCCGCTGCGTATTGCCACCTGCAGGCCTACGAGGCGCGGCGCCTGCGCGGCGCGCCGGGCTGAGCCCGGCGGCCTCGCGCTGAACCGGCGTTCGCTCGCATGACCCGCGCCCAGGCCGCCACATTGCCCGCGGCCATTTTGCTGATGGGGCCGACCGCCGGCGGCAAGAGCGCGCTCGCGCTAGCGATCGCCAAGCGTTTTCCGGTGGAAATCATCAGCGTGGATTCGGCGCAGGTATATCGCGGCATGGACGTGGGCACAGCCAAGCCCGCGTCGGCCGAGCGCGTAGCGGTGCCGCATCATCTGATCGACGTGATCGATCCCGACCGGAGCTATTCGGCCGCGCAGTTCCGCGCCGATGCGACGCGTTTGATGCGGGAGATTGCCGCGCGCGGACGGGTGCCGCTGCTGGCCGGCGGCACCATGCTTTACTTCAAGGCGCTGCGCGAGGGCCTGTCGCACCTGCCGCAGGCCGACGCCGCGGTGCGCGCCGCGATCGAAGCGCAGGCGAACGAACACGGCTGGCCCGCATTGCACGCCGAACTGGCGCGCATCGACGCGACTACGGCCGCCCGGCTCAAGCCGGGCGACGTGCAGCGCATCCAGCGCGCGCTGGAAGTTTTCCGCATTACCGGCAAGCCGCTGTCGGCGCTGCAGGGCGCGCGCATCGCCGATGCGGCACAGTACCGCTTCGTACCCGTGGCGCTGGTTCCGGCAGAGCGCGCGCTGCTGCACCGGAGGATCGAGGCGCGCTTCGAAGCCATGCTGGCTGCGGGCCTGGTGGAGGAACTCGCGGCCCTGCGCGCGAAATATGCGCTCGACCCGAGTCTGCCGGCGATGCGCTGCGTCGGCTATCGCCAGGCCTGGGAACATCTCGAGGGCGCGTATGACCGCGCCGCGCTGCGCGACCGGGGCGTCTACGCCACGCGCCAACTCGCCAAGCGCCAGCTCACCTGGCTGCGCGCGATGCCGGAGCCGAAAGCATTCGATTGCTTCGCGCCCGACCTGGGCGCGCAGGTGCTGCGCCACCTCGAGGAGCAGGGCTTGCTTGACGGTTAAAACCCGTCGCAAGAGTCATCGGCCAAAGAGCGCTCGCTCGGGGCAGCGCAAAAAACACGATCAGGCAGGCCCCTGGCCAATCGCCCCTCGTCCCGGTTATTCGGGTATATTGTGCGCCGAGCGGAGGTTGCCCTCCTCCCTGGATACCG
>MERK01000131.1:0-147 GCA_001770575.1 Betaproteobacteria bacterium RIFCSPLOWO2_12_FULL_64_23
CCACGCCTGTTGTTTATACGTTTAATACACCTGGCGGGATCGTCGTCAATCCAGGCGGTATCATCTACACCTACCATCGGATAGCCGGCGGGACGCTGGCTATTGACCCGCTTTCTGGAGAGTACGTCTTGGGCGGCGGTATCGCGG
>MERK01000131.1:178-5037 GCA_001770575.1 Betaproteobacteria bacterium RIFCSPLOWO2_12_FULL_64_23
TGACAAGACCACTGTGCAAATCACGCTCACTAACACTAACCCAACCGCCAACGTGGTTATCGGCGTCGGCGGCACGCTGACCTGGACCCCGACGGCGGGCTCTATCAAGGATGTCAATACCACGCTGGCCACCGTGGGCGGCGCCGTGTCCATGCAGGCTTCGGTGGCGAGCAGCGCGGTAACCGCCAACACTGGCACTGCGCTACCTGCCGATCTGGACAACGGTTTGAGCACCGCGCTGAACATAGCGGTCGGCGCCCAAGCTATCACGGGTACGGTGACTGCGTCCTCTTCGCTTGCCATTGTGGAGACGCAAAGAGTTGACCTGACGGCCACCGCTCCAGGCTCCCGCTTTACTACCCCGGGTGCGACCTTGTCCAACGCGAACAGCGCGACGGTCGTGAACCTCGGTGCGTTCAAGTTCACGGACTCCGCGACAACGGCTATGATGAAAGACGGGGCTACCGTCTATTCGGTCGCCAACTCCCAAACGGTAACTACCCTGTCTGGCACGGTAACAGGTTCCTTCAAGGGTACCTCGACGATGACGATTGCGACGGACGTCACGTGCACGACAGCGATCGTGGCCGGCGCCGCTGGCACGTTGAACACCGCGCTGACCACCTTTACGTTCACGGGCGGAACCATACCTGCAACGGCCACGAATAACTACCTCTGCTATACCGTGCCGGCGACGACGGCTCAGATACCGCTTGGCACGCCGACCGCGAGTTTCACTTTCGGCAAGGCGACCGGCACCGACGCGGCGACGACGGCGGCGGGCTCGCTCTACACCTTGCAATATAACGGCTCGCAAGTTGATGTGCGCAACTATGTGCCGGCTGCGGTGACGGGTTGGACGACGATACTGCGCATCATCAACACCGGTACGGTTTCAGCCGCGATTAGCGGAGCGGTGATTGATGAAACGACTGGCGTCGCCGGTACAGCGGCAGTGTTGGTTCCTGCGCTCGCATCGGGTGGGGCGGCCACGCTGAACGCCACGGAGATCGAAGCAGCGCTCGGTACGATGGCAGATACAGCTCGTCCGCGTATCCGCATCACTGCGCCGACGAACGGCATGGACGTGCAGACCTACGTGTTCAACCCCAACGGTAACTTCTCCATCATTCATGGCTCGGAGTAATCGTCTGGCTTAGTTCGCCACGGGTGGCAGCACCCGTGCGGGCTGGCGCATAGATGAAGTAGTTGGGAAAAAAGGCGGCGCAAGCCGCCTTTTTTCTTTCCAGCGGAAGCTCGGCCTGGCGCGCAGAGGAGTGGTTGTCAAGAAAAAGCCGGCCTTGTGAGCCCAAGCCCCTGACTTAACCTGTCTAAACAGGCTAAGTTAGGGACTGGTTCAGAGGTCGACCCCCTTCGCATGCGAGCCATCCGGCGAAGCCGTCGTTCTCAAGAGCATAGGCGCCTCGCGCCTCGCGCCAGAGCAGTTCGCGCTGGCGCAATCCGTCAAAAGCCGACCGGATAAGTCCCCCACGACTACCTGAACGCTACCTGCGCAGCCGCCGTCATCGTGACTTCGCGCGGCGGGACATCAGGCGTGCGCGCGCCGCGGTAGACTCGTCCAGTTCATCCTGAGTAGGCGCTGCCGGCTCTGGTGATGAGGGCACCTCGGCCTCTTCGCCGAAGTTTGCAGCCTGGGCCTGGGCGAACCAGTCGTTGAAATGCCGCCCGATAGCCCAGCGCTCGGCTAACCTGCCCAACAGCTCTACGTCGAGTTGCTCCATGTCGACGTCCAGCGGCGGCATGCTCAGAGTGCTGCGCTGCATGCTCGCGAGGTGCAGCCACTGCAGGAGCGCCGCTTCAGGTCGGAACATCTCGCACGGTCGGCCCGGCTGGAACATTTCCCAGCGCTCTTCGGATGTCGTGGGGAAGAACTTCTCGGCAAGGCCGAAGAAGCGGAACTTGTCGCCAGAGGAGGTCTCAACTTCGCCCAGGCGCGGCCGCTTGGTTGCTGATGTCGGAAGCACCGCCACAACGATAGCTGACGGGTTGTTCAGAAAGCCGCAGTCACCCAGCACCGAGTGCAGCGAAACGACCGCACCCGCGCGGATGTGCGCTGCGACTTCTGTCAGCTCAGCCGGTGGCGCCGCTCGGCGGTTGAGGAAGACGCCGGAGGACACACGGCGCAGTGCGCCGGCCGAGACCAGCATCTCCGAGACGGTGCGCGCCGTGCTCGCCGAGGCGCTCGGCCGGTAGCCCTGGACGAAGCGACGGAACTCGGCCGCAGTAAAAATGCGGCGGGCGCTTTGGCCGGCGAGGCCACCCAGGAGAGCGAACTTCCAGTCGGCACCCCCACGCTGACCGGTTCCGGCCGCTACGGCGGTTGATGCGTTTGGGTGTTGGCGGAGGCTGGGGTCGTTCATGACTCGACTCCGGGCGGCTTAGTCGCAAGGCCAGTCGTCACCGGCGCTTCGGTCGCGGCTTTTAGCCACTTTTCGACGCTGGCGCCAACCTTTAATCGCATCTCATCGAAGACGTCTTCGTCGATGGCTTTGGCCACATTGTCAGGCAGGTAGGGGACGACGTCGCTCCTGAACCGTGCATACGTCATAGCCTCAATCTTCGGCCACAGCTTGGCAATTGCCTGTGGTAGGCGTTCCCTGGCATTTGGCAAGCTGGCAAAGAGGCGAGCCGGATTGTCAACTTGCGCCTCTATAAGCACGTGTAGGTCGAAGAGGTCGCGCGGAGCCAGTCGATTAGGGTCCGTCAGGGCCAACACCTTGGTGACCGCAATAGCCTGGGAGTCCAGAACTTGAACTCTGACGCCTGCAGCGCCGCCAGCGTAAGCGGCTGGCAGCGGCACTTCGATGATGTGACCGTTGGCCATGCTTGCACGACGCGAGACTTCGACGGTCAGATTCATGGGAGCATTGCTACCCGGCTGGGTTCCAACAATCTTCCAGCGAAGCGTGGTCTCGGTCTGTTTTGGCTCCGAGACCTTGGCGTTTGCGATGAGGCCCGAAACCACCGCGCGCTCAATAGAGCGCTTGACAATGCCTCGCACGCGCTCCTTGGAGTGCTTGAGGTCCGCATCGAGGTCAATGTCCTTCGTGTAGCGCACGCTGCCGTGCACGGCGCGCATCGCCATGCCGCCCTTGAGCACCAGCTCCTTGTGCATCGCATTGCCCATCAGTTCGACAAGCAGGCGCGACTGCAGCGCCTCGCGAACGACGGCAAGTTCCATGGACTGGTTCATGCGAGCGGGCCTCCAAGATATTTGGATGAGCTTAGTGAAGTACCATTCACCTGTATAGGAGGCGAATGGTGCTTCAAGTATATTGCTCTACCTATTTTTTGTCAATATGAAGTACGCAACGCCTCAATTACAGGCGTTTTGTACTCCACTATCCGAATTTATTTTGTCATAAATCATGATAATTCGGATATGTATGCCGACATTTCATATACTATGCTGCAATGATTCCACGAACACGTCATCTTGAGTCGCTTAAGCGGCAGCTTGTCGATTTCCCGGTGGTCGCTATTCTGGGCGCTCGGCAAGTCGGCAAAACCACGCTTGCCACGCAGTTGGAAGCGGATTGGGATGGGCCGAAGCGTCACTTCGATCTGGAGGATCCGGATGATCAGGCACGGCTTGCCGATCCGGCTTTTGTCCTGCGGGAACTAAAAGGTTTGGTGGTTCTGGATGAGATTCAGCTTCGCCCGGATATTTTCCCGTTGTTGCGGGTGTTGGCGGATCGCCCCGGCACGCCTGCACGATTCTTGATTCTTGGCAGTGCGGCGCCTGAATTGCTGAAAGCTACCGCCGAGAGTCTGGCCGGCAGGGTCGTGTTCCACGAGTTGGATGGGCTCGCGCTGGATGAAATTGCGCCGCTTGCTTCCGCGCCGGATTGGCTCGATAGCCGTTGGCTGCGCGGTGGTTTTCCGCGCGCTTTACTGGCGGATGATATCGAGCTTAGCCGTGAGTGGCGCGAGGCATTTATTCGCACTTATCTCGAACGCGATTTGCCGCAGTTGGGTATTCATCTACCCGCGCCGACGCTACGCCGCTTTTGGACCATGTTGGCGCATTACCACGGGCAAACCTGGAATGGCAGTGAATTGGCCCGGGCACTGGGGGTGAGTGACAAAACCGTGTCGCGTTACCTGGATATATTAGAGGGGACGTTCATGGTGTTTCGCCTGACTCCCTGGCATGCGAATCTGGGCAAGCGTGAGGTAAAGGCCCCCAAGGTTTATGTAGCGGATACGGGTTTGCTGCATAGCTTGCTCGGAATCGGCGAACACGATGCCCTGTTGGCGCACCCGAAATGCGGTGCTTCGTGGGAAGGCTTCATCTTGCGCGAGCTCATCCGCCGCAGCGGGGCAAAACGCGGTGAGGCGTTTTTCTGGGGTGTGCATGCCGGAGCGGAGTTGGACTTGCTGATCCTTCAGGACGGTTGTCGCTTGGGGTTTGAAATCAAATTGACTAAGTCGCCGCAAGTGACTGCCTCGATGCGCTCGTCAAAAGAGACCTTGGGGCTGGATCATTTGTATGTGATGTGTCACGGTGAAGGCGAGCCTTGGCCATTGGCGGAAGGGGTGAGCGCCGTTCCGGCGGCATGTTTGGCTTCGCAGCAGTGGCTGCCGAAGGCGCGTTGTGTGTAGTGATATGACGGCCGCGGCAGGACGCACGGTCGCGATGACATCCGACAAGACCGCCGCCAAGGCGCGCCGCTATGTGGGAGCGAGCTTGCTCGCGAATCATCGCTATGTGGGAGCGAGCTTGCTCGCGAATCATCGCCGCTATGTGGGAGCGAGCTTGCTCGCGAATCATCGAATTCGCGAGCAAGCTCGCTCCTACGACTACAAGGCAGGCATGCTTCGAAATTAATGTGGCA
>MERK01000132.1 GCA_001770575.1 Betaproteobacteria bacterium RIFCSPLOWO2_12_FULL_64_23
TGGCGAAAGCCGTTCTCGTGCATCATCAGCAGCGCGTAGCCGAATGACTTGTCCGGATCCACGGTGCGCGGCGCGGCCGTCATCACCTCGGCCAGCCGCGTGGTCAGCGAATCGCGTCCTTCCGCGATGACGCGAAATACGACATCGCGTTCGGTAAAGATCCCCACCAGGAGCTCTTTTTCGACGACCATGACCGCGCCGACGTTTTTCTTTGCCATCAGCTTGGCGGCGTCGCTGACGGTGGTTTCCGGCGGAGCGACAAGCAGTTTTTTTCGCTCCATGACACTTCTGATGCGTTGATTGAACATGACGCTCTCCCAGCCCGGCATTGAAACGCGTGCAAGGCCCCGGCCAAGCCCGCTTGGCGGCCGTTTTCCGGCAGCAGCCAAACCGGCCCGTCGTTTATTTGCTTGGATCCCCCCGAGTGGATGCTACCAATATCGCAAGTTGCCAAATTGACCTATATCAAAAGCTGTGCCGGCGCCGTAGCTGGCGCCGGATGCGCCATCGATATCCGGCCTCGCGGCCGGGCTGATCGCAATGCCGAGCAGGTTCAGATGATACTGGCGCCGCCGTCGACGGCGACGATCTGGCCGGTGATGTGGGCCGAGGCATCGGAGGCGAATAGCGCCGCCAGGCCCTTCAGATCCTCCTCGCCGCCGAGGCGGGCGAGCGGCGTCTGCGCAATCGCCGCGTCGCCGATCTGCCCCAGGACAAACCGCGTCATTTTCGACGGGAAGAAACCCGGCGCGATGGCGTTCACGGTGATGTTGTACTGCCCCCATTCGGCGGCGAGCGCGCGCGTCAGGTTCACCACGGCGCCCTTGCTGGTGTTGTACGCCAGCGAGCGCTGGATGCGCAGGTCGTTGCCGAGCAATCCGGCGACGGAGGCGATGTTGACGATGCGGCCGTAGCGCCGCGGGATCATCGACAGCCTGCCCACCAGTTGCGTGGTCAGGAACAGGCCGGTGACGTTGAGGTTCATGACTTTCTCCCAGGCCTCCAGCGGATGCTCCTCCGCAGGCGCGCCCCAGGTGGTGCCGGCATTGTTGATCAGGACGTCGATTTGCCCATAGTGCCGCATGATGTTTTCGATCACGGGCTGGATGCTGGCGGCCTTGCTGTGGTCGCAGGGCAGGGTGAACACCTGGACCTGCATGCGCTGCAGATGCTCCTTGGCCTGCGCCAGTTCGTCGGCCTTGCGCGCGGTCAGGGCGAGCTTGGCGCCCATTTCACCCAGCGCTTCAGCAATCTGCAGTCCCAGGCCGCGCGAGCCGCCGGTGATCAGCACCACCTTGCCGGTCAAGTCGAACAGTTTTCTTACGCTCATGGGGAACCCTTCCTAATCGTATTTCGCTAACCCGGCATGGTGATGCGGGTTTTATCGGCTAAAACCACTCGTCACGCGCCTCGGGACAGGTCGCATCGAGGCTGCGCAGGAGTTCGTCCTGCGCCGCCCCGGGGGCGCGGCCGGGCGCTATTCGATGAGCGCGACCACGTCGCCCTCGCCCACCACCTCGCCTTCCGTGAAGTAGATCTCGATCACGGTGCCCGCGCGCGGAGCGTTCACCGGGATTTCCATTTTCATCGATTCGAGGATGAGCAGGGCATCGTCCTGCGCCACCCTGGTGCCCGCCGCGGCTTCGATTTTCCAGACCCTGCCGGCGATATCGCTGACTACTTTCGTGCTTGGCATGTGCGCCCTTAAACGACTTCGAACAAGCCGGCCGCGCCCTGGCCGCCGCCGATGCACATGGTGACGACCACCAGCTTGGCGCCGCGGCGCTTGCCTTCGATCAGCGCGTGGCCGGTGAGCCGCGCGCCGGACATGCCGTAAGGATGGCCGACGGCGATGGCGCCGCCGTTCACGTTGAGCCGGTCATCGGGAAGGCCCAGCCTGTCGCGGCAGTAGATCACCTGCACCGCGAAAGCTTCGTTCAGTTCCCACAGGTCGATGTCCTCGAGCCTGACGCCGGTGCGCTTGAGCAGCTTCGGGATGGCGAATACCGGGCCGATGCCCATTTCATCCGGTTCGCAGCCGGCCACGGCGAAGCCGCGGAAGATGCCCAGCGGCTTGAGGCCTTTCTGCTCGGCCAGTTTGGCGTTCATCACCACCGCGGCGGAAGCGCCGTCGGAGAACTGGCTGGCATTGCCGGCGGAAATCACGCCGTCCGGGAACACCGGTTTGATCTTGGACACACCTTCATAAGTGGTATCGGCGCGGATGCCTTCATCCTTGCTCAGGGTCACTTCGCGCGTCATCAGCATGCCGGTGTCCTTGTCGCCCACGCCCATGACGGTGGTGAAGGGAACGATCTCGTCATCGAATTTGCCATCGGCCTGGGCCCTGGCCGCGCGCTGCTGGCTGCGCGCGCCATACTGGTCCTGCAGTTCGCGCGGGATGTTGTAGCGTTTGGCCACCTGTTCGGCGGTTTGCAGCATGGTCCAGTAGATCTCCGGCTTGTTTTCCTTCAGCCACACCTCCTGGATCATGTGCCGATTCATTTCGTTCTGCACGCAGGAGATCGCCTCCAGCCCGCCGGCAACGAAAATGTCGCCCTCGCCGGCGATGACGCGCTGCGATGCCATGGCGATAGCCTGCAGGCCGGAGGAGCAGAAGCGGTTTACGGTGGCGCCGGCGGTGGTTACCGGGCAGCCGGCGCGCAGCGCGATCTGGCGCGCGATGTTCGCGCCGGTCGCCCCTTCCGGGGTGGCGCAGCCCATGAGCACGTCCTCGACTTCGGCCGGGTCGATGTTGGCGCGCTCCATGGCGTGCTTGACCACGTGCCCGCCCATGGTGGCGCCGTGGGTCATGTTGAGGGCGCCGCGCCAGGACTTGGCAAGGCCGGTACGTGCGGTGGAAACGATAACGGCGTCAGTCATGATGATCTCCTGAAAATGCGTCTATATGCTTACTACGTACGCCATATCAAATACCGTCACATGGCGACGAGCGGACTTGCGCGCTCGCGCGCGCCAACCGTGTTTTTTGAACGGATGAAAAGCGCATCCGTTCAAAAAACACGGTTCTGGTTAACACCGAACACGGCGTGGTTTTATCCAAGATCGCCGATTGTGCGCGGACGGTTTCATCGTCCGTGCACAATCGACGATCCGCGCGGACGGGTCGCCGTCCGCGCAAGCTCCCAGTATTGCCAGGACGAGGGGCGCGAATTAACGCGCCACGCATAGTGCAATTCAATTGAATGTCTTTCCTTTTTTCGCGAGTTTGGCCAGCAGCGGCGCCGGCTTCCAGAATTCGCCATGACGGCCCTTGGCGTATTGTTTCATCGCCGCGACCACGTTGGGCAGGCCCACGGTGTCGGCGTAGAACATGGGGCCGCCGCGGTGCAGCGGGAAGCCGTAGCCGGTGAGATACACCATGTCGATATCCGAGGCCCTTTGCGCAATGCCTTCCTCGAGGATGCGCGCGGCTTCGTTGACCATCGCGTATACCAGCCTTTCGACGATCTCCTGATCGCTGACCTTGCGCCGCTTCACCTTGATGTCGCTGGAGTGCTTGACGATCATGTCGTTGACCAGCTGCGACGGATAGGGTTTGCGGTCGCCCGGCTTGTAGTCGTACCAGCCGGCGCCGGTCTTCTGGCCGTAGCGGCCCAGTTCGCACAGCAGGTCGGCGGTCTTGGAATATTTCATGTCCGGGCGCTCGGTGTAGCGGCGCTTGCGGATGGCCCAGCCGATGTCGTTGCCGGCCATGTCGCCCATGCGAAACGGACCCATGGCGAAGCCGAACTTCTCGATCGCCTTGTCCACTTGCTCCGGCAGGCAGCCTTCCTCGAGCAGGAAGCCGGCCTGGCGCGAATACTGCTCGATCATGCGGTTGCCGATAAAGCCGTCGCACACGCCCGAGACCACGCCGGTTTTTTTGATTTTCTTCGACAGCGCCATGGTGGTGGCGAGCACGTCCCTGGCGGTGTTTTCGCCGCGCACGATTTCCAGCAGCTTCATCACGTTGGCCGGGCTGAAGAAATGCGTGCCGATCACGTCCTGCGGCCGTTTGGTGAACGAAGCTATCTTGTTCAGGTCCAGCGTGGAGGTGTTGGAAGCGAGGATCGCGCCGGGTTTCATCACCTGGTCCAGCTTCGCGAACACTTTTTCCTTCACGCCCATGTCCTCGAATACCGCCTCGATCACGATGTCGGCGTTCTTCAGGTCGTCGTAGGCGAGGGTGCCTTTGATCAGGCCGATGCGCTGGTCGAACTGCTGCTGCGTCAGCCGGCCTTTCTTCATCGTGTTCTCGTAGTTCTTGCGCACCGTGGCGAGGCCCTTGTCCAGCGCCTCCTGCTTCATCTCCAGCAACGTGACCGGGATGCCGGCGTTGGCGAAGTTCATCGCGATGCCGCCGCCCATGGTGCCGGCGCCGATGATCGCGGCCGACTTGATCGGCCGCCTGGGCGTGTCCTCCGGCACATCGGGGATCTTGGAGGCGGCGCGCTCGCCGAAGAAGAAATGGCGCAGCGCCTTGCTTTCGGTAGTCTGCATCAGCGCGAGGAAATTGTCGCGCTCCACCTTCAGGCCGTCATCGAATTTCATGCTCGCCGCGGCGGCCACGCAGTCGACGCATTTGAGCGGCGCGGGGAAATTCTTCGCCACCGCACCTACGGTGTTGCGCGCGAACTGGAAGAAGGCCTCGTGGTTGGGATAGTCGACCTTGATGTCGCGCACCCTGGGCAAAGGCCGGGCAGCGGCGACTTTTTCGGCGAAGGCGATGGCGCCCGCCATCAGGTCGCCCTCGATCATCTGGTCGAACAGCTTGGTACCGGCGAGCTTTTCCGACAACACCGAATTGCCGGAAACGATCATGTTGAGCGCGGTTTCCACGCCGACCACCCGCGGCAGCCGCTGGGTGCCGCCCGCGCCGGGGAGCAGGCCGAGCTTCACTTCGGGGAGCGCGATCTGCGCCCCGGGCGAGGCCACGCGGTAGTGGCAGGCGAGCGCGAGTTCCAGGCCGCCGCCCATCGCCACCGAGTGGACCGCGGCGATCACCGGCTTGTCGGCCGCCTCGATTGCGGCGATCACCGTGTGCAGCGTCGGTTCGGCCGAACTCTTGGGCGTGTTGAATTCCTTGATGTCGGCGCCGCCGGAGAAGGCCTTGCCGGCGCCGGTGATCACGACCGCCTTGACGGCTCTCTTGCTCATCGCCTTCTTCAGCCCGTCGTAAATGCCGGCGCGGGTGGCGTGGCCGAGGCCGTTGACCGGCGGGTTGTTCAGGGTGATGACGGCGATGCTGCCTTTGACTTCGAAATTTGCGCTCATGGGGACTCCCGAGAAAAGACTTGAACCGCAAAGGGCGCGGAGGACGCGGGGAAAACCAGGAAAAAATTCTCCGCCTTGTGTCCTCTGCGGTGAATTCGATTGTTCAGGACTCGAAGGTCATACCTCGAGCCATTCCTTGCGGATTGTACTATTTTCGCGCAGCTCCTGCGGCGTGCCTTCGAACACGATGCGGCCGTGGCCCATGACGTACAGGCGCTGCGAAATGTTGAGCGCGATCGCCAGCTTCTGCTCCACCAGCAGGATGGACACGCCGCGATTCTTGATTTCGTTGAACAGCTCGGCCACCAGCTCGACGATCTTCGGCGCCAGGCCTTCGGTGGGTTCGTCGATCATGATCAGGTCGGGGTCGCCCATCAGGGTGCGGCACAGCGTCAGCATCTGCTGCTCGCCGCCGGAGATCATGCCGGCCTCGACCCGGGCGCGCTCCTGCAGCAGCGGAAACAGGCGGTACATGTCGGCCAGGTTCCAGCGCGCGGACTTGTCGGGCTTGCTGCTTTTCATGCCGAGGAGCAGATTCTGCTCCACCGTGAGCGTAGGAAAGATGTCGCGGTTCTCCGGCACATAGCCCAGGCCGTGGCGTGCGATCTGGTAGGCCTTTTTCCCCAGCATCTGCGCGTTCTTGAAGCGCACGGAACCCCCGGCCTCGACCTGACCCATGATGGCCTTGATGGTGGTGGAGCGGCCGACGCCGTTTCTGCCGAGGAGGCTGACGATCTCGCCTGCGCCCACCTGCATATGTACGCCGTGCAGGATGTGGCTCTTGCCGTAGTAGGCGTGCAGGTTCTGGACTTCGAGCATAGTCTCAGTGCTCCACAGTTCCGAGATACGCTTCCTGCACCGCCTTGTTGCCGCGGATGTTCTGCGGCACGTCGCTGGCGATGAGCTCGCCGTACACCAGCACCGATATGCGGTCGGCGAGATCGAACACCACGCCCATGTCGTGCTCGACCATGATCAGGGTCTTGCCCTGGCTCACCTTGCGGATCAACTCGACCGCATCGGCGGTCTCGGTACGGCTCATGCCGGCGGTGGGCTCGTCGAGCAGGATCACCTCGGCGCCGCCGGCGATGGTGATGCCGATTTCCAGCGCGCGTTGCTCGGCGTAGGAGAGCACGCCGGCAGACGTATCGCGGCGCTGCTTCAGTCCGATCGATTCCATCACTTCCTCGGCGCGTCGATTGGCGTCCTTCAGGCCGCCCAGCCGGTGCCAGAAGGAGTACTTGTAGCCCAGCGACCAGAGCACGGCGCAGCGGACGTTCTCGAACACCGACATGCGCTGGAAGATATTGGTGACCTGGAAGCTGCGCGACAGGCCTTTGCGATTGATCTGGAACGGCTTCAGTCCGGTGACGTTCTCGCCGTTGAGCAGAATGTCGCCGTGCGATACCGGGTAGCGCCCGCTGATCAGGTTGAACAGCGTGGACTTGCCCGCGCCGTTGGGGCCGATGATGGCGTGGCGCTCGCCGCGGGGAACAGCGAGATCGACGCCGCGGATGATCGCGGTATTGCCGAAGCTTTTCGTCACCGCCTTGAGTTCGATTGCGGTGCTCATGCCGCCGCTTCCGAACCGAAGTCGTGAATTGCGCCTTGGCGTTGTCGGCGTCCAGCGGCAATCGCGGGCGGTCGCATCCCCGCAAGGGGTGGTGGCCGGCGACGCGGAGCAGGGGCCCCATCGATAGATGGGGATGCGACCGGAGCCCGGCC